>CAZENM010000008.1:2307-31300 GCA_964513575.1 uncultured bacterium | reverse complement strand
CTCTTCATCGAAATTCGGTGCGATGATTTGAAAAGGGAGTTTGAATAAGGAAAGAATCTCTTTTCTTCTTGGCGACGCAGAACCTAAAATCAATGGGATCATTATGAAAACATCATTTGGTTAAATAGGATTATCTTTAGTTTATCTGTACGAAGATCGGGAAAAAAGATTTCTAATGAGTCCCGTATCTTTTCAGACTTTGATGCTATTTCATCCCAGGGAATATTGTCACCATCGAAATAAATGCCTAAGTATTCTTTATGATCATAAGGGATCACCCTTAGAGTGTCAGGCCCGGCAATAATCTGGTGTTTCTTCCACTCAAAACTCTTTTGCAATAACAGTTTAAGGTCCGGGGTTAATAGAACCCCCATAAATAATTTGTAAATTGTTCCCGGCATCATCACCCTTCCTAAAAAACAGCCTCTGATAAAGAAAAAAAAAGGCGGAGATCTTAACGACCTCCGCCTAAATCAAGGGCAATAATCAACGATTAGTTAACAATCGTGCTTTCTTGCTGGCTGATTGGTGTTTTGATGGAGTCAGATGTGACTTCAACAAGAACACGCGCATCACCTGATTTTTTCGCACGAGCATCAACACGGAATCTCAAGGTTTGTCTTGGTCCGAAGTTGTTGACTGGTGTGAACGTTACAGTTTGTCCTGAAACTGTTCCTGGGCTGTCGCCTGTGGCGCCAACTGGAACGATTTCTTCAGGGAATCTTACAACAACTGCGACGTTGTTATCAGATTCAGATCCTTGGTTAACAACTGTGATGCAATAGCTTGTTGGCTCACCGATGCAAATCGGATCGTCTGTATCGCAGATCTGAACATTCAGAGCTGGGCGACCTTTCCAACGTGTAGTGAACTCAGCATTAGCACAGCAACCTTGGCAGTTGTTGACGTTAACGCGGTTTGTGAAGCAGCCTGGTGTGCAGGTTGTCAGCGTGATAGCAAATGTTACTTTCTCGCCTGGCTTCAATTCTTTAAGTCTCCAAACAGCTTGGTTGCCGTTGATAGTAGCGCCATTAGCAGACACGATTGATGTCGCTTGTGGAGCTGTATCAGTAACAACAACTTCTGTTAGAGGCTTATCGCCCGGGTTAGTGACTGTGATTTGGTAGTCAGCATTTTTGCCAATGTTTTGTTCTTTAGGACCAGTTTTCACTAGTTCAATACATTCTTGGCAAACATTGGTGCACCATTGGCAGGAAGTTGTGTCTGCATTGCAAGCTGTTACAACAGCTGTGTTGCAGATTTTTCCTCTCTTAACAGCTGTTACGCAGAAATTGACTTTCTTTGTTTGGCATGGCTCGAGGGATCCCAATTTGAATACCAATGTTCTTTGGCAGCTGCTGTGCTCTACACCTTCTGGGAGATTGTCAGTAATGACAACATCTTCAGCTGTGCAGCTTCCGCGGTTTGTTACAGCTACAACATAGTGAATAGCATCGCCTGGGCAAACTTCTTCTGGACCACACTTCTCGCATGTTAGTACGGGATGTGCGCAAAGAAGAGAGCAGAAACGTACAGGTGTTGCAGTAGCGCAGAAGCAAGCGCATAGCTCACCTTCACACTCACACTTCAACCATACTTTTGCTGGGCGGCATTCGCCTTTTGCCATAGGACCGAAGTACCATGTCACTTTGCGTCCTTCAACTTTCGCTTCAGGTGTGCTGCGAATAAAGGAAACTCCTTCAGGAAGATGTGTAGTTACGACAACGTCGCAAACTGAATCACATGCTTTTACGTCAAACTCTAGAGGGTATTGATCTCCGAGCATGCACATAGAAGGGTTTCTTGCAGATACGGTAATACCATCACGGCAGCACAGTTCGTTACTGCTAGGATGGCAGCATCTTACTGGTGGCTTGCAGAGAGGTTCGCCGCATGGTGGAGGGCAAACGGGCTTGCATGGCGGTGGGCAAACAGGCTTGCATGGTATTGGGCAGTCTACTGTTGCACAGGGGACTGCACAAACTGGAGCACAAGGATCATCACAAGGTGCGTGGCACCGTGAGTCCGAGCATCCAACCATGAACAAGGCTGCCGTAGCCAAAAAAAGCAACGTGGCTAAAAAACCCAATTGTTTTTTCATCTAGAGACTCCTTAGGTTATTGTCTTGTTATTCTTCATTTCAAATAGTGAAATGTGTTTTTAAGCAACCTTCTATGTTTGGACCGAAATAACGAATCGCAAGCTTTGAAGTGACGCTATTGACATTGTAGAATTTCTTCTACCGCGCGAATAATGGCACTTCAGTAGTTATAACTAGAGTCGCAGGGTTTTTCGTATTTATCTCTCCATATATGAGGACTAAAGCATGGTTTTGGTTTCACGTCACAGCAACAGAGAGGTTTGCACCGTGTGGGTCCACAGGAGCCTCCGCAACAACCACTGCAGCATGAATTCAGCGCGCTTAGCACTATCAAACTCACTGTGATTGTTATTATTTTTAACACTTTTTTTCCTTGTTATTAATGGAGGACGGGCCCGAAGGCCCGGCCAAATTAGCCTAGTAGCAGCATGGATCACATGGTGGTGGGCATACTGGTCTTGGAGCACAGCAAGGCTTTGGTGGGCATACTGGCTTTGGACAACAAACAGGCTTAGGGCAGCAAGGTTGTGGGCAAGGATCGCAGCAGTCGTTACGATCACAGCAGCAGCTTGTGAGCATTACAGCAGTTGCGAACATTGCTAACATAGAAGAGATTTGTGCTACTTTTTTCATGATAGACTCCTATTTTTTAGTGTCTGTTTTTGGAATTCTTTCTCTCTTTGAACAGGGAACTCACTGGATTTCATTCAGAGAGTCTATCCCTTCAAAAAAAGGATTTACCTCTTTTAGATACGGATTAGGAATTAAATTCTCCAGCAGAATTTTAATATTAAACGATAAAAATTTATTTATTTTTTATAAGGTGTTGTTTTGCAATGGTTTGAGTTTTGTATACAGTGTAAAAAATATTTTTTAAAAAGTGGATGAGTCAAGAGGTTTTTATTCAGGGAAGAGCCCTGAAAGTTTTCGATTGTAATCAAGGAAAGTGGGGTAAAAGAGGCGGTGAAGGGGACTAGAGGGGGGCTGTGAAATCAAGAGCGTCTTGAGCGGAAAAATAGCAGGAGGGATCCTAGGAGCAATAATAAGGCTCCCGGGTAAGTTAGCCAGTACTTGCCCGGATCTTTATTCACTACGATTTGCACTTTTTTCCAGGCCCCGGGGTCTGCTGGAGAGAGCCCCGCAAGGTAAAAGCGGAATCCGTCATCGGTTTCATAGACCTGGTTCATGCTAAGTGTAATAAGTTCATGCTGGGGCTCAATCCAGAGATCCGCTTCGTAGCTATATGGTTGCCCTGTGTGTGCGTAGGTGATTTGCCTTGCCTGACGGAGCTTAAGTGTATGCGGAAGAGTTTTGAAGTCCGGTTGGAACTTCGCCAGCAAGGATCCCCTTTTGATGGGCCATTGCAGGGCTGACCCGTAAGGATCGTAGACTAGAGTAAAACGTTCTTTAGACCCTGCATCCTCCAGTTCAAAAGTAGCAATCGGACGGTGTTCCTCAACCTTGCGGCTTTCAGGCTCCCCTTTGCGAACGGCAATGAGTGGGCTTTCCAGGCGCGGTTTTTCTTTGGGAAAATCTTCAGGGATGGGAAGTTGTGCGGGCGGTTGGAGGGGTGTGACTAGGCGTATGGCTTCGATAATTTCCGCAAGAGAGGGTTTGTATTCCTTAGGGAGATCCAGATCGGGGGAAATCCACGCCAAATAGGAAATATAGGCCTTGTGCAGTCTGACAAGTTCTTCAGCGTCAATTGGAAAGCTTTGAAGGAACGAGACTTTTTCGTCTAAATGCCATCTGGAGAGCTTTGGAATGGCTTGATTTACCTGGGAGTCAAAAAGAGAAGCGGCGTAGTAATCGTGAAGGAGTCCCTGGCGGTTAGGAGGGGCTATTTTTCCGAGCTCTAAACCGTAAGCTTTAAAGCAAATGCTTAAAAGGGCGCCGTTGGATAAGCGATCTGCGGATTGTTGTATTTCAGGGGAAATCACACGTAAATAGTCGATTAGGGAGTCTCGATTGATCACGGCTAAACTCGCAGCAAGAGTTGGAGACTCTGTTTCTTGTAAAAATAAAAATTCTTTTGAACGATCCCATTCGTCCATAAATTTCACGGTGGCCTCAACAAAATTCACTTCGGCAAGCTCGGAAGCGTCATACATAATTTTTAAGGGGGGGGATAGCTCCTTAGGATGGTCTCGCAGCTGTCTAAGTTGTATTGTAATCGCATGAAGCAATGCTTGCCGCTCAGCCTCAGGAGTGTCGGATAGATGGTAGAAAGGGACTTCCAGGGATGCGGTGTATCCCTCAAATCCTCCATCATACATAGCTACAGACGATAAGGAAGACAGGATTTCACGGTGGTGCTTGCCCCCTAAGGAGCTCCAAACAGCTTCTGGGGGAGCGTCGTCACCGTCCCTTTCACGGTCAAGTAGGATGAGGTAAGGATGTTGGTCGGCAAGACTATTGATGAGTTCTTCCTCGTGATCGGTTTTAATAGGGAAAATATGCCATGGGGTTGACGAGGCGTGGTGTATTCTTGCTACGACTCCTTTAGGCGGAGGGCCCCCGGGATACCAGGTCTCTACGGGGATAGGGGGCAGTCCTGTAAGGAATGCTTTTCCGTCATGAATCCAGCTGTGGTATTTTTCAGAGCCATTTGGGTGATAGCTGACTATTTTTATATTGGGGGAGTTGACCTCGTGTTCGGAAATGGAATAGGAAGTGGTTTTGCCATTTTTATCCGTGAGCTGCAGAGCTTGAGAGTGTTCCGAGTAATACTCGCAGCTGGAACACCCCTCTGAAATGTTCATGATCCCCTGAGTTCCGGCATAGTGTTTTACGAGTTGTCCACTCAGAATCATCAGAAGGCCTAAATGCGTGATGATAAAAGGAATGTGCGCCTTTTTAAAAGGCCAGCGGAGTAGTGTGGAAACAAAGATATTAATAAAAAAACACCACAGTAGGAGCGCGAACAAAGGATTACTATAGGTTAACCTTGCCGCGAAAAGATGGGAAGAGGTGTAGGACTCTAAAAAAGTCCCCGCAATAACGGTAACAGCCGCTGTTGTTATCAAAATCAAAGCAAAATAGACGCTACCGATAAATTTTATCATCGTGAAGGGACCTCTCTGATAAGTTCTATGGATCTCGCCATCAATTGCAGATCCTCTTGTAACAGTTCTAGTTGTTCAGAAGGACCCACGGCTTTCAATGTCCAATCACTTTTTTCCTGCAGAGATTTTTCAGGGAGTTTTTGAAATAGTTCCGGTGTTAGTTGCATGGTCCAGGCCTTAACCGAGATTAGAGTCCCTTTTTGAACTCCGGTCGCTTCAAACTGAATCCCCGTAAATCCTCCGGTGGCAAAGGGAACTAAAAGCACGGATGTTTCTTCTAATTGATCAAATTGCTTTTTCCAACGGGTGATTTGGGCTTGCGGTGGTATTCTTTGGTCCATTTTGGCGACGGGAAAATTGTGAAAAGTAACTTTGACATCGTGGTTTATTAAGGTCATTAGTGGTTCTGTCGTGTCTGTCAGAGAGGATTCCAAAGGCGGGATGATCACGGTCCATCCTTCAGGAATCTGAATCCTGTAGATGGGTTCCCTGGTGGAAAGGGTGGCAGTATCGCTCCTTCCCCATATTTCGGTGGTGTGTAAGGGGTTTTTTGGCTGGGTCTGGCAGCTGGCCAATAAAGAGAGAAATAAGAATAAAAATAGGGGCATCTTGTCGCACCGGAAAAAAAATATTAGAAAAAAGCCAAAATGAAAATTATATAAGATCTATCTATTCAGACGCAACGTATACACATGAAGAAAAACAATTTGCGGGATTGAGGTGTAAGCCGTTCCCAATGAGTCAACTTAAGGGCGATATACACCCCAGAGCCCTGTAAGGGCGACATAAGCTCTTATGTTGACATCATTGATTCCATTCCATCACTTTAGTATAAAAATTCTCAATTAATTATGTGAATTGAATTATAGTGTTGTTATTGATACTATTTGTAACAATGTCAAATTGTTGGCTTAAAAAATAAGGTTATTTGATGGCAGCATTTTCTAGTTCGACTGTAAATTATTCTTCACCACTTTATAATCTTGAAGCCCTCCCTCCCTCAAATGTTTTTTTTGACTCCTTTGACGCTGAATTTATTTCAGACGTTTTCTGTGGTCCATTAGCCAGCAATACGATGCGGCATAATGAGTATGCCCACTGCTATACTCTGTATAAAAACTTGGTCGGGAAAAATGGATGCTGGTCATTTTTTGAAGATTCCGAACCGTTTGTTCGACTTGTAAAAAATACCGTTAAGACACTCCTAACAAGGAAATTGGGC
The DNA here is from genome assembly GCA_964513575.1 of uncultured bacterium. GTDB lineage: Bacteria > Chlamydiota > Chlamydiia > Chlamydiales > Parachlamydiaceae > CAMFKA01. The sequence continues at coordinate 24,912 of CAZENM010000008.1, read as the reverse complement.
AGAGATCTTCTTACAAAAGTCTATGAACTAGGTCAAAATAATATTGTATTCATTACTCCCTCCGAAAAAGGTGACCAGACTTTTAAACGTAAAATTAATGGACTTGAGGTCTTTCAAATTGCCCTTTCGACAGAAGATGATCCCGATGATTTTATCGAGGAGTTACCTGAGGGCGGAAGTCGACGACTTCGCTATCCACCGCATATCAATTTTGGACACGAGCTCATTCATCTATTGGGATACTTCGAAAATTCCCTTGCACTTGATGCTAGGAAAATAGCCGCTCCTACAGTCAATCGCCTGCTGCGCAATCTAGAAGAACAAAGAACCATTACCGGCATTGGAGATGGCAAGGAATTTGACATCAATGAACACTCGCTCGCTAGAAGCTTTGGCTTTGAAAGATTTCGCTGGAATCATCTTGCTGTGCCTCGATTTACCACAGAACTAACGGTGAGTTCTGTGAAATTCCAAGAATACTGGGATTTAGCGTTACAAGCAGACCTGCGGGATGAAATTTTTACTCTTATCGATACCGGTGAAGTTTCTCTACACCAAATGCTTCATGACGGTTTTGGCGCTTTAGCACATGCGGCACGGTATGCCGGGCAACCGCTTTTTCAAAAACTTTACGAAAAAAAACCACCTAACGGATGCAAACTATTCTCCCCAGCTAATCTCGTTCGCGAGGCTGCGGACTATGGTAATCTCCCGGTTCTAAAATACCTGCATGAAAACCAAGGGATTTCTCTTTCGGATCGGTATGAAAATGGTTGGACGCTTCGATCTCTTCTTGAAAAAAATACAAGCCTCCTTATCAGTGATAAGGAGGCTGTTACGACCTATTTAAAAGATAAAATCTTTTGAATCTAGGTTCCGATTTGATTATAATTATTCCGAGTGCCTAGTTCTAGGCAACAGTTCACCCTTTGTGAGATTGCTTCAGCGGCATCTGCCGCTCCGGCTTTGTCAAGCTTTCTTTGTATATCTTTAAGGATCATTTCAATACGTGGAAAACGTTGAACAGGCATAATTGGGAAATTGCTCAAGTCCCTTCCCGTATTTCCTGTATTTTCATGGTCAATAGCCTTGAACATCGCAAATAAAGGATCTTCTTGTCGGTTACCGGCGTTATTTGCCGCAATCCTAACGATCAAATCGGTCCATGCAGGTAATACCAACATCATTTTTCCTATCGAGCGAGAGATTTCATACATCGCCCCTGGTGAATAGGCTTCGAATATAGACCTTAAGCTTGCGGAAAGATTATCGTCATTACCATTCACTTCAGCCCTGACTAGTCCTTCCCGAACTGCTCTTGCGTCCCGAACAAGTTCACCGAGTTTTGTTTCCCACTCATAACGCTGAAGTGATGTAATAAACCCTTTATGTTCTGCTTGCTCGAAAAATGTCCTAGGGGGTTCACCTTCAGGCGCAAATCTTGGCTGTAGCGCTATTTCCATGGCAGCAATATACTTATCCTCTGTGTCGAGTAACTCATTGATAATATTCTTTAAGTTAACCCTAATCGCTTGCGCGCCCGCTGCGTCCAACGCAATAGGTCCCTCACTGGTCACGTGATTCTCAATGGCACGATTGATGAAATTGGTTCTTTCTAAATTGGAGTAATTAATTGGAGCGTGTGGAAAGACTGCTTTCCCTTTGTATTTTTTAATGGCATCTCTCGCTGTCTTTTGGTGAAAGAATTGTGTTGCAACTTGAAGTTCTTTTTTTGCGAGATTATTGAAATATTCAACTTGTTTCGCTGTTCCACCTCTTGTAGGTCCTTGTCTAAATGCCGTAATTAACTTTGAAATCCCGGAAGATAAAGCATCGTCGACATCAGGACCCGTTAAACTACCTCTCATTAAATCTCTTAGGTCACGTCCTATCTGTTCTAATCCTTTTGCGCTAGGATGTCGCAAGACTTCATCATTAACAGATTTCTTCGATTCAGATAACGCTCTCATCCCTCCAGCATGCGATTCTTGCCTTACACGTAGCTTTGGAAAGTTTTTAGAATCGATATCTTGCGTTGCGGCTGATGATGATGAAGCAATCGGAACGGATTTTTTTTCTGAAGACTGAGCTGAGCTGCTTGATGCCGCTGCGGCCTTCGGTGAGTTTTTTTCAAATCGGGAAGGGCGTGGTGAAGTTGATGGTTTTTGGAGAGGGACATTCTGCCCTTGGATTCTTACAGATCCTTCAGTTAACCCTTGTTTTTGTAGAGATTGTATTGTTTGTAAAATATTAGATTTCGCACGAAGAGGTCTTTCCGGAATTGATTCCCGAGTTCCGGGAGTATTGCTTGATGCAGCTTCTGAACTGGACGCCGCTCCGCTCCCGAGTCTTGAGGTGACCGATCGTTTAGGAAGAGGTGGTGGTGAAGCACTCGTAATATTTTTTATTGTTTCTTCTCCCGAAAGAGCTACTTTTTGTTCTCGAGGAGCTCTAGACTTTTTTTTCCCTTTCGAAACTTTAGGATTACTTTCGCTGGTTATTTTCGAACCTCTATTGATTGGTTGCATACATCCCCCTTGCCTTTCAGCATGTGAAAAAATAGACAATAATTTCCATTGGTTGACCTGATTTTTATTTTATTGTTTATATAATAATAAATCACTGTTTTTTGTTTACTGTTCGTTTTTTTAGCAGTGAGTTTATTGTTTAAAGTAAATTTTTATTTTTAGAGATTTTATTGATTTGAGTAGTCTAATTTGCGCTAGGGGAAGATTAGAAATGAACAAGAAAAAAAACTGTGCTTAGAGGCTGACAAGAAATATCCTGGGAAAAGATAGAGTCCGGCATCACAGCCTCTTCGAGGCTACGATGCCTATTTTTATTGCCGGTGCGCATTCCTTAGAGCCGCCGCAGTAGATTTAGCTCTAGCAAAATTAATTGAATTCCCTACGTATTGGAGGTCAGATAACTTCAATTTAATTGGTGGCGTAGTCTTTTCAGTCGCGGAAGGAGATTTCACTGCGACTGTCTCGGAGTGTACCACTTGTTGCCATAAAGGTGGTAAATTCCGTCGATTAAATTGCTCTACCTTTGGTGATTTTGGTTCGGTCTTGGTAAGAGATTCTTGAGAAGCTGTTGAGCTGCTTGCTATCCCAGAAGTCATATTTTCAACAGAATTCTTAATGTCACTTGTTCGGGTTTTTTTAGATGGTCGCCGAACTGGCCTTACTGGCCTATTATTCAATAAAGAACTTAGCCGTCCAACAGAAATGCTATCAAGAGCCTCTTCGTCAAGCAGTTGTTCTGTTGAAGATGCCGGCTGTAACGCTTGCTCTTTTGGTTTCAGTAATAAAGTGGATGGATTATTCAAAAAAGATGGTTCTGACTGAAGCTTTTTGGTCTTTTTTATCTCAGAGGGTTTTATTTCAGCAATTTTTTCATCACTACTTTCACCATCGCTAATTTCTGTAGGAGTAGGATTCGAAGTTGGTTCTATTGGCTGCGTGGATTGAGTTGGTTGTGTTGCCTGATGATAACATAAGCTGGCTGCATTGTTGGGATTTAAGAGAAGAACGATAGGAAGTGCAATTATACAAACAGCGCTATGGGCTGTAGCGTAAATGTGAGTAATAATCGAAGTGATTTTTATGTCTTGAGGAGGTGTACGAGTGTTGATTTTCCAAGCGACCAAACTCCAGGGCATGCCAATCACTACGGCAACAGGAGTTTTCACTATCGCAAACACTGCGTGTGCGACAGTATCAATGATAGCAGTCACAGCCATGGATAGTGCGGCAAAAGGTCGTGCGCAGAAGCTTTTTGCCCTGCTCGCGCTGTTGTCCCATTGAGCGTAATTTCTGGCAACGTAATGGGTTAAAGAAATATTTTCGCATCTTGTATGTTGTGAAATATTATTATTCATAAAAAAAATCCCTGGTTAGTGTTAATTTATAATGAATGTAATGTTTTAAGTCAATATTGTTTGCCGACGGGTGGGTCAAATGTACTCATTTGTGCGATGAGTCAATTTTTTTTAGTTATTTAAGAGAATAAAAGTATAAGCATTACGGTAAAGATTATATAAGCTTTTATGCCGTCTCTTTAACGCTAAGCTCCGAAGCCGCGGCCTGGGAATAAACTAAGGAGCAGTAGCCCCTTAGCAAGTTTTTCCAAAGAGGCTGTAAAAAAATTAGAATCCGTTTGATTTCGATCGAGATTTTTTCACAGCCTCAAAACAATCACAACCATTTACCGGTGTGCGACGCAAGATGTTACGATGAGCGCTGAACTAGTTCAAGATTAAGCTTCGAGGTAGATTTTACTCCAAGAAATTTAGTTGCAGTCCCTTTAAGTGTTAGATCTGATAACGTTAAACCCTGTCTTGGCTCTACCTTTTTATCCGGAGAAACGGGTTCCTCGATTAAAGTTGGGATAAGAGATTTTAGTTCGGTCAATGGAAGATCTTTTGGTAGTTCTATGGAGCAGCTTGCTTTACCAGAATCTGTAACTTTAACTAAATTATTAATGTTACTTAGACGGTTTTTTGTAGATGGTCGCCGAGGAATCATCGCTGGTTTTTTTTTCAAAATATTACTTAAATCTTGAATGGAAGGGCGCTCATAAACCTCATAGTCTAGCACTTCTTCTGTTGTGGATTCTGGCTGTAAATTATCCAGTTGTTCAGTGGAAAGGTGCTCATGAACCTCACTTCCTGGGGCTTCTTCTGTTGAGGATGCCGGCTGTAAATTCTCTGGTTGTTGAGTGTAAAGGTGAACAGGAGCTTCATTGCCTGGCACTTCTTCTGTTGAGGATGCCGGCTGTGACGATTGCCCTAATTGTTTTGTCAATGTATCGGATAGTTTCTTAGCAAAATTTTCATCCACCTTTAACTGATTGGCTCTTTTTGTAGCTTGATTTGATGAAGCGGCAGCATTTTCACCTTCACTATCACTGCTTTCAATTGGCGGTAAGATTGGTTGCGTTGGTTTATGATAACTCAAGCCCGCAGCTTTGCCGGGATTTGCTATCAAGACGATTGGAAGTGTAATTATAGAAATCGCACTATACGCCGCAGCGTAAAGGTGAACAATAACTGAAGTGATTTTGATGTCCTGAGGCGGTGTACGGGTATTGAATTTAGTAGCGATCAAACTCCAAGGCATTCCAATCACTAAGGCAACGGGAAGTTTCACGATCGCTAATACTGCGTGCGCGACTGCATCAATGATAGCCGTCACAGGCATAGATAATGCAGTCAAAGGTCGGGCATAAAGGCTTTCTGCTCTGCTTGCGCTTTTCTCCCATTCCGCATAGTTTCCTGCAACATAATGGGTTAAAGATTGGCTTTCAATTCTTGTGAAGTTTTGAGGGTTAATTGTCATAAAAAATCCTTGTGTAACGAATAGGTTTTGTAAATCTTATTTTGAGTTTGAAAGAGTTGTTTTTTCTCAAACTTGGCTAATGACTTTTTTAAGTCTTCAAAAATTGTTATGAGAACTTTTATTGAGCTTGAAGCCTAATCTGTCCGCATACGCAGCAATATAGGCTTCTATAGCTCTACGGGTTCTTGGTAGAGGCTTGTACGTAAGCCCTTAATTCCGGCCTTTGTTCTATACAGGCGTTGTTTACTTCTTGGATAAAACGATTGAGTTCAGCGTCGTTAGCATCACTCTTCATATAATCATCTAGATATTCAATCCAATCATCGACAAGGTTGACGCTCGACGGGAAAAGCGTTTCTTTAATATAATCATAGCGGCTTAACAAGCCGCTAATAGAAGTTTTTGTGATGGTGTTGGCGTTTCTAAGTGATTCGATGTTAATAGGAATAGCTGTACGAACTCTTTGGATTCGCTGTTTTTCAGCAATTTCTTTCGCTTGGTTTTCTAACCGTTGTCGATATCGGTAATCAGCGTTGGGGACTTGGGTGGATGAAGAAGCCTGTGCAGGACGGACTTCTTCATATTTTCTTTCAAACTCGGCGATGCACATGTTTGTATACTGAAACAATTTAATTTTATTAAGGTCTCTGACTTCAGCGTTTGTTGCTTGTTCAATGCTCTCTAGAATATCAATCATGGTGATGTCGTTCCCAATCCATTTCATTATATTGGACAGAGTCAGACTTTCAATTATCGTCTTGCCCTCTTCTGTGATTAATTTATCCTCCAAGAAATCGCTGTAAAAATCGCTGTATTCGGTTAGCTTTTCCTTTAATTTCTTTGGGGTAACTATCTCAAAAAACATCTTCTTAAAGTTTCTATTTTCATCGGGTGTTAACGTTGGACGCGCTACCAGAAGCTCTTGAGTGATTTCAGAGTTAATGGTCTTTAAAATTTGAGCGTTACGCTTTTCCTCCAAAGTATTAAGAACTGATAAAATTTGTTCTAAAAGTACCCCTTCCTCAACGTTAGTGTCTGATGAGCTGGAAGCGATAGGGCTCGAAGAATCTCTAAGCGGAGGAGATGGCGTGCGTGATCTCGTTAGAATTACTTGGGGAAGTGGCGGCGGCGGGGGTGGTGGAGGTGGTGGTGACACAGTCTGGGTCGGGAATTGCTCGGTTTCCTCTTGAGAGCTGCTAGAAGTGATTGTAGAAGAGTTAGGATTCGAGCTAGAAGAATCGTCACAGCTGGTCTCTGCAGGTGCTGTTTGATTGCTGCCGCCGGTTTGCGCCTGAATTTCATGAGCTTCTCTTAGTCTTCTTAGTTCTGTAGCATTCCTTTCAATCACAGCGTCTAGTAGGCTTTGTTGTGAGCGGCTGGATAGCCTGGATCCCTTATCTGAATTCAATAATACAATGATAGGGAGTGTTATTCCGCAAAGAACTCCATGTACCACTGCATAAATGTGAACGAAAACAGAAGTAATCTTAATATCGGAAGGGGGAGTTCGTGTGTTAAATACTTTCGCAACAATGGTCCAGGGCATGCCGATTATTACAACAACAGGTATTTTAATGAGCGCCATTGCGGCATGCGCGACAACGTCTATGGCTGCAGTCAGGGGCATCGAAATAGCAATAATAGGACGAGCGAAAAAACATTTCATTCTGGAGGCTGTGTTTTCCCATGTAGCATAATTCTTTGCGACGGAGTGTGTTAATGAGAAATCTTCGCAAGTTGTAAATGAATGAATGTTAATTCCCATAAAAAGTATCCCTAATAGTTAGCTTTTATAATGTTATTTCACGGTCCTAGAAAAATTTTCGTGGATGTCAATCCCAGTCACTATCAAAGACTTCAACGCTGTTATCTTCTGAATTTAATGGCGCTTTGGAATTTGCCGCTTTCGAAATAATAGTATCTATTGGAGATGAGGATCGAATTGCTGGTTGTGAAGGTGGCGGAGAGGGGGGAGCTGGCAGTGGTGGAGGAGGTGGTGACAGTGAGGGTGGTGGTGGTGGTGGTGGTGGTGGAGGTGTTTGTTGCTGTGGATGAGCTGCTGGCGCGGGCATTTCTTCATTGTCATTATTACTTGAATTCGCCTCGCTTAGAGTTGCAGGTCCCTGGGCGAATTCTGCTATCACTCTGGCGTGGTTAAGGTTTTCTGCGTCTATGAGGTCTTGTTGCGAGCGGCTTGATAATCTGGCGGCTTTGTCAGGGTCTAAGAGAATGATGACAGGAAGTGTAATCCCGCAAAGAGCGCTGTGTGTCATGGCGTATAGATGTACTATAACGGAAGTAATCTTTATATCGGATGGGGGAGTGCGCGTATTGAAAACAGTTGCGACAAAGCTCCAGGGCATGCCAATCATTATAGCAATAGAAATTTTAACCAATGCTAATACGGCGTGCGCAATAGTATCTATTGTACCGGTCAAGGGCATGGAAATAACAGCAAAAGGTCGAGCAAAAAAACTTTTAAACCCACTGGCGGAGCTTTCCCATTCAGCGTAATTCTTTGAAACATAATGTGTTAAAGAAAAGTCTTCAGCTCTTGTAAATGCAGGAATGTTATTTGCCATGAAAAACTCCATATAATTTGGAGTATTTTATATAACAATCTCTGTTTTGCGTCAAATGTGTTTGTTTGTTTTAGTTTATTCCTTTAATAATTAAAATAATTATTGATAGATTTGAGTTTTCGGGTTACAGGGGAAAAGGCTTTAAGGATATTGGTGAGGGGTTCTATTTTTTCACAGCTTCTATGCGAGGCTGTGAAAAAAAAAGAGATCCAGTTTGCTCTAGCCGATCTTTTGCCGTCACTAAGGCTTAAACATCCCAGTCTGAATCATTAACGCTATCATTGTCTGAACCGCTGTCGCTGTCAGAGGCATGTGCTTGACGTCGATTATCCATTGCAGTCTGAACCATATCGAGCGCATTGTTTGGATTGTTCCTTCTAGCCTCATCGCATGCATCCTTCAGTTTTCCAATACACAGATGAGTGTACTGAAATAATCGTTTAGAGAGCTCGTGTTTCCTAAGTAAGTTACTATTACCGCAAATTTCAGAAGCCATGTCCTTGATGTTAGGATCGATTGAAGCCCATCCCGCGTCGACGGTGTCGTTTGGGTGATAAATTGATGATCCAATTAAACTCGAGTCGTTGTTGGCTTTGAATTCTGTAACCTTTTTCTCTAAATAACTATCTAAAAAGCCGGAATATTGAATTAGTTTGTTTTCGATTTTACGTAGGCTGTAATGACCATTCTCCCGTAAACTTCTGAGCATTTGATTAAGGTTTACTTGCTCATCAGTTGACCATACGGGTTGCTCTAAATATGCTTCGTAAGACCCCGACATATTTTCTACTTGCGGGGTGATTTCCCTAAGACGATTTCTCGCGTTGCGAAATCCATTTCGGATAGCAGCTAGATGATCGTTATCATTACTTTCAGAGGCGCTTGCCGCATTTGAACTAGAAGAAGCAGAACTCGAAGATGCTGTTGGTTGGCGGAGGGGCGAGATAGAACGTGGAGGTAGTGGTGGTGGTGGAGGAGGTGGCGCAGATTCAGTTGGTGGTGGCGGAACAAGAGATCCTTGTCCGTTTTCAGCACCCCCATTATTATCAGTATTAGAAGGAGGCGGTTGCTGAGCTCCCATTGCTTCTCTTAACTGTCTTATCTGTTCCAATAAACTCATTACATGAGCGTCATGCTCTTCAATTAAACCCAGTTGTATATTATCGTGATAGTTATTTAATTCATGCACCGTATTCCCATGCTCGGTGATTAATCTTAGTGATGCAATCTGGCGGTCGCGCAGTAAATCGTTCATCTCGGTTTCATGTTGAGCGCGTAAAGCCTGCACCGCATCAGCTTGATTCTGATTTCCTTGTATCGGGTTTACGACATTTTGGTTTCCGGCATTAATAAGGTCTTGTTGCGAGCGGCTTGATAATCTGGCCGCTTTGTTAGGACACAGTAGGATGATAAAAGGGAGTGTAATCCCACAAAGAGTGCTGTGTACTGTAGCATAAAGGTGAACAAAAACAGAAGTAATCTTAATATCGGGTGGGGGAGAGCGCGTGTTGAATACAGTCGCAACAAAGCTCCAGGGCATGGCAATCACAACAGCTACGGGAGCTTTTACTAACGCCAAGACAGCGTGCGCGACAAGATCTATAGCGCCGGTTACGGGCATGGAAATCGCGGCCAAAGGCCTAGCGCAAAAGCTTTTAATTCCACTGGTAGTGCTTTCCCATTCGGCGTAATTCTTTGCAACATAATGAGTTAAAGAAAAATCTTCACTTCTTGTAAATTGAGGAATGTTATTAGCCATAAAAGTCTCCTTAATATTAAGGTTAATTTATAATGTAATAGTTATTTAAAGTCAATAATAAGTTTGTTTTGTTGTTTTTTTTAAAAAAAAGACTTTTAGGTTCGAAATTAGATTGTATTTTCATCACAATTTTGACAGCCCAAGCCTTGACCATGATTTTCACGAAAAACGAGTCTGTTTTTTCAGGATCGCAAGTCCCGATGAACAAATCGTCTTTTCAAGAAATTTCTAATACAGTAAATCTAAGGTAGGTTTTTTTGAAATTCTTTAGCAGCGGATGGGGCAAATGGCGGAACTTGGAATAGAAAATGGAGAGTACTTAGGGGCCCTCTACGAACAATACGTCAAAGATCCGGCCTCTGTAGATTCAGGTTGGAGATCTTATTTTTCCGGCTTGGGGGGGGGGGCGCCCCGGACTCAAGTTACCATGGCCGAGTCTTCCATTCAATGTCAGGTCAAAGATCTGGTCGCCGCCTACCGCGCCTATGGTCATCTTGCAGCCTTTATTAACCCATTAGAAAACAAGCCGCCTGTTCAGCCGGAGCAACTTTGCCTCTCAACATTTGGGTTGTCCGAAGGAGATCTGAAGCAAGAGGTGCCCACATTTGGGGTGTTGCCTCAGCATACAGTTCCTCTAAGTCTACTTATCGCGACTCTTCAGAAAGTTTATTGTCAGACGGTCGGCTACGAATTCAATTGTTTGGGAGACCGGAAAAAAGAAGAGTGGATCCAACAGAAGGTGGAGTCGGCAAATTACCATTCCGATTTAACTCTGGATGAGCGTCGTAAAATTTTGCAATTTTTAAATCAATCCGAACTTTTTGAAGTGTTTTTACACACCAAATTTGTTGGGCAGAAGCGATTTTCTTTGGAGGGGGGGGAGTCAATGATTCCTGTTCTCCGTGCCATTATCGAAAAAGGTGGAGCGTTGGGGGGAGATGAATTTTATATCGGCATGGCCCATCGAGGTCGCTTAAACGTTCTCACAAACGTTTTAGGTAAATCTTACGCTGAAGTATTTTCAGAATTTGATGATGCGTACATCCCCGATGCATTTGAAGGGAGCGGAGATGTCAAGTACCACAAAGGATTTCAATCCGATCTTGAAACTGGTCAGGGGAATAAAGTTAAGGTAATCTTAACTCCGAACCCCAGTCATCTAGAGTCGGTGGATCCTGTTGTAGAAGGAATGGTCAGGGCACGCCAAGACCGAAGAAATGACATAGCGCGGGAACGAGTAATCCCTGTTTTGATCCATGGGGATGCGGCTCTCGCTGGGCAGGGCGTGGTCTATGAAACCCTTCAAATGTATAAACTGAACGGATATACCACCGGCGGAACCATTCATGTGGTCATCAATAACCAAATCGGGTTCACCACTCAACCCTCCGATGGAAGATCTACGCTCTATTGCACCGATATCGCCAAAGGATTCGGAGCGCCGGTATTTCATGTGAATGGAGAAGACCCCGAAGCCTGTGTCCGAGCAGCCAAATTAGCCGCGGAAATACGACATCAATTCCATTGCGATGTCTTTATCGACATCATCTGCTATCGAAAATTCGGCCATAATGAAGCCGATGAGCCGGCGTTTACACAGCCTACATCCTATGGGGTTATTAGGAAGAAACGGCCTGTCAGAGAAATCTACCGCGATTTTCTGGTTGATAAGGGATTGCTCGAAAAGAAAGTCGTAGAAAGTCTAGAACAAGAATTTAGGAATGCTCTCCAAGACGACCACGACGAAATAAAATCAGCGACGAAAGCCGTTCGAAAACCCAGCGGCGTTTCCGTAAACGGCGATTCATTATTCGCCCACACCATGACAGGTGTGCCGGAAGAGACCCTTAAAGAGATTGTGGAAGCGATGTCTAAGATTCCGAGTGATCTGGCAATCCACCCAAAAATTGCCGCTCTGACAAAGGATCGTCAAAAAATGGGGGAAGGGGCCAAACAGATTGACTGGGGAATGGGTGAACTGATGGCATACGCATCGTTACTTTGGCAAGGAGTCAATATTCGCATCTCAGGCCAGGACGTTTGCAGGGGGACATTTAGCCACAGACATGCCATGTGGATGGATCAGATTAAACAAGAACCCTACTTCCCTCTCAAACACCTCAAAGATAAACAGGGGAATTTGTCTATCTATAATTCCCTCTTGTCGGAATTTGCCGTGCTGGGATTTGAATTCGGTTATAGCGTCATACAACCTGAATCATTAGTGGTTTGGGAGGCGCAATTCGGAGATTTTGCCAATGGCGCGCAGGTGATCATCGACCAATACATTTCCTCAGCTGAACAAAAATGGGGACAGAAAGTGGGACTAGTGATGCTTCTGCCGCATGGATATGAAGGACAAGGTCCTGAACATTCCTCCGGAAGAATCGAAAGGTTTCTGACGCTGGCAGGAAATGATAATATTCAAATTGTTAACTGCAGCTCACCCGCGCAGCTTTTTCATTTGTTGCGCAGACAGGTTCTCAGATCGATTCGTAAACCCCTAGTCGTTTTCACTCCAAAAGCCCTGCTAAGACATCCATTATGCGTAAGTACTATCGAAGACTTCACGCACGGGTCGTTTATGGAAGTTTTGGAGGATGTAAAGGCACCGGAAAAAACCCTGCGAGTGGCTTTTTGCACAGGAAAAATTTATTACGAGCTGATTGCGGAAAGGGAAAAAGATCCCCATTATGATCTTGCCATCGTGCGTGTCGAGCAACTCTACCCCTTAGATAAAAAACGAGTTGCCGAGCTAATCGGCCGCTATTCAAGCGCGGAACAGTTTTATTGGGTTCAGGAAGAGCCCGAAAATATGGGAGCGTGGGAATATATTCATACTCCGCTTCAAAACCTGCTCCCCGAGGGCGCTGCATTAAGGTATGTGGGACGCCCACGTAGTGCATCCTCTGCCGCAGGGTCACTCTCATTGCATAAAAATGAGCTAAGCTCTTTAATGTTGGAGGTGTTTCCCCCAAAACACCCATCGATCTTTGACATAGCAAGCCAACACCAATCACCTTAAAGGAATAAACAGATGCAACACGAAATTAAAATACCTTCTATGGGAGAATCGATCAGCGAAGTAACGATCGGGAATATTTTGAAGCCTTCCGGTTCGTTTGTGAAAGCTGACGAGGAAATTTTGGAGCTGGAAACCGATAAGGTTAATCAGGTGCTATACGCACCGGCGGCGGGTGTGATCAATCTAACCGTTAAAGGGGATGATGTTGTAAAAATCGGCGATGTGATCGGCTTCGTAGATTCAGCGGCGGAACCGGTGAGATCTGCAGAGCCCGAGCCGGAAACAAAGCCTGAAAAGAAGCCTGAAAAGAAGGGCGAGACACCGATTGCCCCATCCACCCCATCACCTAAACCCACTTCGACTCCAACGCCTGCGGGGAACGCACGGATCATGAAACAGGAATTTATCGAGGGATTGAAAACTCCGGGACCACAGACGCCCGCCCCGGCAGTCCGCGTCCAAAAGACAACGGGAGAAAGGGAAGTTCGAAGAAAAATGCCCAAAATCCGACGGGTGATCGCCGACCGTCTACTCGAGTCGAAACAATCCACAGCTATGCTGACGACTTTTAATGAAGTGGATTTGAGCGCGATCTTAGAGCTCAGAGAAAAATATAAAGAGGTCTTTCTGAAACAACACGGGTCGAAGCTAGGCTTTATGTCGTTCTTTGTCAAAGCCGTTGTCTCGGCTCTTCAGGCTGTCCCCGGAATTAATTCCTATATCGATGGTGACGAGCTGGTCGAAAGGCAGTATTTTGATATCGGAATCGCCGTGGGTACTGAAAGGGGACTTATCGTGCCTGTACTGCGCGACTGCGATCAGTTGGGAATCGCGGATATCGAAAAAGCTATCGAGCAATTCGCAAAAGCCGCTAGAGAGGGGAAAATTACTGTGGATAACCTCCAGGGGGGATGCTTCACCATCACAAATGGCGGGGTCTATGGATCGCTTCTTTCCACTCCGATATTGAACCCACCCCAAAGCGGTATCCTGGGAATGCACAAAATTCAAAAACGCCCCGTCGTGGTGGATGACCAAATCGTTATCCGCCCCATGATGTACCTGGCTCTTAGCTATGATCATCGTGTTGTCGATGGTAAAGAAGCGGTCACCTTTTTGGTGAATGTAAAGAATTGCCTCGAAGATCCATCAAGAATGCTGCTTAACATCTAAAGGGGTAATGCTATGACCAAAAAATTTGATGTGGTGGTAATTGGATCAGGTCCCGGCGGATATGTCGCCGCTGTCAGAGCGGCGCAACTTGGGCTGAAGACAGCATGTGTAGAAAAAGAGGCTCCTCTTGGGGGCACTTGCTTAAATGTAGGGTGCATCCCTTCAAAGGCCCTGCTGACCTCGTCGGAACACTACGCCTGGCTGCAGCACAGCGCTAAAGAACATGGCGTGAATGTTGAAGAGGCAAAAATCGACTTCACCCAGATGATGAATCGCAAAAACGGAGTGGTCAAAGGTCTTACCGATGGAATCGCTACCCTTTTTAAAAAACACAACGTCGAAAGACTCACCGGCACGGCAAAATTCCTTTCTCCAAATGAAATTCAAGTGGGAAATGAAACGATCCAAGCAAAAAATTTCATCCTGGCAACAGGCTCCGAGCCGATCGAACTTCCTTTCCTAAAATTCGATGAAAAACAAATCGTTTCATCTACAGGAGCGCTCAGCCTGACTACAATACCAAAAAGACTGGTCGTGATAGGCGGCGGTGTCATAGGCGTGGAGCTGGCATCCGTTTACAAACGCTTAGGCGCCGAAGTAAGTGTGGTGGAAATGCTGGATCAAATCTGTATAGCCATGGATCCAGCCATCAGTCGAGCCTTGCATCAGTCATTGAAAAAACAGGGGCTTGAATTTTTTCTGTCGGCCAAGTTGATTTCCGGAGAAAAAAAAGGTGACGAAATCATTCTTACAATAGAAACCGGCGGCGAAAAAAAACAACTGACTGCCGATGTCGTTCTAGTTTCCATTGGAAGAAAACCCTACTCCCAAGGTTTGGATCTGGAAAAAGCCGGAATTAAAACAAATGCACGCGGTCAAGTTGACGTAGATGGATTATTTCGTACTTCGCAACCTCATATCTATGCGGTCGGTGATCTGATAGATGGGCCAATGCTTGCTCACAAGGCCGCTGAAGAGGGGTATGTTGTAGCTGACATCATCGGCGGAAAACCCGCGTCAGTTAATTACCTCACAATTCCTAACGTGATTTATACGAATCCTGAAGCTGCGGCTGTTGGGATGACAGAAAAGGAAGCTAAAGACGCGGGTCTCGAAATTTTCACAGGACAAGCATTCTTTCGGGGAAATCCCAGAGCTCGATGCCAAGGTGATCTTGACGGACTTGTTAAGGTTATTGGAGAAAAAACCACAGGTCGTTTGATTGGGATGCATATTTTAGGGTCCCACGCTTCAGAAATGATCGGCGAAGGTGTGGTCGCGATAAAAAAACATCTGACAGTCAAGGGGTTAGCTCACACTTCACATGCCCATCCGACGTTATCGGAGGCCATTATGGAAGCGTGCTATACAGCCATTGGCGAAACTCTGCATGGCTAAATAAAGCCTCATTATTAACGCGGAAACGGGGAGCTGCAAAAGTTCTGTGTGTATACTGCAGATTTTTTTCGCCTCTCCGACTCCCCGTCTTTGCGTTAAATCGTCTAATAGCACCCGACCGAAATGAGACAGGTTTTAGAGGGTAAAAAAACAGCGAATTTTTATCAAAAACATGCGATTCGTATCAGCCCAAGACTTCCCCCATTTAACTGCTCATTTTTTTATTGCTGCCGGTCGTCTATTTTGATATAATCCGTTTCTTTCAAGAGGTTGTTGTAGAGTGGCTGGGTATAAACGTACACCTCAAAATTACGATGGCTCAAAAGTGACTTCGCACCATGTTTCGAAGATCCTTCCGTTTGTGCTATCCTCGATCGGCGATAATTTCGAAAGCCGGCCCGACTTGATTTTGTCGGCATGGCCCGATATTATTGGGAAACAGATCGCCGGATCTACAGAAGCAATCTCTTTCATCGACGGGATTATTCATGTGAAAGTGAAAAACTCGACGCTTTATAGCCTCCTGTCGAAACACGAAAAACCGCGCATTTTGTCTATATTTCGAAGCCGTTTCCCCTCGGTGCAAATTCGGGGCATCATGTTCAGGATGGGCTAAGGATCAATAATCTATAAATTAGGGTAGTTCATGACCAACGATACGCTGGAATCAGAAAATACAGAAGAACTCTTAGTCGGCAATAGTGTCGATAAGAAAAATCCGAAGCAGTACGACGCGAGTTCCATAACCGTTTTGGAAGGGCTTCAGGCTGTACGGGAGCGTCCAGGAATGTATATCGGCGATACCGGCGTGAATGGCCTCCACCACCTGGTTTACGAAGTTGTTGACAACTGTATCGATGAAGCGATGGCCGGTTATTGTACCGCTATTTACGTCACTCTCCATAAAGACGGCTCCGCTACCATCGAAGATAACGGCCGGGGAATTCCTACCGATCGCCACGAAAAAGAATCCCTAAAGCAAGGGCGGGAAGTCACGGCTTTAGAAGTGGTTATGACGATTCTTCATGCCGGAGGAAAGTTCGATAAAGATACCTATAAAGTTTCCGGTGGTCTTCACGGCGTGGGCGTATCCTGCGTGAATGCCCTATCGAAAAAAATGATCGTGGAAGTTTTCAAGGACGGAAAAATTCACGAAATTGAGTTTTCTAAAGGAAAAGTAGTCACCCCGACAAGAATGACTGGGGAATCCAATAAAAGAGGAACAAAGCTCACTTTCTGGCCCGATGAAGAAATCATGGAAGCAACAGTCTTCGATTACGATATTCTGGCCAATCGTCTGCGCGAACTTGCCTTCTTGAATAAAGGAATTAATATATTCTTTATCGATGATAGAAACGGTGAACGGGAAGAAACCCACTTTTGTTACTCCGGCGGACTACGATCATTCGTCTCCTATTTAAATGAGAATAAAGGAACCGTGTTTCCGGTCCCCATTTACTTCCATGGAACCAAGGAAGGACACAGCGGCCCAATCGAGTTTGAAGGGGCAATGCAGTGGAACGACGCTTACGTTGAAACCATTTACTCCTATGTGAATAATATCCCCACAAAGCAGGGCGGAACGCACTTAACCGGTTTCTCCACAGCGTTGACTCGCGTCCTTAATTCCTATATCAAAAGTAATAACCTCCTGAAAAGCGACAAAATCGCGATTACTGGAGAAGACATGCGGGAAGGGTTGACCGCGGTGATTTCAGTGAAAGTCCCTAACCCACAATTTGAAGGGCAGACCAAACAGCGCTTAGGAAATAGCGATGTTGGAACTGACGCTCAACAGGTTGTTGTAAAAGAACTAGCCTCCTTGCTAAGTGCAGATCCTCGGATCGCTAAATCGATTGCCGCTAATGCAATCTTCGCCGCTGAAGCCCCGCAAGCGGCAAAAAAAGCCAGAGAACTCACCCTAAGAAAGTCGGCCCTCGATAGCGGACGCCTTCCGGGAAAACTGACAGATTGCCAAGAAAAAGACCCAAAACTCTGCGAGATTTATATCGTTGAGGGAGACTCCGCGGGAGGATCAGCCAAAATGGGGCGCGACCGTAGATTCCAAGCGATCTTGCCTATTCGCGGTAAAATCTTAAACGTCGAAAAAGCCCGTCTGGAAAAAATCCTGCAGAATACCGAGGTTGGAACAATGATTTCCGCCCTCGGATGCGGTATTGGCTGGGAAAGCTTTAATATCGATAAGCTTCGCTACCATAAAATCATTATCATGACGGATGCCGACGTCGACGGAAGCCACATCAGAACCCTACTGCTCACGTTCTTCTATCGACATATGCACGCCCTTGTAGAAAATAACTTCATTTATATTGCTCAACCACCTCTCTATCGCGTGAGCCGGAAAAAAACCAGCCGCTATATTCACTCGGAAAAAGAGATGGATGAATACCTCCGCGAACTTGGCACCAGCGATATCAAAATGGAATTAAGTGATTCCAAAAAGATCCTGCAAGGTTCCGAGTTGAACGAAGTCATTCAACAAGTTCTAGATCTAGAAGGAATGATCGGTCGAGTCGAACGAAAAGGGATTGCCTTCAGAGAATTCTTAGAGAATAAAAATGCTGCCGGAGAACTTCCCCGTTACTTCATCAACCTGACCAATGGTGGTCGTTTTGTCTACTCCCTAGATGAATTCGAAGCATTAAGAATCGAGGATGAACAATCTCAACTCACACAGCATCAACAAACCTTAGCTTCCATTCCCGAAGGTGAAATCACCGAAGCTATGAGGGAGTTCAGCCCAAAAAGGTTGAATTTCGTTGAGCTTTATGAGGAAGACGTTCTTAAATCACTGATTGAGCGCCTAGCCCAAAACGGGCTCCAGCTCCATCAATATCAAGTAGCTGATAAACAAATCCTCGATATCATTGAAGACAACGATAAACGATTCCCTTGCTACACTTTAAAAGAAGTGATCGACTTTGTCAGAGAAAACGGCCGCAAAGGGATCGAAATCCAACGGTATAAAGGGTTGGGAGAAATGAACGCCGACCAACTATGGGAAACGACCATGGATCCAATTAAACGAACGCTGCTGAAGGTGACCTTGCCTGACGCGATTGCCGCGGATCATATGTTCACCATGTTGATGGGGGAGGAAGTTCCTCCACGCCGCGCATTTATTGAACAGCATGCCCTTTCAGTTAAAAACCTCGATATCTAAACCTTCCCGGTACGTAAGGAGACCTCTATGTCGTATACAGAAAATGAAGTGATCGTATCACGGAACGTCGAAGATGAGATGAAGGAGAGCTACCTTCGTTATTCGATGTCAGTTATTATTTCTCGCGCCCTGCCGGACGCGCGCGATGGTCTAAAGCCATCTCAGCGTCGTATTCTTTATGCTATGAAGATGCTGAACTTATCTCCCGGCGGGAAACACAGAAAATGCGCTAAGATTTCCGGCGATACTTCCGGGGATTACCACCCGCATGGAGAACAGGTCATTTACCCCACACTGGTCCGTATGGCCCAGGATTGGGTGATGCGCTATTCGCTAGTGGATGGACAGGGAAACTTTGGTTCAGTGGATGGTGATCCGCCAGCCGCGATGCGTTATACAGAAGCACGTCTGACTCATGCTTCCGTTCAGCTGATGGAAGATCTGGACAAAGATACTGTTGATATGGTGCCGAACTACGACGAAACCAAAAAAGAACCGACGGTTTTCCCGGCGAAATTCCCCAACCTCCTTTGCAACGGATCTTCAGGTATTGCTGTGGGTATGGCGACGAACATCCCTCCTCATAATCTTAAAGAGCTTATTTCAGCAACTTTACTGGTGTTGGATAATCCTCAAACTTCCGTCGAGGATATCATCCGTGTAATGCCGGCTCCCGACTTTCCAACGGGCGGCGTGATCTGTGGATACCGCGGAGTTCAAGAGGCTTATCATACCGGTCGTGGAAAAATTATTCTGCGCGGCGTTGTCCGTGTTGAAGACTTTACCGATAAAGATCGCCAACGGATAGTTATCGATGAAATTCCTTATAACGTGAACAAGTCCCGGCTGATCGAACATTTTGCCGACCTCGTGAACAGTAAGACGATTCCCGGTGTGAGCGATCTGCGTGACGAGTCCGATAAAGATGGAATGAGAATCGTTCTAGAACTAAAGCGTAATGAAATCCCCGAAGTCACGATCAACCAGCTATTTAAATTCACTGACATGCAGGTCACCTTCGGCTGTAATATGCTTGCCCTTGATAATGGTCTGCCTCGCATCATGAACGTAAAACAATTAATCACTGCATGGGTACATCACCGTATCGAAGTGATTCGTCGTAGAACCCGTTTTGAACTCGCTAAAGCCGAAGCCCGCGCGCATATCCTGGAAGGGTATTTGAAGGCGATTGAGCACATGGACGAAGTTGTCAAAATTATTCGTGCAAGCGCTAACCGCGATGAAGCTCGTGTGGAATTGATGACTCGATTCGCGTTTTCTGAAAAACAGGCCACTGCGGTGCTAGATCTCCGGCTCTATCAATTGACCGGTCTAGAACAAGGGAAAATCAACGAAGAGTACAATGAACTCCTTAAGAAAATCGATTACTTCAGGGCTGTGTTAGCTAGCGAATCAATGGTCAAGGATATTATTCGCGAAGAGCTCCAAGAGATCGCTACAAAACACGCTCGCACAGAACGTAAAACAGCAATCATGCCGGCAGAAAACGAAATGAGCATGGAAGATTTAATCGCTAATGTTCCTGCGATCATTACAGTCTCACAAGACGATTACATCAAACGGATGCCCGTCGAACAGTTCCGCGAACAGAAAAGAGGGGGCCAAGGGGTCGCCGGTGTTCAACTGAAAAAGGAAGATGATCTGGTCAAAGACCTTTATGTCGTGGAAACTCATGATACCCTCCTCATCTTCACAAGCTTAGGAAGAGTATACTGGCTGAAAGTGTGGCAAATTCCCGAATCCGGTAGAAAAACTAAGGGAAAACCAATTATTAACTTGCTGGAAGATATTCGACCCGATGAAAAAATCGCTACAATTCTTCCGGTCTCCAGTTTCGAGCAGGAAAGCTGTATCTTTATGGCAACATCCAAAGGGGTTGTTAAAAAGACCGAGCTGTCTGAATTCAATAACCCACGCCGCAAAGGAATCTGGGCTATAGGAATTGATGAAGGAGACTCCATGATCGCTGCGCGCCTAGTTAAGCCTGCGCAACAAATCATGCTCTTCACCTATAACGGAATGGCTGTTAGATTCGATGAAAGCAACGTCCGACCAATGGGTCGAATGGCTCGCGGTGTTCGTGGTGTCACTCTGAAAAATGAAACAGATTACGTTGTCGGCTGCGAGGCGGTTAACGGAGATGAGAGCGTCCTGGTTGTTTGCGAAAACGGCTTCGGAAAGAGATCCCTAGTGGATGACTTCCGCCAAACTAAACGCGGCGGTTCCGGCGTACGCTCCATTATTACAAGCGAACGTAACGGAAATGTCGTCGGCGCTCTATGTGTTAAAGACACCGATGGCTTAGTCCTTGTGTCCTCTGCCGGACAAACGGTAAGAATCAGCCTTAAAACCACTAGAGTCATGGGAAGAAATACTCAAGGGGTAAAACTCGTGAACCTCAAAGATGATGCAAAACTCGTCGCCATCCAACGTGTCGAAGGACAAGAGGATGAGGATGTCGTGATTGCAGAGGGTGTCGAGGGCGCGGAAGGGACTGTAATTGCCGAGGCGATACAGGAACCAACCGAGACTGAACAGGAGTCAACCGAGACTGAAGAATAATAGTCTACCACAGAGACTCTGAGGGCAACTTTTGAACGAAGGTTTACCGCAGAGACTCTAGGGTTAACTATTGAACACATTTTACCACAGAGGACACAGAGAACACAGAGAACACAGAGAGGAACAATTGAAATAGAACGTGCGCCCCTAAGAAACTTTGGAAGAAAACTGTAGTACATATTAAGGACAATTTTAACGGAAAGATGCAAAGAGAGGCTTTTTAGTTAGAAGAGTCCTTTTTTGTTCCTCTCTGTGTCCTCTGTGGTAAAATGTGTTCTGTTTTGGTTGCTGATTCTGTGGTAAAAATTGTTCTATAAGGGAAAGGCCGTACATTGAAATCTCTTTTTATTACGTTTGAGGGTGGCGAAGGCGCCGGAAAAACCTCTCTAATTGATCAACTGGAGCACAGCTTGATGAGTCAGGGATTCCAGGTGGTCAGAACCCGCGAGCCCGGCGGTTCCGTGTTAAGTGAAACAATCCGTAAGTGGGTGCTGGAACACAATAACCTTAATATCGCCCCTATGACAGAACTACTTCTCTTTTTGGCTGCCAGAGCGCAACATATCGCCGAGTTGATAGCACCGGCTTTAAAAAAGGGAAAAGTCGTGCTTTGCGACCGCTTTAATGATTCCACAATCGCCTATCAAGGTGGAGCGCGCGGTTTAGGGATAGAGAAAGTCGCTTCCCTTTGCGAGATTGTAACGGGGGAGTGTACTCCTGATTTGACTCTTTATTTAGATGTCGAACCGGAAGTTGGCTTAAGTCGCAGCTGCCGGACGCCTAAGGACACGGCGCAGGCCGGTCAATTAGATAAAATCGAATCACAAGAAATAAAATTCCATGAAAATGTTAGGGATGCTTTTTTATTATTAACAAAAAAGTTTCCGGAACGGATACATTTAATCGACGCGAATCAAGAGAAAGAGATTGTATTTACTCAAGCCTTAGCGCTCATAAAGGATAAGTTAGCCACTCACCATGTTTGAAACGATTACAGGACACGACAATATTAAGGGATATCTTCGAACTGCTCTACAAAAGGGAGCTATCGGACAATCACTTCTGTTTGCCGGGTCCGATGCAGAAGTGATGGGGCAATTCGCCCTTGAATTTGCGTCCGTCACCCTCAGCCACTCAGGATCCCACCACCCCGACCTGCATGTTTATCATCCCGAGGGAAAATTAGGGATGCATACGATTGAATCGATGCGTAATCTGAGCGAGGAAGTGTATCTATCTCCATTCGAAGGTGAACGAAAAGTCTTTATAATATTCGAAGCAGAACGGATGCTTCCCACAAGTTCCAACGCTCTATTAAAAACCTTTGAAGAACCCGCCGAAGATACGCTTATTATTTTATTATCGACACAACCGGCAAATATTCTACCTACCATTAGGTCTAGGTGCCGGTTTGTCAGATTTAGC
Organism: uncultured bacterium; assembly: GCA_964513575.1. GTDB lineage: Bacteria > Chlamydiota > Chlamydiia > Chlamydiales > Parachlamydiaceae > CAMFKA01. The sequence continues at coordinate 2,441 of CAZENM010000008.1, read as the reverse complement.
GGCGAGCAGCCTGTGGGTCCTCCTTATAAGTGTCGAGACCTCTCTGAAGCATTGTATACGCTCCTTAAAACAGTCGGCTTGGAGACCTACAACCGTTTAACTTGCTATACCGAGCGAAAAGTGAGCGCCTGGTG
>CAZENM010000008.1:0-2297 GCA_964513575.1 uncultured bacterium | reverse complement strand
TGGGACCTATAAGCAGTTAACTGCCTATACCGAGCGAATTGGATCGCTCTTCGATACCTATAGAAAAGACCGCGCAAAACTTCTTAAAGATCAGATGGCCGCGGAATTTTCATCTAAAGTTAGTATGGTTCAATCTGACGCGATTGAAAAGGAATCTGAAGGAGTCATCGCGATGGAATGCGCGATGATCGTAAAAAAACTTTTCGAGGTGATCGTTTACTGGTACCGGGATCTTGAAATCTTGAAGGGATTGGGAAGCGAAGTGCCTATTTTTCATCAGCAATGGTTAACCGAGCTCCAGCAGCAGAGTCCTATTGAATTGAATCTAGTTGTAGAGTATCTTAGCGACGCCCAATTGGCTTACCAGAGGTCGACATCTCTTTCGCTTGTCCTTGAAAACTTGTTTATTAAGTTGAACAAAGTTTAAAGACACAAACATCCCCAAAAAAAAATTAGGTGATTTAGTGTAAAACTCCCAATATTTCTTCTAATCTTTCTTTTTCATAGTTAAGCGCTGTAGAATTAGGAAATAAAATGATGAGGGATATTCTTCCGACTCCTCTCCAAGACTCTGATAAATCTTCGAGTGAGCTGTCAAAAAAATTGCTCATTGCTTCACTCTTCGTCAAAGTACCCACATGTAAAAAAGTTGCGAGGATTGCTTTTGCCACAGTATAGATCAGTAAGGGGATTCCGGAAATCGCGCTCAGAGCCGAGAATGAACGTACAGTAATATTAGAAAATATTTGTGTTGATAGGTGTCGAGAATTTCTCCCGCTATTAAATCGGTCGGCTGCGAAAATTAGAAGAGTTGCCGGGATGTTTAAGGATGCTATAATCATAAGTTTACCGTTTTTGTATTATAAATTATAATGAAATAATCTGTGTTTGTTTGCAAGTGTCTAAATGTAAATACAGCAGCTCCCGCTAAAGATGATCCAATTTAAAGAATAACATTAGTAGGTCAAAAAATGTTCAAAGCTGGTTGAAGTCGTTTGTGTATATAGATATACTCATCTTCTAGACGTTGTTCTTGTTTTAGACCTGTCTTTCTAGAAGATTTGCCCAACAACTATATACATCGATATTATACCTAACTAATGTTTAGTGACTTAAGTCAGGAGGATCCCCGGTGAAAACTAAATCGCTTGTAATGAAATTTGGAGGGGCATCTGTAGCAACCCCCGAAAATTTTTCTAGAATTGCCGATATTATCATCGCAAAAAGAAAAGAAACCGATCGATTGATTGTGGTTGTCAGCGCTATGGGGGATAGTACCGACCAATTGATTACGTTGGCAAAGCAAGTTAATCCCAATCCACCACGCAGAGAGTACGACATGCTGATTTCCGTAGGGGAAAGGATTAGCATTTCTCTTTTGGCTATGGCATTAGCAGCAAAAGGTGTCGAAGCCGTGAGTTTTACCGGGAGTCAGTCAGGAATTATTACCTGTGAAAGGCATTCAGAAGCTAGGATTGTCGATGTCAGGCCCTATAGGCTGGAGCCTCACTTAAAAAATGGCTCAGTTGTTATCGTTGCTGGGTTTCAAGGGGTAAGCGTAAAAGGGGAAATTACCACGTTGGGTCGTGGAGGTTCTGATACAACCGCAGTGGCTCTAGGTGTGGCCCTTAACTGTGAGTGTGTGGAGTTTTACAAAGACGTCCCGGGTGTCTTCACCTCCGATCCCAAGCTCGACAACAACGCGAAGTTTATCCCGGGAATGGATTATAACGAAATGAAAGAAATTATTTCAAAAGGATCCGGAGTGCTGCATTCCCGATGCGTTGAGCTTGCGCAAATTAACGGAATACCATTAAAGGTATTAAGTTTCGAAATCGGTAAAGATAATTTGGAAAAAACTGTCATTGGGGATAGTGTCTCAAGGTTATCTGCCCCAATTTTTGAAAAACCCCTTGCAACTCATCGAACAGATTGCTAGATTCAATAATTCGGTGTGTTTTTTAATAATGTAATCATAATTGCACTTTTAAGTTAGAGATATCCTTTATGGCGCGTGATGAACTGCTTCCTAAGATTGTAGCTGCCTTTGAGATGCCTCAGGAAGAGTCGTACTACCAACTTTATCTTGATGTCGTCCGAAGAACCCTATTGAAAATACTACCACAAACTGTATTTGAACAGTATCGCAGTACTGGTGTTGTTAGCGACGATGAACGCAGCGCGTTTCAGAATCTAATTCCCTTCTTTTATTCCATCGATTGCAAGACAGTGCCGGGGGATATGTCCTTTTATGTGATCTCACGCTACCGCACAAATTCATTTAAGTTTTTTTTTGA
>CAZENM010000007.1:0-31562 GCA_964513575.1 uncultured bacterium | reverse complement strand
CCGATGGTCCACCTAGCTATAGATGGTCAACCTGTATCAGTCCCCAAAGGCACCACCGTCTATACTGCCGCTCAACAACTAAAAATCGATATCCCCGTCTTCTGCTACCTCGATCGAATGCCCCCCTTCGGAGCCTGCCGCATGTGCCTAGTAGAAGTGGAAAAATCGCCAAAGCTTCAAACCTCCTGCTCCCTTGAAGCAACCGAAGGAATGGTCGTTAAAACCCAAAGCACCATGGCATTAGAGGGACGTGAAGGGATCATAGAATTACTGCTTATCAACCACCCGCTAGATTGCCCAATCTGCGATAAAGGGGGAGAGTGCCCCCTTCAAGATCACACCATGAAATGTGGTCCCGGAAAAAGCCGCTTCTATGAAGAAAAACGACACTTCAAAAAACAACTCCCCTTAAGCCCTGTGCTGATGCTCGACCGCGAAAGATGCATCGTTTGCGCAAGATGTACTAGATTTGGTGATCTCATCGCCGGAGATCACGCCCTAGAATTTATCGACCGAGGCTTCAAAACCGAAGTGGGAACTCCCGATGGAGGCATCGCGAAATCCAAATTCATCGGTAATACGATTAAAATTTGTCCTGTCGGGGCCCTGACAAGCCGTGTCTATCGCTTTAAAGCCCGCTCATGGGACAATACGCCCAGCAATAGCACGTGCACTTTGTGCCCCGTAGGTTGCAGCATGACCTTTGACTCTCGCGATGGAGAAATCTTGCGCACCCTTTCTGTCGAAAACCGGAATGTCAATGACATTTGGCTATGCGATAAGGGGTGGTTCGGCTACGAGTTTTCTAACGATGCCGACCGACTTAAAACTCCCCTTATTCGAAAAAATGGAATCCTTGAACCGGCAACTTGGGAAGAAGCCCTTTCACTGATAGCGTCAAACATCAACGACTTTAAAGAGTTTGGAAAGATAGCAGCGTTAGGTGGAGTGACTCTGACAGTTGAGGAAAACTACTATTTCCAAAAACTCATGCGTGAAGCTGCCCAGACAAATCATCTGGACTACAGAGTTGGTATGCCTATGACACCTTTTGAAGAGGAGGTACGGGCTCCGGGAATGGAAATGACAATTGGAGATACAGAAAACCTCTCATACGCCATCCTGCTAGGCCTGGATCTGACGGAAGAATTCCCCGTTATTTGGCTAAGACTTAAGCAGGCGATTAACAAAGGGGCTCAGGTGATTTTTATTGGACACTTCACCCCGGAAATTGGCTCCCAACTAAAAGAAAGCATCCTGCATACCCCTGGACAAGAGTTAGAAATATTACAACGCCAACTCCCGCAAATTGCTTCCCTTCAAGGTAAAGGTGCTATTTTTGTAGGAAGACAGTATCTGGCAACCTCTCAACGGTCTGAAATTTTACACATCCTCAACGACTTTACCAAAGATAAAAACGACCTTTCCCTCAACATCATGGAAGGTAAAGAAAACAGTATGGGCGCAAGATTTGCGGGAATGCTGCCCTGCTGCGGACCGCTAGGGAAAAAACTCCCTAATCCCGGGTTAAATTGGATGGAAGTCATTCAAACCGCTTCTAAAACAGGATGGGACCTTCTCTACTTGGTCGGCGCAAATATCAAAGGAAAATCTCCCAAAGAGCTTTGGCAGCGAGCGCGTAAAAAAATAAAGTTTTTAATCGTCCAAGACCTATTCCTGACCGAGACTGCTAGAGAAGCCGATGTTGTGCTCCCCACTCTCTCCTATCCGGAAAAGCAGGGAACTTTTATTAACATCGAAGGGCGTATTCAAAAACTAAAACCTGGAAAAGCAATTCCTGATGATATTTTCAGCGATGGCGAAATTTTCACATGGCTAGCTCAAAAGCTTAGGCATCCTATAACAATCGATCCCGCCTTCGCGGAACAACTCAAATCAGAAAAAATAACAATCGAAACACTTATTCAAAACGGAACGAACAAATCATTAGCGAAACCGGATCAAGACTCCCCTGAATTCCTTAGAGCTTCTTTTTCCGTAGAGCTCTTTGACCAAGGTGAAAGAATGAAACGAAACACCCACCTGATCCAACTCGCTAGAGAACCGCGTGTGCGTATAAATAGCAAAGAGGCCGCCAAAAGAGCTCTACAGGATCATGAAATGGTTCACTTAAAGGCAAATGGTGTAATCATCAAAGCAAAAATTAAATATGACAATCAGGTCGCCGATGGAACTCTTGTTGTTCCACTTGGCTTCGACCAAATTCCCGCTTACGAATGGGGAATGAATTTGTTAAACGGTCTTCAGATAGAGATAGGAAAATAAATCATGATGGATATGGTTCTTCCGGTACTAATCAAAGGTCTGGTTCTCATCCTAATCCTCATGGGAGCCGCTGCCTATATGACTTTTTTAGAGCGGGTTTTAATGGCCCGTATGCAAATTCGTCTTGGCCCCAACCGTGTAGGGCCCTTAGGACTCCTACAACCAATCGCCGACGGCCTAAAACTTCTAACCAAAGAACGGTTTCAGCCAAGCAATATCGATCAGTTCACCTACTGGCTGTCTCCGGGTATCTCCTTATTCACCGCTCTTTTTGCTTTTGTGTTAATCCCTGTGGGGGGAACTATAGAACTCTGGGGACACCAAATAAGCCTCCATATCGCTGATGTCAATACAGGCATCCTATTCCTCCTAGCCTTCTCTTCGATTGCTGTTTTCGGGATTGTTCTAGCGGGATGGTCCTCTAACAACCGTTATTCACTGCTTGGAGGTCTTAGAGGAACGGCGCAAATGATCAGCTACGAAGTTCCTATGGGACTTTCAATCCTGACTGTCGTTCTTTCGGCCGGGACGCTAAGCCTTCCCGAAATTGTTCAGGCTCAAGAAAATCATTGGTTCCTTTGGACAAACCCGATCAGTTTTATCATCTACTTGATTACCGCATTTGCCGAAACAAACCGCGCTCCTTTTGACCTGCCTGAATCAGAACAGGAACTCACAGGGGGATACCATACCGAGTATGGTGGAATGAAATTCGCCATCTTCTTTATGGCAGAATACATCAATATTCTTGCGGTCTCCAGCATCGCAGTCACATTGTTTTTTGGAGGATGGCTCGGCCCCGGAAACTTGCCGGTGATCTGGTTCTTATTGAAAGTGGCGTTCTTCGTGTTCCTTTTTATCTGGGTGCGGGCCACGATGGCCCGCCTTCGTTACGATCAGCTCATGAGTTTCGGCTGGAAAGTATTGGTGCCTATTGCGACCATTAATTTGCTAGTTACCGCATATTTTACATTGGTGTGAGATGAGAGATACATTAAAAAAAGTGATGGCGATGATGGGGGGGCTTTTTATCGTATTAAAGTACGCCTTTAAGCGTCCTGTTACGATAGAATATCCCGAAATCAAAAGGAAACTTCCGTCCCGCTCACGCGGACGACACCACCTTACCAAGTGGGAAGATGGCCTAGAAAGGTGTGTCGGCTGTGAACTATGCGCAATTGTCTGTCCATCACAGGCGATCTATGTCAAGCCTGCGGCAAACAATCCTGAAGACCCTAATTCGCATGGAGAGCGCTACGCGAGCGACTTTCAAATCAACATGCTCCGTTGTATCTACTGCGGTCTTTGTGAAGAGGCCTGTCCGACGGGAGCCATCGTCCTAGGGAATAATTACGAGCTTTCAGGCTATACACGAGAATCCCTTATTTTTACCAAAGAGATGCTGACAGAAGTAAATCCCGGCGACTCTGGCCGCGACCCAAAAAGGGAGATTTAATTCATCATGACGCTCCCTGCCGAAATTTCACAATGGTTCTTAGGAATCATCCTTATATTGGCCTCTCTAGGTACAATCCTGTCAAAAAAACCGGTACACTCTAGCCTCTACTTTTTACTGACCTTATTTAGTTTAGCGGCTTTTTACCTACAGCTCTCCGCCCAATTTATTGCGGTAATGCAAGTATTAGTTTATGCGGGAGCGATTTTAGTGATCTTCATGTTTGTAATCGTGCTGTTCCAGGACTCCTATCAACATATCTACCAGTTTAAAGCTCAAAGCTCTCCACAACTTCTTTTCTTTGCGGGGGGGTGCTTTGTGACCACCCTCATATTGCTAAGTAAACCATTTATAAATTTTATTCCCACCGACTACAACCTCCCAACAGATTTCGGCACTGTACAGCATTTGGGTTATGCGCTTTACGTCGACTTTTTTTTCCCTTTCGAAGCGGTCATATTACTTTTTCTTATCGCCATCGTGGGCGCATTATTCATCGCAAAAAAGGTAAAATAAATGGAAATTGCAGTTTATATCTATATCAGCATGGCAATGTTCGCGATTGGAATAATCGGGGTATTGGCAAAGCGGAACACGTTGATTTTATTCCTATCCATCGAACTGATGCTTAATGCCGCTAACCTTCTTTTCGTTGGATTTTCAGACCACTGGGGAAATTTAACGGGTCAAATTTGGGTTTTCTTTGTACTGGTGGTCGCGGCTGCAGAGGCTGCTGTTGGAATGGCTATTGTCATCAACCTATTCCGCGCAAAACAAATAGTTGATGTTGATCAATATAATGATTTAAGGGGATAGAATGCTCTATACGATTTGTTTAGGTCTCTTCATACCGTTACTCGGCTTTCTACTGTTGTTAATATTCTCAAACGGCATTGGAAGGCGTACCGCAGGGCTTGTCGGCTCGGGCACTATCCTAATTTCGTTTCTTTGCTTTGCCTCCCTTCTTTATACCTATATCGTTCAAGGAACACCTCCAACACACTTTATTTTATTTAATTGGATTCCTGTCGACGGAATCAACGCAGACTTTAAACTGTCTCTAGATTCCCTATCCCTGCTTATGACAATGATTATCACCGGGATTGGTTTCCTCATCCATGTCTACTCGATTGGATATATGGACCATGAAGAAGACTACGCCCGCTATTTTGCTTGCATGAACCTGTTTGTCTTCAGCATGCTTTTGTTAGTCCTCGCAGGCAACCTCCTCCTGTTATTCGTCGGATGGGAAGGGGTGGGCCTGGCTTCCTATCTGCTCATCGGATTTTATACTACCCGTCCCAGCGCCGCAAAAGCTGCGTCGAAAGCTTTCATCATTAATAGAATCGGCGACTTCGGCTTCATTATCGGCTTGCTGCTTATGTTCCATCTTTTTGGAACTTCAGACATCTCTCAAATTACAGAGAGGGCCCCAAAGGAGCTCGTCTACGGCGCGCCGATCCTAACGCTCCTGACTCTACTGCTTTTTATGGGAGCCTCCGGTAAATCCGCACAGATTCCTCTTCACACTTGGCTTGCTGATGCTATGGAAGGCCCAACGCCCGTATCAGCACTCATCCATGCCGCGACAATGGTCACAGCAGGTGTCTATCTAGTTGTTCGCCTGCACGCGCTGTTCATTCTAGCGCCTTTAACCATGCAGATCATCGGCAGCATCGGAGCTGTCACAGCGATTTTTGCTTCACTTTGCGCTCTAGGACAAACTGATTTAAAAAAGGTTCTTGCCTACTCAACAGTCAGCCAGCTTGGTCTTATGTTTCTGGCCTGTGGGGCAGGGGCTTTTTATTCGGCGATGTTCCATCTAACGACACACGCCTTTATGAAATCGCTTCTCTTCCTTTCCGCCGGTAACATTGTCCATATGACCGGGGGAATCACCGAGATGGGACAACTGGGGGGGCTTGCCAAGAAATTTCCTATCACCCGTTGGTTGTTTTTAATCGGGTTGCTGGCTTTATCCGGAATTCCACCCTTTGCCGCTTTCTTCAGTAAGGACCTAATTTTAGAACAAGAATACCTCGCAGGCTTTTCTGTTCTTTTCTATTTGGGACTTGCTGCTTCCATATTAACCGGTATCTATCTGACACGAGCCTATTGCCTAACATTTTTCGGAGTTTCACCTATGGATCCGAAAGTCTATTTTAATGTCAAAGAAGCTCCTAAAATCATGATTCTACCACTCCTTATTCTTGCTTTTTTGTGTGTAGTAGGGGGTGTTCTAGGGGTAGACTTACATGGAAAGGCGATCTTGCAAACTTTCCTTTCTGACATCGGATTGTCCCCGGCGGAAAGAGAATTGAGTCATGGATTCTATTCTTCCATTGAAACCTGGCTAACAATCATTGGGGCCTTTGCCGGAGTAATCGGGGCGTATATCGTCTATACCCGACTCCTTCTAAATCTGACACACCCTTTACGCGTTCTTAAAAAAGCTTTTTATCTCGATGATATCTACCAAAACATAATCGTCAAACCTGTTGCTGCGGTCGCAAGTTTGATAGACACCACCATTGAACCGATTGTTTTTACAGGCTCACTCATAAAAACAACACAATGGACAAAACGGATTTCAAAATGGATGCAACAGTTTCAAAGCGGACAAATTCGCTCTTACCTTGCGTGGATGGTTTTAGGAATGGTGTTTTTACTTGTTTACATGGTGTTATAAGGAGTTTTCATGCACAATTTGTTATTATTATTTTTCATTCCTATCATCGCTTCCGGATTGGTATTCATTCTTCCTAACATCCTTAAAAAGGGTTTAAAAACGATAGCGGCATGTTTAAGCCTGATTCCGCTGTTCTTGCTTCTCTATTTGCATGGGAGTTGGATTGGTTCAGCAATCGATCTTGATTGGATCCCTCGTCTTTCCATACGTTTTCATCTCTCTATCGATTCCATATCGCTGCTATTCTTATATCTCACAGCATTGATTATCCCCCTCAGCATTATCAGCGTACGATCCGATCAACTCTCTCATCCTAATGCTTTTTATGGATTAATTCTTTTTCTGGAAGGGCTGCTTATTGGATTTTTTACCGCGCGTGACTTGGCGCTATTCACGTTCCTTTATGAAGCCATGTTGATCCCCGTGTATTTTTTGATCGTTCAATGGGGAGGCTCCCAACGGCAAGCAGCAGGCCTGAAATTTTTAACTTATATGATCGCGGGATCGGCGTTACTCATCGTTGCGGTCCTCTCGCTTTATTTTTCTTCCGCGCTAGCCGGCGATGGAACAACAGGCACGTTCAATCTCGACGCATTGGCAAAAATCTCGATGAACCTCCCTTTTACCCCTATTGTATGTGGTATTTTTCTTCTGGCATTTGCTGTGAAAACTCCATTATTCCCTTTTCATGCGTGGTTGCCTGATACTTATTGCCAAGCTTCCACTTCCGGAACAATCCTCCTAAGCTCCCTGCTTTCAAAGGCTGGCATTTATGGCTTTTTAAGGGTATCAATGACTCTCTTTCCTGTAATCATGCAGGAATGGAGCCCCTATCTTTTAACATTAGCGGTGACCGGAGTCTTTTATGGAGCCTTTGCTGCCTGGAAACAAAATGACTTTAAGCGATTGATCGCTTATTCCAGCCTATCCCATGTGAATTTTATTTTAGCGGGCCTCTTCGCCTGGAGCCAAGTCGCCGACTCAGGCGCAATTCTGCAGGCATTCAACCATGGTATTACTATTGCGGCATTATTCTTAGTGGCTGGATGGTTAGAAGATAGGCTCGAATCCACCGAGATGGTACGATTCAGCGGACTGTCGAAATATCTGCCTAAACTTTGCTGGCTGACCTTATTTTTTATTCTTTCCTCAGTAGCGCTTCCGGGTACGAATAATTTTGTCGGTGAACTCATGATCTTCTTTGGACTTTTCGGTAAAAACCCTTGGCTAGCCGCTTTCCTGACATTAAGCGTTGTGTTCTCGGCGGTTTATATGCTTAGCTGGATGCAAAAAATGTACTTCGGAACCCCTCACGTTTTTCGACCGTTATGGATAGATATTGGGGGTAAGGAAATCACTATTGCGCTACCTCTAATCGCGCTAATATTATGGGTAGGGATTTATCCTTCCCCTATTCTAACGAAAATTAAACCGGCGGTAGAAAAAATTCTCGCCACAGTCACAACGGAGCCGCAAAAATGATCCTTACCTTAAACGCCATTGATTTTGCGGCCCTGAGCCCGGTTCTAATTCTTTTGATTTCGGCATTGTCGTTGCTTCTGGTCGAAACATTTGCCGAAAATTCGGCTAAAAAGCTCTCCTTTCCGATCGCCCTCTTCGCTCTTATCGCGGCCCTTTTATCTGCCGCCTATGCGCCGGGAAGCGATAACCCTCTCTTAACCCCTTGGTTAACTTTTGACCCTCTATCTCGTTTATTCACTTTTGTGTTCTTGGGAATAGGCCTGGGTATCGCTTTTCTCGCAAACGCCTTCTTCCAACGGTTTGAAAGCAGTAGGGGTGAATTTTATTTTCTTCTTTTGTCGGCGGTGATCGGTTTAATTTTCATAGGCTCCTCGGCAAATTTTCTTACCTTATTTTTAGGATTGGAAACTCTCTCGATAGCCCTTTACATCCTTTGCAGCTACATGAAAGAATGGTCCGGTTCTCAAGAGTCAGCGATAAAATTTTTCCTTACAGGATCTGTTGCCGCTGCGGTTCTTCTCTATGGTATAGCATTGATCTACGGCGCCATCGGAGCCACGGCCTTTAGCACTCTTTTAGCTGACTATCAGGGTTTAACTGAAAACAGTAATAAAACTTTATTCCTAAGCGGAATAGCTCTTATTACTCTGGCTCTTGGTTTTAAAGCGGCGATTTTCCCCTTTCACCAATGGGCTCCCGATGTTTATGCAGGCGCATCTACGCCTGTGACCGCATTCTTAGCTATAGGTTCGAAAGCGGGGGCTTTTGCGGCGTTAGTTCGAATCTTTTTAGTTGCCCTTCCTCATTTCCACGAAGAGTGGAACCACATGATCGCGGTTCTCTCCATTTTCACCCTAATCTATGCAAACTATGTCGCATTGAGGCAAACGAGCCTGCGAAGATTTTTCGCCTATTCGGGAATTTCTCATGCGGGATTTCTCCTTTTGCCGCTTGCTGCAGGCACTGCGGTTGCTATACCGGCATTAATGTTCTACCTAATCGTATATTCGTTTGCGACGCTGGGCGCTTTCGCTGTGATGGCCTATTTGGATGACGGGAAAGAGGGAGTCAGTTTTGATAATCTGCAGGGTCTATTTCAACGCTCTCCCCTGGCAGCCGGGGTTTTGGCTATCTGCCTATTAACCCTTGCCGGAATCCCCCCCACAGCCGGTTTCTTTGCAAAATTTTATTTGTTTAAAGTCGCATTCCAGGCGGGATATTACACATTAGTAGTCATCGCATTGCTGACAACCATTTTATCTGCATATTACTACTTGCGAATTATCGCGATCCTATTCTCCGAAGCCCCAAAAGAGTCAACAGCGTTTAGCCGGCTATGGCCCGCAACCATCGCGGGACTCATATCTTCCGTTATTCTAATTGTATTATCTTTCTATCCGGAGTCGTTAATTTCTGCTTTGTAGCTCTCTTTTATAGTTAGGAACGGGGTCTAATCTTTTTAAATAAACCCGAGTGATTGTTGGAATTTTTAATTTCCTCCGGGATCCCTAAGGGGCTCTTTAAAAAAGGCTGAGGCATCTTAAACTCCCACGCCAATTCATCTCTAAAATCCGTATTATGTTTTTGCAGCGCATGCGATATCAAAAATCTTTCCTCCGAAGTGGCATCATTCATAAATTCCACGTCTAAGATCTTCAAATCACCTCGAACTAATTCACCGTCCGATGAATAGACCAACACCCATAAAAAAGGAATTTTGGCCAAAAGACGCCGTTTATCTATCGCGCTGTTAATTTCATTGGGGATTCCTCTAGGGTAGATCCCTTGGACAATCTCATGAATGACAAATACGGTCTTATCCTCTTCAACCACAATCTTACACTGACTGTTAGGTAGGATACTGCTCTTTAACGGAGGATTATTAACATCAAATAAATACCTAAACAGTCTATCTCCGGCCTGGCTTGCGCTGATTGAACAAAGCCGTAGGATGTTTAAACAGGGAATTTGTTCATTAAAAATGGCGCCTGACCCTCCTTGACAGGATAGAAAATAAGCGACTTGCTTTTGAATCTCTACCAACGTGACTGAGGAATCGAGCTTTTTATAAATTGCTTTGAACAATTTCAGAAAATAAAGCCCTCTTTTTTGCTGTTTGCTGCCCGTCAATTTTTTAATATCGAGACCCTCGCCATTAACGAGTAATTTAGCAAAGACTGGGGTTTCCTCCGGCATCAACGACCTTATGACGTCTTCTAAAGTAATACCTAACAGCGCTGTTGATTTTTCCTGACTAAAAATCCAGGAATGGGGTTGGTTGATGACTGAATGAACGTTTTCAATTTTTGAGCCCTCAAGTATTGTTTTAACGGTCTCATGTAAAAATTGAGGTCCTGAATTAAATAAGCTTAGTGTATTTATGATCGATTTTACATGCTCATATTGATGCTTGGGGTTTATCCTACCCTTTTTATCCTGCCACCCGCCACACATCGCATGAAGAACGGTTTTAAGCATAATTTCATTTTCTGAAAAAATTTCTAATTTCTTTAGAAAAAATTGAATGTTTTTTTCCTCTATAAGACTGTCTAAAAAAGAAAACCAATGATCCATTTCCTCTATCCGAAACGCTTGCCCCTTAACATAGTCGCTCAACTTAACCTTAAAGAGTCTTAAACGGGAAATTAATGGCTCTAAAACTTGTCCATTGACTCGAATCAAACTCCAAACAGACTTTGAATACTGCGCGATTGACTTTTCATCGGAGGAAATATTTGCGATATTCAATCCTTCAACACACAAATTTTTTACAATCGATTCTAAAATAAACCCATTGACATATTTAGCCTCCGCGATAACTGAAGGATCATCCAGAGCAGACCTTAGGTTAGTAAAATATTTGCGAATGTCTTCAGGTGCATCTAATGTATCTTTTTCTTTTACATATTCATCCTTATCAATCTCAGAATAGTTAATCAACTGTTTCAATAATTTCCATTTCAGAACGAAATTCAAATCGGAAGCCACTCTCACATCTTCGGGGATCTGAATACACCCGCTCCAGACGCTTATATTTTCAGGACTCTTGCTGGGTCCTACGGTCCAATAAAACTTTATTTCTGCGACAGGAGCGCTTTTATCCACCTGTAACTTTTGATCGAACTCCGATAAGCTGGATGAATAGCATTTATAGTTCACTGCGAGAGTAATTTTGTATCCTCCCCCCTCTTCCACCATCACAGCCATTGTAAGGTTATCTTGGTCGGGAATAACTGTCAGGTGGGGTGATAAACTACAAAATATCACTTTTACCTTTTCCTTAAATCGTTTCCATGGTTGTGTACACATCCACAAGAACTCTTTCGATGGCACCGAACCTCCGTTAAACATCTCCTCTACTTCATTTTCTACTTTATCACTTCCAACGCTCATCCCGGTTAGTCTGTAATACGTCATTAACACATAGAAAAAAAAGCTCTTCTGGGCTTCTTCACCCTCTTTTAAAATCGATGCGGTATCAATTCTAACTTCGTTAATTGAAAAATATTGCAAATGCGCGCCCGCCAGTTCAACATAATCTCCGATAATGTCGCTCATGGGGGTTTTGGCTATACTTCCCGGGGTTACACCTTCATCATCGAACCGCCATTTTAAATTTTTAATGTTGTCGACATTTAGAAAACGTAAATTAATCTTTGCCAGCATAGGTTTAAGCAGTTTGTCGACATCAGAAGCTGCCCATTTTTGAAGTAAGCTCAAAATTTTTGGAAAATTTCTTCCTACGATTAATTTGAAAATATCACTGATTTTCTCGTCTTCAATCCCATCTATACACCAAACGAATTCCTGCAGGTTGTTTTGATTATTTATCGTTAGATTGAAATACCTCTGCAAATTTACTATCCAGGGCGTTTTGACCTTATTCACACGTAAGTACTCTTTTAAGGAATCCCGATATGCCGTCACTCTTTTCACGATTTCTCGAGTCAACACACCGCTAGCGCGCGTGGCCCCCAAAACATATTCGACAGCTTGCTTTGTTCTAGGGGATGAGGAAGAATCCGATGTAGGATTTTTTTTATCAGAAAGCCCCATCAGATATTCATCGACTTTCTCTTTTTGATATTCCTTGAGCTCCTTACCGAGAGTTTCGTCACTCAAACTGCTTGGTGATCTTTCACGACTCATCCTCCTTAAATGCTCTCGCACACGGTGTTCCAACTTACTTGCATCTTTAGTGCTTGTGACCTCTGAGTATCCATCTAGCTCTGAGTCCCCACTATTTCGCAATAAGTCAGTCAAAACGTTATTGCTTAAAGAGACTCTTCGCCACTTGACAGAAAGGGGGGGGATATTATTTCCCCTTGGAGAGACATGTGAAATAAGTTCTCGAATCGATAATTTATGTCCGAATGGCCTTGGACTCGACGAGCTTGCCGCGCTGTGGGAGCTTCTTATTGAAATTTGTTCATCTGATGATGCGGTCACGACTGTCTCTACCGATGAAAACATGGAACTCTCAGAGGATCCAAATTTCTCTATAAAAATCATCGGATCAACTTCGGGACCTCCCCGTCGCAATTTTGGAGTATTCAGTTCCTTTGATGAAATCACTCTTTTCGGATCGATATATAACCGATTGAGGGGAAGCGATGGCACAACTTCAACAAACAAACGTTTTTTTTCTGATGTGATTGGATCCAACAACGGTGCCGCGTTGGAGGATGAAGCTTCTGAATTTAGCTCAAAATAGGTTCGCAATTCACTAACTGATACACCCGTTTCAACTTTGTGGGTCATTATTACCCTCCATATATTTTTAAGTGTATAAGGCACCGAAAAATTAGAAAACTAGATTAGATTTTGATGATATATTTTTTTAAATTTCATTGACACCCATAGCTTTCTATTCATTCTAGTAGATCAAAAAATAAGTTTTTTGGTGGAAAACTATGCGTAAGCTCCTGCGATTTTCATTTTTGTTCAAAAACAACACAAGCATTAACTTTACATTAATATAAAAAACATATTATTAATTAATTAAAATACCACAGAGTGAAAAACCCAGCGTATTTTTACTAGGAGACTCTCATGAATGCAATAAACTCTAATATTGAAAGTCATACAAATCACAACTATATCCTCCCTCACTACAATTTAATCAACCACCCCTCATCGCTACGCAGCGCAATCATCAAGGCCTTATTTCAAGATACCTCTCGAACCCAAGAAGAGCTTAGTCAAATTCACCCCTATGAGATATTCGGATCAACGACCCACCTCTATTTTTTACAACTTCCTTTGCCAAAACAAATCGCTCTCTACAAGTTGTGGGACACTATCGGATATAAATTATCCCCTCCTTCTAATTTACAACTCCTTTACAGATTCTCCCAATCTCAAAATGACGCTGACGCAATGAATCTATTGATAAAATTTGGAGCAAATGAAACGACTACAAAAGAAGAGTATGAGCAATACGATCAAGAACTCATCGATATTTGTAATGATATCGATAAAAAATGGCGCTGGAGCCAGTGGCAAAATACCTCCGAATCGGAACGGACCGAACTAGCCGAAACGCTTCTTGATAAAGGAGCAAATCCAAATTTTGTAGGTCCTCATCACGATAGAACCCCTCTCATTCTAGCGATGTGCATAGGTCACTATAACTTAGCCGCGCGACTTCTTTATGCGGGGGCAAACCCAAATGTGTCGGAATCGAAAGCAGGGTTTACCCCTTTGAGCTTAATTGGAGTTGAACAAAAAAAAACTGACAAAGATCAGGGAACAACTGAAAAAACAAACAATATATTACAGACGCTACTTTTAGCAGGGGCTAGTCCCAATTACAGCAACACCGAGGGGATTACCGCACTCATGTGGCTCTCAAATTATTCCACAATTGAAACAGTACAACAACTTATCAAAATCGGAGCAAACCCGCACGCGATAACAACGAGCGGACATACAGCGGTCGATTTTGCAGTTAGCGGAAAAAAACGTGAAATCGCAGATTATTTGAGGCTTTGAAAAAATAGAGATCCAGTTTACTTTCGCCGATCTTTTTTTGTCTTTTCATTCAAATGCCCCCGCTCATAACGGATGTCAGCGTTGTGAGCGAGGGTATTTGAATGAAAAGACAAAAAAATATCGATCGAAATCAAACGGATTCTAATTTTTTCACAGCCTCTCTGCGCGGTCTAATGAATAGATAAGCGGCTAAAAAACCAGCAAAATTGACTTAACTCCAACTCTTTGCGCTGGATTTTTTAGCGCATAACGACACCTTAACCCATTGAAACTCTGTTTTGCATTCTTTATTGAATAAACCCCGAAAAAACACTTCCGATTTAAAGCAAAATCACCGAAAATCGACGTCTATAATCAAGGATAATTTCTATATGCTTCGTATTTTTCTTCTATGTATTTGCCTGCTCTCTGCAGCCTCTTGCACAAAACCTTGTCATAACTATCCGATCTACGGCGCGCACGAATTTGTTATGGACTCCTACATGATTCGTCAGGGGAAAAACTCGATACTTACCCTTGAGGGCAATGAGCTTGGAGACCTTCCAGAAGAAGCCATGGACGAATACAAAGACGTTATCGCCGAAGACGACATCCTCAATATCGCAGTGTACCACCCGAAAAGAAAAGACCTCATGGAGGCCGTACAATTCATCAATAAATCCGTTGGCGGCTTTAAAGTTATTGATGGAGTCGTTGATCTGCCCGACATCCCCCCGGTTCAAGTAGAAGGTTTAACCCTTGATGAAGCGCGATTACGCCTGCAAACGGCATTTCGTGAACAAATTCAAGACGTAGAAGTCTTCGTTACCTACCAAGATAGACTTACCCGCAAAGTGGAACTCGCGGGAATGGTCGCTCAAGCGACGATTCCTGTCGATGGAAAAATCCGCCTCTATGAAGTGATCGCCAAAGCACATATCCCCCCTGACGCCAATCTGTTTATGAGTTATGTTGTGCGCGATGGCTGCCCACTTCCTGTGGATCTTTATAAGCTAATGAATCAAGGCGACATGTGCCAAAATATTGTCATGCGTGGCGGAGATAAAATCTTTATCGCTAGCCCGCGGGATTCCAGCGTCATGTTAATGGGCGAAGTGTTAGCGCCCCGCTTAGTCCCTCTTCCCTATGGGTTTATGTCCCTACGTGAAGCTCTTGTTTCAGCCGGAGGCATTCCCTACACCGGAGACAAGAATTGCATTCAAGTGATCCGAGGGAATCTCTCCTGCCCGAAAATCTACATCCTCTCGTGGCAGCATATCGTTCACTTACCAAACGACAGCCTTCTGTTAATGCCCGGAGACACGATTTATGTGTCACCAAAACCGATCACGGAGTGGAACCGCTTCATTGATCAGTTATTCCCAAGCTTCAATGGAGTACTCTCTGCATGGGAAATTTACAGACTCTCAAAATAAAGGAATGTCATGTCAGATAAACAAAAAGAACAAGATTACCTAGTCACCTTTTCAGATCTTTGCACGGTCTGTAAAGAAGCCAAATCAAAAATTTGGACCGGAGCATTAATCTGTGCCGGTTTGATGGTCTTGTTTACCCTCACTCGCCCGCTAAAATATTCTGGAGAGGGGACATTCCGTGAGAAGTCTAAAAATGACGGTTCAGAAAGCAGATCTTTAACAAGTTTATTGACCGGAGGCGGGTCTTCCAACGCGGAGAGCATTGCTCTCTCGTCCATGAAGTCCCGGCGAATTATTGAAATTCCCGTACGTGATTTAGGGCTCCAAGCTGAGGTTAAACCCTATAGCGTACTCCCTAAGGTGGTTACAAAAGGAATTCAACTTTTAAAAAACATTAAAGACAATTTAAAAGTAGAATATGCCCTATTCCGCGGACGCTCACGCCCTTCGATCTCATATAAGAAAGACGACATTCGATTCAGCCACATTCAATTTCATCAAGAACTCCCTCTGCAACTCTACGTAAAAGTTCTTAACTCTACAGAATTCTCCGTGGAAGACCCAGAAACTAGATTTTCCGGAATGGGTACATTCGGCGACACGTTTGTCTATGGGGATATCTCTTTCATAGTCCACCCCAATACAATAGAACCACTGGAAGGGGAAAAATACGAAGTCACATTAACCCCCCTCCATCAAGTTGCCTCAAATATCGGAAAGAATATCACTGTAGAACTCGAAAGAGTCGACAAGGGCCTCTTAAAGGTTAATTATGACCACGCAGATCGCGCTATCGCAACAAATATTGTTAACGGCGTGATGAATGGTTACAGAAAACACCTCCTTCAAGAGCACCAAAAACAATCTTTAGAACAAATTGCCTATCTCCAAAATCGACAGGTTGAAATGGGTGGAAAACTCAAACAACTTCTAGAAGAACATGCAGAAAACTTTTCTTCGAATGCCAATACCATCGAGTTTCTTGTTTCCACTCAACAAGCGCATAAAAAAGAACTCATGGCGATCGAATTAGAGTCCCTTCACCTTGTAAAGGCCTTAGAAGAAGGTTCTTCCTATTTTGAAAGACACACCGCCGATGGAAACTATCAAGGGGGATTGCAGCAAATTCTGGCTGAAATCAGAAAACTCCGACAACAAAATGATTCCATCCAACTAGCCCTACGAGCCCATTCGCAGTCCGAAAATGCTCTTGCCGAAACACATTTCGAAGAGCAAATCCAATCCATGCATGAAATTAAGCAACATCAAGAAGATATTCGCTATCTGCAAGTCGCGGTCAATGACGAAGTCTTCCCTACTGAAAAACTATCGATCTTAGAAAACCCCAAATATTTAGTGAACTCGTGGTATCAAAAAACCGCTCAAGCTTATGATGATTACCGTAAATGCGAAGCCCATGAAAAGCTTACTAAAAAAACAGAGTGGGAAACCTGTCGTACTCACTTTAACGAGTACCTAGTCAACCTTCAGCACGTTTTAGAGGTTTTGGAAAGAACTATGCGGGAACGTCTAACCCACCAGCAAAACCCCTTCCAAGAATTCGAAGGGATTTCCCTGGAAACTGCCCAACAACTCTATATTTCTTACAGCAAAGAGAATAATACCCTGGAAGCACAGAAAGCTCAAATTGCTTTCATCATCGACAAACTCGATGAACCGGACTTTGAAATCAGCTCCCTAAGCAGCATTCTTAATGACACAGTCAGCAAAGAAATGGTTGAACGGGCCAGCAATCTACTCCTAGCCATCAAAGACGAAGATAACCGCACAAACCGCGAACTCGATCGCCTAAAGCATGACCTGAACCTGCAGCGCGGCTTCCTGAAAATGCACCTCAATCAAACGATTCAACTGATCGCTCTTAAAGAAGACCTCATCAAAGAAAAAATCTCCTCCCTCCAAAACATCACTCAAGAGCTGATCCGTCAACAAATTATCATTTTGGAAAAACACCTCCTTGACTACGCGAAATCCCGACTGGAAAGCCTAGCGCACGAACGCTCTGTCATCGAACACCATCAGGAAGATCTTCGCCGGGAAATGGCGAGCACTCCGGCTGTTTGGGCCTCTCAGAAAATTGTCGATCAGCAAATGGAAGTCAATAAGCGGATCGTTCAAGATATTGCCTCCCTGGTCGAATCAAAAAACATCTCCGGAAACATTGAACTCAATCAATCCGCTCCCTTCGATCTTGCGATTACACCACTCTACCCAAAAGCCCCCTACACTCTACTTTATGCAGGCTTGGGTGGGTTTCTTGGTGGCCTCATCACTCTTTGCTATCTGTTTGCCCGTACGGTTAGCCAAGGTGTCCGTGCAACAATGGATAACATCGCGCTTTCCGGAGGATTCACTTTAGGAAAACTCTCGAAAGAATACGTCCCCGGAGCTCCGGATAGATTACGCGATGAGGATTTAGAACTACTACGCCGACTCATCAGCCATCACGCGGAGTCACTCACCCCGGTTCGGATGTTGCTGATCGAAGGGGAAGGCCCAGACTATTCGATTGATCTTGCCGGGCTGCTTCGCAAACAGGGCATCTCATCCGTCATCGTCCCGCTAAGCTTCGATCAACCGACTCCAACATCCCATCAGGGTCTGTTGCAGTACCTGGAAGGATCGGACAAACTTCCCGAAATTGAAACTGTCAACGGAGTTTCAAAGGTTGTCACCGGCGGAATTTCTCGTTTTAGCACAGAACTTACCGGGTCAGAGAAGTTTGAAAAATACATTAAGACCCTGTCAGAATCCTACCAATGGGTGATTGGTGTGACTCACGCTGCTGCGGGCAGCGCGGAAGCAGAAGCTTTGCTGGCTACTTTTAATCATGTATCCATCACTCTTCAGCACGAGCGATTGAAAGAGCTATACCCTTATCTTGAGAAGGCGCAAGCGTCCTTCCTGGAATCTTAGACGAACCCCTCTATTCGTAGCTAAGCTCCGAACGAGCGGCCTATGATAGCCCAGGCCAAAGCGAAGCGGCGGCCTGGGTTAACAGCAAAAAGCACTTCAGAGTCCTGTAGAGACGTTATAAACTCTTAAGTTAACAACGTTGTCCCGCACTCGCACGTCTCTAAGTTACAAAAAAACACTCCACAACGAAATGCAAATAGATATTTATACGTTTGCATAAAACTATGATTCAATGTCCGCGATGTTTTTCCTTTCTCTTCTCTAATTTAATCACAAATTGTTCATCTTTACGTGCTTGTTTTTCTGCGCTAGAAAGACTCTTCCTCTCCTTCTTTCTCTTCTCAATCTCTTCCCGCATGTAATCTTGCGCAAAGGTTGAAGGCTTGGAGGTTTCCTTGATTCTTGCCATTTCGCGACGAATTTCTCGCTGAACTCTTTTCGGATTCATCCGCTGGATTATGATATTTATTTCTTTTAGCTCGCCAAACTTGAGTTCCTGATAACGATTGACTACAAAATCATAAACTTCAGGATTAGTTGGCTCGGGGCCAAAGATATGCTTGGCAACAGCATACCCCTCTTTATCTGTACGCTCAAAAGTTCCCACCCAATATCGTTTTTCAAAAAAAATCGTCGCCTTAATCGTTGTCATCTTCATCTCACATTAGTATGTAGAGATAAATATTAACATGTTTTTAATATAAAACAATGATGTTGGAACTGTTTTCGAAACACCTAGAATCTGCAGGGTGAGGATTCATCCTCTGACACTTCAGGTTCGGGCAGGGGAGTGTTCATGCTCATACCGATAGAAACGGTTGCAGGCACTCGTATTTTCTTCAGAAGCCTATCCCATAAAGGGGAGCGTTGTTTCTTATCGCCCTTATCGAGCTTGATAGGAATTAGGGGATATTGGTTCGAGTATAAAATCTCTTGAAAAGCTAAGGAGGTTTTTAATTTTTCTAATTCCTCGCAAAGGTCATCGTTATTAACGAATAAACAGACCGAATAACCCCTTTCCAAAGCCTTTTTGATTTCATGAATCCGCTCTTGATCATTCTCGTGAGATTCTACAGGGGGAACGAAAACAACCCTCAACAACCCATAAAGCTTGCGAATCCATTTGGAATGCTCTTGTTCCCTCTCGATAAAAAATCTAATACGCCGTCTTTGCGCGCCAAGAAGAAGGAGGGTGTCATTCCATTCCGTATGCGAACACACATAGACCGCAGGACGATCAGGAACGTTTTCTTTTCCAATATAATTCGTGCTGAAGTGGAGTCGGGATAAAATCATCGCTACGAATCTAGAGAGGTAATCAATATACTGGTAACCCATAACCAAGGTGACACCCACGGTAATTGTCCCTATGATTGTGAACCCCCGATCCGGTTCAACATTCAAAACACTCAGGAGATAAATCAAGCCTGAACTAAGAAGCACCCCGGTAAAGCTTAAAAAATTCGTCGCGGCCACAATTTGCCCGCGGAATTTATTCGGGCTAGCCACTTGAACATAAGAATCCAAGGGGATTTGGTACATTCCACCAAAAGCACCCACAATAATGACAAGGGGGATAACCATAAATAAATCGTTGGAAAAGTAGTCCAGCATGTAACAAGATATTATTACACCCACTCCGGCCAAGGGAACTAAACCAAGCTCGACCGTATTTCCCGAAACTTTTCCGGCAATCATAGAGCCAGTGCCTATTCCTAAAGCGGTAAGAAGGAATAAATACCCTCCTTGAACATCGCTAAGGTTTAGAGAATGCACAGCAAAGGGTATCATATTAAGCTGAACAAAAGATCCCAAAAACAGAAAGAACGCCGATCCAAAAATGGCCGCTAATAATGAAGGATTTTGTTGAGCGATTTTTAAGGAAGAATAAATTTCTCCCAAAAAGAAAATATTAAAGCGTTGATTTGACCCGGATGGCGGAGTGTATTCGATGCAAAAACTGGTAATCATTCCCACCAAGGCCACTAAAGTACAAAAAAGAGACGCCAGAATGAAATTTCTGTCTGTGATATCGATTAAAAATGAAGCAAAAAAAGTTCCGCAAATGATCGCTAAAAACGTAAAAGAACTCATGATTCCATTCGCTTTTGAAATCCTTTCCGTCGTCACAAGCTCTGGAATAATCCCATATTTTGAAGGACCAAAGACAGCGCTCTGCGTTGCTAAAAGGAACAGAATCGAATAGGCGCCCCATATACTTTCAGTCGCGAAGCATAATACCGCGAGCGACATGATCACTAATTCGAAAATTTTGGTCAGGACAATGATATTTCGCTTACTAAACCGGTCAGCAAGAATTCCCGAAGATGCGGAAAAAAACAAGAAGGGGATGACGAAAACAGCCCCGGTGGTCGCTAAAATTATAGGACTATTTTCAATTCCCTGTACGCTTACTAAAAAATAAACAGTCAGGAGTTTATAGATATTATCGTTTAAGGCCCCTAGAAACTGGGTGGCATTTAAGAAGGTGAAAGACGAAATTTTTTTAAATAATGAAAAGAACATATTGGCATGATCTCTATTTTTAGTCATAATAATGCAATTATGGATTGTAAGTCTTTATCAAACAAGAACTAATATGATATCGAACTCCGATGACCACATTTCTGCTTATTTGAGTCAATCGACAGAGACACTCTATCGATTTTTGATTCAAAATTTATTCTCCACTTCAAAATCCCCTTTTTTGAAGAAGATCGTGATTGTCCCTAGCCCATTAATGAAAAGTTGGCTGGTAAAAAAAATGGCTGATGATCTGGGCATTTCCATGGGGATAGAACTTTTTTTGCAAGAACAGGGCATGAGAAAAATCGCGGACTACCTTGAGATTACTTTCCCTACTATCGTTCCTGATCGCGATCAGCTAGCCTTTGCTTTTCAGCACCTGATCCCAAAACTTCTGGATGATTATCCATTTCTTAAAATTTATTTAGAAGAAGGGCATCAAAAAAGATTACTTCTTCTTGCGCACGAAATGGCTGAATTGTTTCTGGAATATGGAACATTTGACGGGCCTATGTTAGAGGAATGGAAAAACTCGCCGAAACTACATTGGCAGGCTGCTTTATGGAATCTTCTAAGGGAAGAGTTTCCGCAGTGGGGGATGCCCTACCAACTTTATCAGCTCCCTGAAAAAAACCCTGCCGTCGACTTCGAAGTACATCTTTTTGCTATTAGCTTCTTGCCGGCTATTACGATTCGGTTTTTAGAATCACTTCCTTTTCCCATCTACTTTTACCACCTCTCCCCCACGCAAACCTTTTGGGAAGACACTCTTTCAGGCACTCAAAGCCGATTCCTTCGGAAGGTGTGGGAAAAAAAAGGAGCTTCCGCGAAACAACTCGAAGACCTAAACAGCTACTTGCGGACAACTCACCCCCTTCTTGCCAACTGGGGAAAACTGGGCCGGATGATGGTAAAACAGCTGCCTGAGCACATGGAGCAATATGAAGAGCTCTATCCGCTTCCCGAGCAGGCATTTCAGCAATCTGAATGGAGCGAGCTCACCTACCCCGAAACAATTCCAATCAATGGCCCCTTTACTTTATTGAACAAACTCCAAGCCGATTTAGTTACCATGAGGCCTCCTCCTGAAAATAAAATGGACTGCGAACAAGACTTGAGCATACAAGTGCACCAGATGCCCTGCAAAAGGAGAGAGATCGAGGAGATTTATAATATTATTGTAGGGTTGATTGATAAACACAAATCGGACGAACTCCCCATCACCCCGGAAGATGTTGTTGTGATGGCTCCGGAGATCATGGATTATGCTCCTTTTATCCAGGCGCATTTCGAAAGAGAAGAAAGTGTTCTCGACTATCGACTCATGGACATCGCGCTACCGGCGCATGATTCCTGTATCCGCGCGTTTCGCAAAATCTTATCCCTCATAAAATCACGTTGGGAATCTGCGGCATTAAATGATCTTTTGCAGATGGAGCCTTTTCAAAAAAAGCTGAATATAGACCGTGAAGACCTTGCCAAACTCCAAAAATGGATGACCGAAAATGAAGTGATTTGGGGGATGGACCGTCAACACCACGCCGAAACATTAACTCAAAACCATTGCTCCAAAGGAGTGGAAATCCACCAAGGGACGTGGGAATCATTTTTTGAAAGAACACTGCGGGCCCTTTTCACGGCTCATGATGATGATGTTGTCCTTCAAGAATCAGATATCCTTCCTTACAACCGCTTGGATATTAACGATGCGGAACTACTGGGCAAATGGATTGCCACATTAAGGGATTTGTATCGCGAGCTGAGATCCATTGAAAACATTCAGGGGTCACTTCTGGAATGGAGCGTTATCGTCGACAACCTTGCAAAACAGTTTTTAGACACACTTTCTCCGCAAATGGAAATGATCTTTCACCAATTCCGACGCGCGGCGGCTCAATTTCAAAATCAAACGTTCTCATTCGACTCTGTTTTAGATTGGTTTGAAAGTGTTTTTGAAAAGGGAAAAACGAGCTATCGCGAGCAACACGTGAATTCGGTAAGATTTTGTTCTTTGCTCCCGATGCGTGCGATTCCTGGAAAAGTGATTGTGCTTTGTGGAATGTCCGAAGATGCTTTCCCTAGAACGCAGCAGGAAACATCTCAAAATTTGATGAAGGAACCAATAGACCCCAAGCCTAAAAAGGTTGATTTCGACAGGTTTTTGATGTTGGAAACGATTCTATCCACTCGGCAGCATCTGGTATTCACCTATCCCTCTGCTGAACAGGTGGATGGCCCCTCTATAAGCATCCAGGAACTCACAGACCTCTTAGACCGCTATTACACGATCGAGGGAAAATCGGTCTCTTCAAAAATCCATTTCAAACACCCTTTTAGTAAATATGATCCCTCTTATTTCGAAGAACAATCTCATCGAAGCTACTCATTATCCGCCTATAGGGAAGCTCTTGCTTTGATTTCGGAAGAAAAACAACCGCTATGCTCCTTTATCCCCCGATTCGAGATCACTTCCACGCAAATCCAAGAACAAGAAATCTCCCTTTCCCTCAAAGACCTGGAATCGCTTGCAAAAGATCCATTAGAATTTTATTACAAAAAAACATTGGGGATTACCCTTAAAGAAACCTCCCATCATAAAACCGAGCGCAACCTTTCCCTTTCTCACTTAACCAAAGCGATGATCCCTAGAAATGCCTTAAAAGGTGAATTGGAAGAAGAAATTTTACTTTCTAAAAAGAAAGGCGAACTTCCGGAAGGTATTTTTGAAGAGATTGCCACCCGTACGATCCGCCAAAAAAACAACGACATGCATAATAACTTGAGCGTGTATAAAGTTGATCCTCAAGAGCTCTTTGACTACACCTTTGAAAGGCTTATTTTCCAAGTGGACTCCTTACCGAAAATAATATTAAGCGGAACAATCGAAAATATTTCTCCTGAAGGGTTATTAATTCATCGTCCGGGAAAACCTGAAGATTTCTACCGATTTTTACCTCGAATCTTGCTATTCCATTACTTTGTTAAAGAGGGAAAAATCAAAGCGAAGAGCAGAATTCTTTATTCCGAGGGCAAAAAACCCACAGAACTCATTCACCCTAATCCTAAAGAACAGATCGAAACCTATCTTCTTTACTGGAATGAAGCGCGGCAAAACCCTTCGCCTTTATGTCCCTCATGGATTACACACCTTCTTAATGAGGATGGGAGTGGATTGGAAAAACAACTGCAGGATCCATTTGGACATATTTATAGTGAGTACGAAAAAGCAAACACGAAATTCGATATTCCTTCCCTTATGAAAAGCTCCTGGATGGAGTGGTCGCGGAGGTTGCATGACACGCCCGTTTAATGTTCTAGATCCCGCCGAAGACATTCATCAATCCTATCTGTTGGAGGCTTCAGCAGGAACAGGTAAAACCTTCGCGATTGAAAATATCGTCGTTAGAAAACTTTTAGAAGGGGATTCTCCGCTCAAGCTCGAAGAAATGGTAATCGTCACCTATACAAATGCCGCAGTCTCCGATTTAAAGCGTCGTATCTACCGCAACATCCGCGAGGCATACGACCGCCTGCACGACTCAAGACTAGAGGATGCTCTACAAACCTTTCATGACGCTTCCATTTTTACCATTCATGGATTTTGCCTTCGAATGCTTCAAGAAAGTGGGTTGGAAGGTGGATTCTGCGTGGGTTCCGTGGGAAATCTTCAAAAATCGGTCCTTAAAAGATTAGTCACGGACTTCCTGCAGGTCACGTTCAACACAGGCTGTTATACAGTACGGCAAATTGAAATCCTTAAAGGGGGAAAAACGATCGAAGACCTGATCGTAAAGTTGATTAAATGGATTCAAAAAGGACTTCCGGCAGAAGAGCTCCCCCCACTCACCGAGCAAAAAGCCCGACTGAATGAGCTTTGGACTAATCTCGGTGAAGTTCCTGCGGATGAAATCCGCAAGTGGACTCCGCATTACAATAAACTAAAACATGCCGAACAATGGCTTAGTCCCTTAGAAAACACTCAAGATTTTGATTTGTTTTTTGATTTAGCCTCCAACGTACTCAAGCATATGACTGTCGAAAATCAAACGAAACCCATTAAAGCCATTGTCGTTCTACCAAACAATCTACAACTCTTCCAAAAAGAAACCTTACGCTTTTGCTCCCAATCCCATCTGTTTTCTGACCTGACAGAAAAATGCCGACAACACGTGGAACATTACTGTGTCAAAGAAGACCTGACTCCTTTTGATCTTTTACTTAATCAAATGAGCGCCGCTTGCCGCAAGGATTCATTTGTCCAAGGCATCAGAAAAAAATATAAACTTGCTGTCGTGGATGAATTTCAAGACACAGACCCTCTCCAGTGGCATATTTTTCGATCCCTATTTGTAGGGGAAAGTCAGCTGATTCTAGTGGGGGATCCGAAACAATCGATCTATGGTTTTCGTCAGGCAGATATCTACACCTATCAGTCAGCAGCGCAATCTTTAGGGGAAAGGGCTCTTCGAACCCTGGACACCAACTTCCGTTCCACTCCTCAACTTGTTGACGCTCTCAATACCTTCTTTAACGCCGACTACACCCCTGGATGGATCCCCCTGCCCCGAGATCGCACTGACATGCCCTATAGAAGCGTTAAGGCAGGCAAACCCGAATCAGCGGCTGAAAGCGGCCTGGTCGTACAACTAGCGGAATCGAACGAAGATCTTCTAGTGGGGATTGCGAATACGATCATTGAAAAGCAAATCCCTTTAAACAGTACAGCTATCCTTGTTAAAAGCCATAGTGAAGCCGAAGATGTCGCGAAAATCCTGCAACGAGCCCACATCCCATTCGTGATGCAGAAACAGAAACTGCTTACCCAATCCGATGCCTGGAAGGATTGGATTACGATTCTATCGGCTATTGACACCCCCAAGAACAGATCCGCCATTAAACAAGCCCTGGGAACCACACTCATCGGATTTACTCATTTAGAATTGCGGGAACTTGACGCGCAGGAGCGACTCCCATATTTCATGGAACAATTTGTCATTCTAAAAAAATGTTGGTCTGAGCAGGGACTTGCCCAAACGATTGGTAAAATGAATTCAAAAGGATTTTTCTACAACGAATCCCTTCGAGAAAGATTGTTAAAACATGAATTGGGTGAGCTTTATTTAAATCAGATCGAACAGATTCAGGACATTGCGTTAGAGGAGGAGTCCAGCTCGCGGCTAGGCCCGCAGGAGTTGATCCTTCGAGCAAAAGAACTACAAGAACTCTCTTGTGAAGAAGATACCCGCCTTCAAACTCTGCAAGATCACGTCCGGGAAGGGGTGCGCATTTTAACGATTCACACCAGCAAAGGATTGGAATTTGAAACTGTTTTTGCCCTTGGGGTCAGCAACCCCAAAAAGATTAGGGAAGAGTTAATTCCCAGCTCGAATCCACACAGAATCCTTGTCCCTTTCCAGTCCAAAGAAGATCCCCGAGTAGAA
Source organism: uncultured bacterium (assembly GCA_964513575.1). GTDB lineage: Bacteria > Chlamydiota > Chlamydiia > Chlamydiales > Parachlamydiaceae > CAMFKA01. The sequence goes on along the minus strand of CAZENM010000007.1, from coordinate 5,336 downwards.
AGCTACGAAGAAGAATGCGACGCTGAAAAAATGAGACAGTTTTATGTTGCCCTGACGCGGGCAAAAAAATGGCTTTACGTACCATTCATTCCCAATAAAAAAGAAAAAATCAACTTTGGTGAATCCTCATCCGCTCAGCTCTTTTTTGCTCGAATGGGTCAACCTAAACAAACAGACCTGCGCAATTTATATACCCGCATTCAGGAACTCACCTGCGAAGAAATCAAAAAAATCATTCCTAAACACCCTGGAATCACCTTAGAACAAATAGGTCCGGCTCCGGTACAGAAACTTCCTCCAAAGAATTCGCAAAAAAAACTGACTCCTCCCGTCATTCCAAAAATCCCTGGGACCCCATGCTTCATCGAGTCGTTTACAAGCCTATCGCAAAGCCATACTGCCAAGCGAGTCGAGCGCCCCATAGACTCTCCTGTTGATCCGATTCCGGCGGGCGCTGCCACGGGAATACTCCTACATACTATTTTTGAAAAAATCCACTTCGCTCACCCTGAATCCACTCCCTTTTTAAAAGGAACTACCCTTGAGCCGTGGACTGCGGAAATTGAATCGCTAGTCCAAAATGCCACCACACACCGATTTCCGGAAAATTTCACCCTGGCGGAGATTCCCCCGGCCCATCAATTTCGCGAAATGGAATTTCTCTATCCCCACACCTCCGGGTATATCAAGGGTGTCATCGACCTAGTTTTTTGTTACGACAACAAAATCCACGTGATCGATTGGAAAAGTAACCTCCTAATTAACTACACACAAGACTCCTTGCAAGATGCAATGACTCAACATGACTACTTCCTGCAAGCCCGTCTGTACAAAGAGGCCGTGAAACGCTTTTTTGGGGATCTCCCGGTTATCATCGATTATTTTTTTGTAAGAGGGACAGCCTCATTCCGTGTGGAGGACGCAAATGTGGACTAAATTTATTGAAGCCGAAATTATTAAACCTATTGATTTGCAGCTGGCGAACCACTTAGCCGGCGACGCCTCTCCGGATGTAAAAGCCTTTTTTATTCACCTGTCCATCACCATGCGGCGCGGACACGTGTGCATCGAACGCTCTGCCGAAATCCGCCCTATCTGGGAGCTTGTCGAAACCGATAAAGAACTCAACCCCATCACTCCACAAGAATGGCAAAACATCGAATCCTTAGTGCGCCAAGGTATGGACAACATTCCTTCAACGCTTGCGCAAAATCCTTCCGACCAAGAACCGCTTAACCTTAATCCAATTGTCCTTAACGGGTCAAAAATCTACACGCAAAGAACTTGGCTAGCAGAAACAAGGTTCCTTAAACGCCTTAACGCATTTCAGAACTGCGGGCCTGGATGCCAGCTGACCTCTTCAGATATCCAGAAAAAAATCACAGAACATCAACTGGAAAATCTCCTTCTCGCCGAACAAAAGCAGGCAATCCTTAATTCACACGCCCCCCTTTCACTGATAGCCGGGGGGCCCGGCACAGGCAAAACCTATACCGCCGGGTGGATGGTCCGCATTTTAGCCGAATTATTAGAAGAAAAATTAGGACACCGCCCAACCATTGCCTTGGCAGCGCCTACCGGTAAAGCCGCTTTACACTTAGAGAAAAGTCTCCAACGCGTAGGGGGTAACCTTGCTCATTGCAAAGGGGAGACCCTGCACACCCTGCTTTCTAAACTCCCCCTGCATGCCGATTTGATTGTCGTTGACGAAGCCTCGATGATCGATTTGGAATGGATGAATAAACTGCTGAAAGAAATCTCTGCGAATTCCCGCCTGATCTTAATCGGTGATCCTCACCAACTTCCCCCTGTTGGCATGGGGAGCATTTTTGTTGATATGATCCATCGGATGCCACATACCAGCTTGGAAAAATGCCTAAGGACTGACATCCAATCGATTGTTCAGTACGCCTCGGCGATTAAACAAGGGGAATATCAGCCCTGGGACAAAGAATATCCCCTCGACGACCCCCAAACTCTTATCGCTCAATGCGTCCATCACTATAAAAAATGCCGAACGGCCGAGGATTTTTTTCACTTCAAAGTCCTTACACCTTTTAGCAAAGGCCCTTTTGGAACGGAACAACTGAACCAAAAGATCTTACAAGCACTAGGAAAACAAGAAACAATCCCAATACTGATCACAAAAAATGATTACGAATTAGAAGTGTTTAACGGAGAACAGGCCCTTTGGATCCCTTCCAGAGGGGTCGTCCAGCTTCCTAAAAGATCCGGAGAAGGGATCCGCGAAATCCCATTTTCACTGATCGGAGCCTATGAGCTGGGCTACTGCCTCTCAATCCATAAAAGTCAGGGCAGTGAATATTCACACGTCATCGTCGTTTTTCCCGAAGGCGCTCAAATCTTTGGCCGGGAGGCCCTATATACCGCCGTCACAAGAGCCAAGCGGGAACTTGAAATCTATAGCCCACCGCATGTGCTGCAACAAACAATTCAACGGAGCAACCGCCGCTATTCGGGGTTAAACTAAGGAACTATCCGATATAAAGAGGTGATTCCGTAATTAAAATGCCCTGGATTTTAGAGCATTTTTGTCGATTTTTGAAGGGCATTTCGCAGGTAATATTGGTTAATATTACCAAGAAATGCCATTCAAAAAGCGACAACAAGGGTCAAAAGACAGGGTATTTTAATTTCGGAATCACCTCTAAAGACCACGCCTTGCGAGATTATTATAATACAGTTATATTACTATATCAAAGCTGGAGCTCTCATGATTAAATATTGTGAATCTATTTTTAAGACAAAACGATGGAAAACACGTGAAGTCCTTGTTGGCAACGTGGGAATAGGAGGAAACAATCCTGTTCGAATTCAATCCATGACAACCTCCAGCACTCGTGATGTCGAAGCGACAATCGGACAAATCATCAAATTGGCAGATGCCGGATGCGAAATCGTCCGCATTACCGTCCAAGGGATGAAGGAAGCCGACGCCTGCGAAGAAATTAAAAACGGACTTCTTCAGCGGGGCTATACTATTCCCCTAGTCGCCGACATTCATTTTTTTCCACCCGCAGCCCTACGCGTCATCGATTTCGTCGACAAAGTCCGCGTCAACCCGGGCAACTTTGTCGATAAACGAGCCTCTTTTAAAACTATCGAATATGATGACGCTTCCTACGCTAAAGAGATCGAAAGAATCGAAGAAAAATTCACCCCTCTTGTTATCAAATGTAAATTACTAAAACGGGCAATGAGGATCGGGACCAATCATGGCTCCCTTTCCGACAGAATCATGAACCGCTATGGCGATACTCCGCAAGGAATGGTCGAATCCGCTTTAGAATTCGCGCGCGTTTGCAGAAAGAACGATTACCACGACTTTATGTTCTCGATGAAGGCCTCTAATCCCCAAGTGATGATCTTAGCCTATCGCCTTCTGGTTGCCGAAATGATTTCTTTAGGGTGGGACTATCCGATCCACCTAGGAGTTACTGAAGCGGGAGAAGGGGAAGATGGACGAATCAAATCAGCCATGGGAATCGGTTCCCTATTGCTAGATGGGATTGGAAATACCCTTAGAGTCTCCTTGACCGAGGATGCCTGGAATGAAATAGACCCTTGCAAACGCCTAATCAGCTTCGCAAAAACCTATGAAGACACTGGCATAGAACCATTCGAAGAATCATTCCGCAAAATCGAAGCCGTCCAACGACGCCCCGTGATCTTTCCAAAAAATATGGCTCTCCATCGCGATGGCACCGTCGTCGTCACAGCCCACCCAGATGACCTTGAAGCCGCTGATCTTTATAAGCGATTGGGATGCGATATTCAACTGGGAAGCCCTAAACTTAAAACGACAAGCGCAGACTGTGTGATGGTGAAAGAAAGTTCCACCACCCCTAAAATCAACCTAAAATTGAAAGAATTAAAAAGTGTTGGGGTTTCTGTGCTTTCGACAGACTTAACAACAGAAAATATTCCACTCATGACCCTTGCAGAAGCCGTTGAACATCAAACCAATACAAGCAGTCGCGAACGTTTTGTCATTTCACCGGCTCCCAAACAACCCCTTGTGGTGAAAATTTCAGATGAATCTCCCAATCAGTGGGATCTACTAGAGACCCTTAAACCAACGCTTATCATCTTGTCTCCCACAACTCATCGGCTTCACTACTCCCGACGCTTCTTCGACTGGCTGCAAAGAAAAAACATCCAAACACCTGTCATTTTAGGCTTCAGCTATGACTGTTCAAAAGACGATCTCGTGATTCGTTGTGCTGCCGAATTTGGTGCCCTTTTTTGCGATGGATTAGGAAACGGTCTTTGGATAGATGCCCCCTACGAAGCAGATTACCTGCGGACTTTAAGTTTTAATATCCTGCAAGCAGCAAGAATGAGAACCTCCAAAACGGACTTTATCTCGTGCCCAAGCTGCGGACGCACCTTATTTGATCTTCAAGATGTCTCTAAGAGGATTCGTTCTCGCACAGCACACCTTCCCGGTGTCAAAATTGCGATCATGGGTTGTATCGTCAACGGTCCTGGAGAAATGGCAGATGCCGACTTCGGCTATGTGGGTTCAAAACCGGGAATGATTGACCTTTATGTAGGTAAGGAATGCGTAGAAAAAGATATAAACTTTGCCGATGCCGATGACCGCTTGATCGAACTGATAAAAAGCCACGGCCGTTGGATGGAACCGGAAATTTCAGAAGAAACAATCAACATAGGACAATAAAAAAGGAACTTAACATTTATTGATAAGAAAACCGAGCTTGTAAAATTTTCATTTGACATTCAATAACATTTTTTATTGAATGACCTCTTATTACATAAGGAATGTATTATGATTTTCATCCGGTATTTTATCCTCCTTCTCGCAATATTTGGTATTTCCCCCCCCACTCACGCCGACAACATTCCCCTTATTAGCGAACGCCCCATCCATGAAGCCTATGCCACACGGCATGCCGATGTCACCCCAACACTTGTTGTCCCCAAAGAACCTCCGGAAGACTTAATCCACAATATTCCTCCCAAACCCAACGAATTGGCTGTATGGGTTCCCGGATACTGGGCTTGGATCGCTGAAAAACAGAGTTACTCCTGGATATGCGGTGTATGGAGAATTCCTCCGCCAGATCATGAATGGATCGACGGTTCCTGGATTAAACATGAAAGTGGCTGGATCTATATCAATGGGTTTTGGAGCCTCTTTCCAAAACAAAAACTGACCTTAATCAAAAAAACTCCCCCGAATCCAATTACCGATAATCCCACAACACCTCCAGACAGTAATTCATTTTGGGCATCCGGGTATTGGCAGTATTCCGCAGATACCGGAAAATTTGGTTGGTTAATAGGAGCTT
>CAZENM010000006.1:28877-33851 GCA_964513575.1 uncultured bacterium | reverse complement strand
AAAAGACAAAAAAGATCGGCGAAAGCAAACCGGATCTCTATTTTTTCACAGCCTCGTTGTGCTGTTGAAAAAAATAAAGAAGTGATCGCTAACATTCTTTCATGATTGTAAATCAATATTTTAAGCGAGGTTTAACAGATACCGCATCTTCTTTATTTGTCGATTTTCAATTTATTTTTTGCAATTCATTTGATATCTATTTAAGCTATATTTTCAACCCTATCACTCGAGATTACCGCTATGTCACTTTATTTAGAAACCTATCGCGACATTTCTTCCCCCATTGTATTTTCAAACAGCCTTCTACCCGGAATTCTCTGGAAAGGTCTAAACCTCTTTCACCGCATATGGTGGGTAAAAAAAAGAAAAGAACAAATTTTCGAAAACAGCGATCCAGTTTTAACAATATTTAAAATGCTTGTTCAAACTCCGATTATCGATAATCGACATGCCATGAATCTTGGGCAATTATTGCTGATCATCGTTAAAACCGAAGAAGCATTCAAAGCGTATAATAGTTATTGCAAGTCCTACCTAATGATTAGGCAAACATGGAGAGGGGATTTTTCCATTGGCAAACAACCCTTACATAAAAAGTTCCTTTTAACCTCTTATAAGATCTGTCTCTACGTTGTCGAAAGCTTTTGCCTGACAATGACAGTGATGGATGTCATAGATGCCTTTGTTCTTTCTTCAAAAACAAAATTCGAGGCCTCGTTACGGTTAACCGATAACATCATCACGGTTGTCGATTACTACAAAATGGATTCCGAAGTTCTTAGCAAGCGACTTTGGCCCTACAAACCCATTCTCGAAACCGTTTTCAGAAAAATTAATCGAAAAGAAACGGCAGAAGACTTTATTATCACCACGATCAACTCTCACAAATCCACCAAAAAAGTCACTAGTTTAGCCTCTAAAATTATTACACCCTGTGTAAACGTCATATATCAATCCATAGATGCGCAGTATATTCAACCGTTTAAATTTTATCGTGGGATTTTCCGTTCCATCATGTCGGGGACCTTATTGTCGGGAGGATTAAGCGGTATACCAGCTCCAAAGCCACGGTTCCATCAAGTGTAGTGCAGATTAACACACTAAAAACAAACAAATTCTTAATAAAACCTTAACCCAAATAGTTTAACATTAGTTTATAAAATAAATTATTTGGAGTTTTCATGTCAGCGTCAAGCAGCCAAGCCAGTTCAAGTTCCCATCAACCTCGCACTCTTAATCTTACCACAGAACAATGGAGCAGGGAAAGCTTTCAAAATTCCCGCTTGGCTGTCATTAACGAAGGAGCGAATCTGCTTCTGCAAATTGAAGACTCTACCCAAGCCAATGCAAAACCCTCCGGTTACTTAACTAGCGTGGCCAAAGGGGTGAAATTCTGGACTCTAGGAAAAAGCGATAACTCCTCAATTTATTCCGTATCGCAAGCAATTAACACAATAGCGGAACAAGCAATTACGGAAGCAAAAATGGACTACAGCTCCCTCGGAAAAAAGAAAGGGGCTGACATTCAAAAAATCCAACTCATATACACCAGTATGATGACGCTAAAAAACAACCTTGAAGCTCATAATGAGGTCATTGGAGATTATAACAAAAGATTTTGGACAAATAAAGTTGCTTGCAGCAACCACGATGCCGTTTTAAGTGAAATTTCCCAATGGGTTAAGGATTTGGGACATGTACAGAAAGATCTGAAAAAAAATCATTTCAATATTGTTATGAAATCGACCATCAATGATTTTACTTTTGACATCATGAACATGGATGAATTTACATCTGATGGTAAGATCGATAAAGCAAGATTTATAGAAACCTATAAATCGTTAATGGCCCTAGCCACGGAGTTAGAGTGTAATGAAGATCAACAGCTAATGCAGTCGGTGTCTCGAGAAATCAATCAATGTTATGTGCTTAGTCTTATCGAAATAATAGAACAAAATCGCCTTGAAATCCCCCCCTCTTTGGATCTTCTTTTTCGACGTTTTATAAGTTCCGATGAAAAAGATCAAAGGATCTCGGACGGCAGGATTCAATTATTAAATGCTTTGAAAAAGTTCATAGAACCAGAAATGATCGAACAACCCACTCCAAATCTCATTATGCAAATTCAAAAGGAATTCTTCGGGATCCTTACAGCACAGCTAGTGGATAATGAAAAACAACGGGACACTTTAAAGCCCCTTATTGCAGCTGTATATACATTGGGAGAAAAATTTCATCCTTGGATAAAAGAAGCTGAAAAAAATGGGTATAAAGAAGGTGCTGCAATACTCGCTGAAGCAAAAAAACAGACGAATCAACATATTTCTCTTCTACCTCCATCAAAGCGTGATTCTGCACACAAAGAATGTAGGGAAGACATGGCTGAACTAACAAAAAGATGGAATAATTATAAATTTCCAAGTCTTTTAGGAGTGATCCTTAATTCCATTCTTAAAGAATCTAACATCGATCTGAAGAAAACTTTAGCGGACGATTTTCACGTTGATCTACAGAAGCTTGAAGGCGCTATCCTAAATGTGGAGAATAAATGGACCCCAGAGCAATTTAATCGCCGTTATTCCGAAAAGGCAGAAATGGAATTAGGGAAACTATTGGAAAATTATCGTATCCAAAAGGGGAACGCGCATTCTATGGCAAAATTTGAGAAGAGAGAAAAAAAAGAAACGGAATATCGGAATGGGCAGCTATTTTCATTCTCACAAAGTGCATGGGGAAATGGGGAGATCTTGGGTACCGGTGCTTGTTCGGGAATTAATTTTCGTTGGATAAGGAAATTGATGACAGAACCTCGTAAACAAATCACTTCGCATGACGATTTAAAAGAGACCAACGAAGTACAAAAGAACACTTCTCCCTTTGCTAACAGTAGCACAACGGCATCAACAACCTCTAGCTCCAATCAAATTTCCCAAATCACACTTAGCGATCGAATCGCACAAGCTACGCACTCTTTAGAAATACGTTTAGGTAAATCTAAGGGACGATTCGGCGTTGGCGAAGCAATGCTTCGTAAATATAACATGAGTGTGAAATGGAATACCAATTATATGAATATTTCAGCTGTGATTGATGAGGCTGAGAAGAAAAAGAATAATACACTCTTGGGTGCCGCTTCAAGTACACAGAATGGGTTTGATGAAAATGGAATTTTTCATATTTCAGGCTGGGGCAATCCCTCTAAATCCGGTCACGCATTTGGAATGCAGATCCTTTCTGAAGACAACATCTATCGCTTCTGGGATGTCAACTATGGTTTTTACCAATACGATACGTTTGCAAAAATGAAAAATGCTTTTAAATTCCACACGAAAACCTGTTATGACGATTACACCACTTTTTACGCTTGTCAATATAGCCAGATACAATAGGGTAAAACACCTCTGAGGCTGTGAAAAAATTAGAATCCGTTTGATTTCAATCGAGATCAAACGGATTCTAATTTTTTCACAGCCTCTCTAGCAGGTCAACAAATAAGTCTTGAGGTGGAAAACAGTTGCCGAAAAGTTTAATCATGATAAAATCGCTGAATCGACACCTAGAACAACAAGTCAATTTAAATGACTTAGTATACTAGTCGGTGACTTAATAAAGGCTTATGATCATGATATACGACCCTGTTTCACAAATTTCTTCGGAACTCAATATCTCTGAAAAATCGATCAGAGAAACGCTCTCCCTCTTGGCAGACGGAAACACGATTCACTTTGTCGCCCGCTACCGAAAGGAAGCTACCGGCAGCTTAGATGAGGTTCAGATTAGACAGATCAAAGAACGTGATGACTTCCTAAAAGAACTCGAAAACCGACGCTCAACGATTTTAACTACGATTGAATCACAGGGTAAACTGACCGATGATCTCCGCGCAAAGATTCTAGCCTGTCATGAAAAAACAACGCTTGAAGATCTATATCTCCCCTATAAACCGAAAAGACGCACCAAAGCAACAATCGCGAAGGAAAAGGGATTAGAACCTTTAGCCGTGCTCATCATGGAACAGCCTTTAAATACCACTCCGGAACAGGCAGCCAAACAATATATTGATCCCGAAAAACTAGTTACTGATATCTCAGAGGCTCTTGAAGGAGCTCGACATATCGTCTCCGAATGGATATCGGAAAATGCGAGTATTCGTTCATTTATCAGAGAATTCACCCATAACCACGCCATTTTAAGATCTGAAGTAAAAGACGAGTTCAAGGATAAAGAAACGAAATATAATCAATACTATAAGTACTCCGAGGCTGTTTTAAAGATACCTTCTCACCGTTATTTAGCCATTCGAAGGGGTGAACAAGAGTCTATATTAAACATGCACCTGGATATCGAATCAGAGCCGATCATCGAAGAAATGAGCCGTTATGTAAAACTGAATAAACAATCTCCTTTTTTCCAAGAGCTCCTAACGGCAATACAAGATAGCTATAAACGACTTATCTGCCCCAGCATCGAAACCGATATCCGCGTCGATCTAAAAATCCGTTCCGATGAGGGGGCGGTCGAGATTTTCGCCGAAAACTTGCAAAATCTTTTACTCTCCGCGCCCATGGGTGGAAAGCAGGTCATCGGGATAGATCCCGGACTCCGAACGGGCTGTAAATGTGCTGCTGTCTCCGAAACGGGTATGTTTTTAGACAACATCACCGTGTACTTGACCCAAGGGACTACAGCCCTTCAGGACGCCCAAAAGCAATTTATCAAATTCTTTTTAAAACATAACCCTATCGCCATAGCGATCGGAAATGGAACAGCCAGCAGAGAAACTGAAGTTTTCGTGAAAGAGGCTCTTAAAATCGCTCAGCGCCCCGATGTGATTGTAGTGCAAGTGAGCGAGTCGGGGGCTAGCGTTTATAGCTCCTCCGAGGGCGCACGCGAAGAATTTCCTGACGTAGACATTACCATGCGGGTAGCCATTTCACATCGAAGAAGACCTAAGGTACCGTCTGGTGAACCTCT
>CAZENM010000006.1:0-28867 GCA_964513575.1 uncultured bacterium | reverse complement strand
GGTCGCCGTCCATGAAGTTCCTGACCTAGACCTTACAATCCGGGGTGCCATTTCATACGCAAGACGACTCCAGGATCCGCTTGCTGAACTTGTTAAAGTGGAACCTAAAGCCTTAGGTGTCGGCCAATACCAGCATGACGTGTACCAACCTTTGTTAGAAAAAAAACTTCATGATGTTGTAGAAAGCTGTGTGAACAAAGTCGGCGTCGACCTCAACACGGCCAGCCCCTCACTTCTTTCCTATGTGGCTGGAATTGGACCTTCACTTTCCAAAAAAATCGTGGGCTATAGGGATAAAAATGGGGCCTTTCAATCTAGAGCTGAACTTCTAGAGGTCCCCGGGCTTGGCGCAAAATCCTTTGTGCAAGCGGCTGGATTCCTACGGATCCGTGACGGCAAAAACCCTTTAGATGCCTCAGCAGTTCACCCCGAAAGATACGCCTTGGTCACAAAAATGGCCCAGAACCTAAATTGCGCCTTGGGTGAGCTCATCGGAAACTCTAACGCTATCGGCAATATCGATATTCAGCTGTACAAAGGGTCGGAAATCGGAGAAGAGACCCTACGTGATATTATCGAAGAATTAAGAAAACCCGGTCGCGATCCAAGAAAATCTTTTGAGACTGTAAAATTTCGAGATGACGTGACAAAACTTACCGACCTGAAAAAAGGAATGGTACTTGAGGGAATTATTACGAATGTAACAGCTTTCGGAGCCTTTGTAGATATTGGAGTCCATCAAGATGGTCTTATCCACATCTCCCAGCTTTCCGATCAGTATGTGAAAGATCCTAGCCAAGTGGTAAAAACCGGAGACAAAATTAAAGTCGAGGTGATCGATATCAATATCGAACTTAAACGGATCTCACTCTCGGCTAGAATTGGAGCGCAAAATCATCCCATTCCCTCCCCAAAAAAGGAAGCTGCTGGAAAAGTTCACGCCCCTAAACCCGTAAAAAAATTTGAACACAACGCTTTTTCAGGATTGTAACAGGGGCGGGGCCCCGGATTCGAATAATCTTACCTGAATAAGGCGTTGAATTCTCTGCTGGCCCAGTCCATTAGATTCTGCAGGATTTGACTTTGACGCAAGTTAGCTGTATTCAAAGCTGTATTCATGTTGGCTCGAGGGACTCCCGCCTTTACTATTTTTCGACAGATAGGACAAGTAGTCTGTTCTTTAAGCCATTCATCTACACAAGCTTTATGGAATATGTGCTTACAAATTAATGATTTGTTCTCTTCTTTTTTATTGGGTTCAATCGTGTCCCGACAAATTACACACATTTCATTTAACGAACTAGAATTTGATATATGATTAGTATCCACAGCAACACTCCTTCAAATAAAAATAATTTACATCTTAATAAATTATAAGATATATTTTAAATATAAAGCAATAAAATAAATCTATATTGCGAGATTGAAAAACAATCAGAATATTCAAAAGAATGGGAATGTTAATTATGGAATCACCTCTAAAGCCCGTGCCACATATGATAAATTGAGTCCAACCTCTTTGCCCCCATGAAGTACCGATGGCCTAGAAAACTACCGGAAGGTAAGGGCGACGCCGAAATCTCTGTGGGCATTGTTGCGTTCGGAGACGAAAGGGCCAGGCAGGCTCCCCCCTCCAACAACCAGATGGCAACCCTGATATCTGTTGCTTAGACGCGTATATGTATATCTCATTGGAGCATAGCTAAATAAACGTTTTTGGTCTTTTAGCTCAGCTCCTTTTTTTGTTTGCAACAGACTCGTTACAATAGACAATGCATACCCTTCCAAAAGGTTCGGCATTTTTCCACCTTCCCTTTCCACCCGACCTATTTGCGTAAACACACCCTCGTTTCTACTACCCTCAAGGAGGCCATTAGACATTATCACCCAATAGTTTTTTTCATTCTGTTTAGATCCAAATTCTTTTTGAATATCTTCATCCAGAACCTCACAGGGCACGCCCATCGCTTGGAGCTTCTCTACTGTCAAACCTTTTGGCATCAGCATTAAAGTAGCGCCGGTGTCCCCCTCCACAACCCCTTTCGTATGCAACTTATCCAACATAGCCTTCATTTCGGCTGCGGTATTCTTGAAAGGGGGAATTTCGTCTACTTCGATGCCATATTCACTCCAAAATGCTGCATCGATAATCTGCAGGTCAGGATATTGCTGTCTTATCTCATTTAAAGTCAATTTCTGAGTCTGCGCGAGGATTAAGTCTTTCTCTGCTTGAGTAAGGTGTGTGCATTCAGAAAGGTCAACGCTAATCCCGGTTACATTAATTAATTCAACGATCTCCTTAGCGGACATTTCCCTTAGATCCGGCTTCTTTAATAGCCTAAGGGAATCTCGAATCACTCCTGTGAGTTTTGGGGTAATCCCTATAAAATTTATTAGATCTTCATCCATTTCAAATGCTTCCATATCGGAAACTTGATAGGTTCTTTGGAGATGATCGTAGATCCCTTGAACTCTTATATCGGGAGGGAGTTTAATTTCATTGGTCAGTTTTTCTCTTAGGGCGGCTGTATATTCCTGCATTACTTCTGGAATATCAAAAAATTGATAAAACGTTTTGATAAAATGTTCAGGGGTAATATCGTGGATCTTAGGATGCAGATTATGCGTCCACATATCGAGTTTAATGTCCTCTTTCAAACCCACAAGCTTCCCAAACCTTCTTTTGATAAAATCGCTTTGGTGGTTTCTTTGATCGATTAAAGGCTCATTTAACAGTGCTTTCATGAAATCTTCCCGATCGATTATTTTACGCATTTTGTCTTGAAAAAATTGATAGGTGAAGTCTTCAATAAATTTTTCGGCAGGAATTGTCAATCTCACTGATCGTGTCGCCGGAATCAGTCGATAGGCATTTCCTATCCCCTCTTTTTTCCCGGTGTCACAAAATATAATGTAACGGGAATATTGCAATAGCATCTGCTCTCGAGGACTCAAGAGCTCTCCCGGCGCAACAGTAGAGTCAGCCTTCAATAAGTTTTCTATAATACAATACTGCTGGTATTGGGCAGGTTCTATACTCTCGTTATCCCCTTCAGGCAGCCGCAATAGTCGCTGGATGTAAGAGTCTGTAAGCAAATTATTCTTAAGTTTTTCAAAGGTGGGTGGTTTCCCCTGTTTGAACTCTCGATCGATTGTGGGTTCATACTTCTCTTCAAGGATATATTGTTCAAATCTCGGGTCATTGCCGAGTCTTTCCTCCATGCCGCGGAATAATTCGGAAAAAGTGTCCGGAGGTATTCCCGGAGAAATGTCACCGCGAATAAACGTAGAGACATTCCAAGTGTCCATGACGCCAATGTCATAAACAAGAGGCTCACCGTTGTTCTCAAGGAATCGTTTTTCAGGCGTTTGGGCTTGTTGGTAGATTTTATGTAACTTCACAACAGCATACGGGTTATTTTGAGTACTCAGCGCCTGTTCTGTCGTTTTATCGATCACTTTTTGTACTTTTTCAAGAAGGTCAGTAAATAAGGGATCGTTAGTCCCTTGTAATGAAGCCAACACAATTGAATTGTCTAAGATGTCTATGGCTAAATTGCGCGCTTTGACAGGATCCGCTATGACATCCAAATCTATCTGTAACGATTTAAGAAGTTGTTCCCTGACAGGAGGATATTGCTGAAGAAGGTCCTGAGCATTAGATTTTACTGTATCCCAATCTTCGCTATAATCTAAAATTGAATCAAGCTCTACACTCATATTTTGAGGCAATAATTGAAATAACCTTGCATATTCCAGCCATGTACCAGTACCACTAGGGCAATCTATTATCATTTTTGTTATGATCTTTATTGGTATTTTTCCTTCTTTTAATATCTCCAGAATTGATTTTAGGTTTTGAGATGATGCTTTAAAATGATTATATGCCCCCCGCTGTGCGCACGATTCCGATCCCCTAGAAAGCCTCTGGATTACATTTATAGGAAGTATTTTGGCTAATTCTATGAAGTCAATAATTTCTTCACGGACATCCCCATGAACTGATAGTCTGTGAATACTTTTAACCGTTTTTAGAACAGTACGTTTCATCTCACTCGGCATTTTTTTAAAATCGGCAAAAGCGGACTCTAGCCTTGCAGTTGGTGGAAGCTTTAGCTCCAACATTGCAACTTTCAAATCTAATGAGCTTGATTGTCTTATTTCTCTCGTAAGAATGCGTTTAAACAGCGTGTCCACGACTCCGTTATCAGCGTAGTAGGCAACAAAGGGTTTCATTTGATCGATGAAATGTTCTATCACCACATCTTGCGGGCGATCCAGCCAACCCATTCGCTCCATAAAGTGTGCTGCGTTTTTTACGATATCAACATCGTGGGGATCGATAGGATTGTTAGTAAAGTTGAGATTGATTTTCCGCTCGAGAAGTTCCCCCACATTCTGATAGTATTGTCGAACCGCAAAGTCGTTAACATTGTTCAAAGCCTTATCAAGCATGGTAATAGCATCGAGGATATGTTCGTGGGATTTTGAATCGGTCATCGAGTCGACCCCATACCAACGCAGTTTTTGTTGATCATCTTTTTCGCAGATGACCGTCACCCAGTGACCCTTTCCCCCTACGAGGAAAACATGTTGACAGGGGCCGCGATTCTCTGAAAATTCTTTTAAATTCGCTGCATAGTTGATCGATAGAGAGTCAGTAATGACTAATTGATCGAGTTTGATCGAGTCAAACATGCTTAGCCCTTTCTGGTTCCAATTCAAAGGAGCATCAATGTTTAAAAAAACAGGGATTTCATTTTTTACTATTCTATCCCAAGCGGTGGCTAGAGGCGCCACGGAAACGTCATCGTCACCGGAGAGTCTTTCTCCCTTAACTACACAGACATTGGCTTCAAGGTTATCATATAAAACTGGGTTATCGAAAAGATCGGGATTGATGGGGAGGTCTTCTCCGATAGCCATAGCCACCAGGGCATTTTTTAAGGCGTGATTACCACAGGTGGCATCGCCCCCTTGTAATGCCCGTTGATCAAGACATTTAATCCGAAAAATAGTGGGGGTAATCGTTTCTATCTGCCCAGGGATTTTTTCTTGTAGCGTTGCATACCTCGTGCCAGAAGAAGAAGAAGAAGAAGCAACTCCATTTTGCTGTGCTATGTTTACTTTGATCCCTCGCTCCTCGCAGATGGCACTGATTCGGTTAAAAAGATCCTCCTTGTGTTCGAAGTCGGTCATGATCATGAGCTCCGGCAATGTCCTTGTCCAAACGTTTGGATCGGTGTATAGAATTCCCTTGCGGATGAACTGCACTAGTTCTTCGATGTTACTGGCATGAATTTCCTGTATTACTGAATCTATGTTATATAAAGATCCGTCATTGATTGCCGAAAAGACTGTTTCATATTTTTGCTTTACAGCATCGAAACTAGGAGAAGAGGAGGAAGTGGGAATAGCCATAATTTAACCCCATAGAATAATAAAATCGACACATATTTTATTAAACCAGATTAAATTTTAAATAGCAAACCAGCCTTATTATTAATAAAATGCAGAATTTGATAAAACTCAATTTTTTCTCAAACGCTGCGATTTAATTATAACGCTTTGAAAAACTGGTGGAATTAAACCAATCGCTTTAGTTTTAACCAGTAGCGGGTATATCGGAGTTCCCCTGTTTTTATTAAAGCTCCTTTTTCAACCAAATCTGCTAAATCTCTTGTTGTTGTCGCCCGAGACCCTTTGGTAATGGCCGTATAATTTTCAGCGCTTAACCCCCCCGAAAAGCCATCTACTCCCTCTGCAAACATCCTAAGCAAAACTTTTTCTTGTCGCGGATTGATTTTTCCTGATAGCAGCGTGAGGAGTTTTGATTTTTCGATTAGAAAATTTAATAAGCGAATCGATTCGTCTTGAGCTTGTGTAATCATTTCAGCAAAAAAGTTTACCCAAAGCGAGGCCTCCAAAGAGGGATTGCATCCACCCAGTTCGCCGTAATATTCTTTTTTGTGTTTTTCAATTTGTTTTGAAACGGCAATTAATAATGGTTTTCCAAGGGCTTTAGAAAGAATTTTCTCAACAAGAACACGCCCAATTCTCCCATTCCCATCTTCAAAAGGATGAATGCTTTCGAAAAAGAGATGAGCAATCGCTGCTCTTCCCAGAATAGGCTCTGAAAAACTGGTTGAATTAAACCAATCGATAAATCGCGTCATTTCATTGTGAATAACTTCAGAAGGAGGAGCTTCAAAGAAAACCCTGTGCGTGTCAAGGCGACCTGAGACAATTTGCATCGGTTCAGCATGCGTACGGTATTTGCCGATGGTCTCAAGCTCCGACCAATCTTTAAATAACATGGCATGCCATTTCCACAACATTTCATGGCTCAGGGGGGCGTCAAAAGTTTCATAAATATTGCATATGAGTTCTGCCATTCCTGATTCTTTCTTACTCCCCTTTTTTTTACCGGAGCGTAAACCAAAATGTTGCATAATGGAAGATTGTAAACTTTCCCTTTCCAATATTTCCCCTTCTATTCTGGAGCTTTCCATTGCTTCGAGGCTAAGAATTTCTACTATAAATTGACTTCGTTCTTCCCCGCTCACATTTTTTAAAAATGCAAGTTCACTTCCGGTCTTTATAAGAAATTCTCTTTCTTTTTGGGATATCCCATTCGGATCATAAGTAAATATTGGCCAATTCGGCAGTTGCCAGTTCCAGAGCATGAGTCATATCCTTTATTTCTATAACTCAATTATATAGCAAATCATGAGTTATAGAACAACATTCTATAACTCATCTTGTGAAAAGGGCAATTATTCATGTACTAGAGAGGTGAGGCTTAAGAGGCTGACAGAAAATACCGCCCGGTTGCTTTTTGGTACTATTTCCTGTCATCCTCTAATGAACGCCATCAACGGGGTTGACTCGCTTAACGATGAAAAGGTCTTTGTAGTAGGTGGGAAGATTTGGAAATAGCTCCTTTGGAGCTTTTAAAACATCTTTCAAAACCTCGTTCGAAAAGGACTTCACGCTGCCGGTGAATCCGATATCCCCGGGGATAGGCTGATCAAAAAAGATTAATAGACGTAGATCATTATTCGTCAAATTTTCAATGTGATGTGGGTAGGCTTTCGGGATAAAATAGATATCTCCTTCATTCATCTCGTAAGTATCTACCGCCCCGCTTGGTGACATGATCGACATTCTTCCTTTTCCCTCACGCACATAACCCAGCTCAGCAGTTTCAGGGTGCCAGTGTGGCTCCCTCATTCCGACACTTGTCAAATGTAATGAATAGAGGGCCTGTCGCTTTAGAATCGGCCACACATCCGCCCGAGCTACTTTGGCTGTTCCTCCTTCGCAGGAGACCAAAGGGGGAGATTCATCCAGGTTATATCGATAAGGGGTGGAATAGTAAGCTTCCTTTGGAACGGAAATACCGCCAGTGCCTTGGGCAATAAATATGGGGTTTGTTGATCTCTTTAAAGAGCTGAATACATCTTTGGAAACACCCCAAGTATTGCCTAAAACTGCATCCGTAAACATTCCAAATGTAGAAGACAGCCCAAAATCTTCAGTCTGTTCGTTGGAGAAAAGTAAGACGAATTCGGCGGTATCTTCTCCGATATTCTCAATTCCATGCAAAAATCCCGAAGGAATGAAAAAAGCTTTTCCTTGTTCGACAACAAAGGATTCTCGCTGGTTATTATTCCCATAAACAGTCACTAAGACCTTCCCTTTCAGGCAATAGCCCAGCTCATCGGCATTTGCGTGCCAGTGAGGCTCTCTAATCCCATTCTTATGAAGGACTAGCTTATAAAAGGAAACGCCCTGTAGAAGAGGAAAGTTCTTTTTGCTGACTTCAAGGCGATAGCCGCCCTCAGTTTGATTTTGAGGTTTAATATCTTTTAGGTGTAACAAATGAGAACCGGACATCAAAACCCCCATAGATCTAAAATACTATCTTTAGTCTAATAATACCTTTATTGACAAGTTTAACGAGAGTGAGAAAATATAAAACTTAACCTCTATTTTCCCAACCCCTCAGAGTACCAATTCAAAGCTTGAATCAATAAAGCTTCCTCAACAGGAGCGCAATAGCTCCCTTCGAAGGAAAGGGGGTTGCCAATTCCTTCTAGTAGGACATAGCGGGGTTTCCCCTTTAGACTTTTTTTGTCTAATACGGTTGCGTCCATGATCTGTGATGGGGTGATCCCTTCAAGTTTCTTAAGGGGGACTCCGTAGCTCTGAAAAACTTTTAGAATCGAATTCAATTCTTTCTGGGATAGATGTCCCTGTTGGTGGGAGATATATCCCTCGATCACAATCCCGATCGCCACAGCTTCACCATGTGAAATATTGAAATCGCTTAAAAGTTCAATGGCATGCGCCAAAGTATGACCGCAGTTTAGTAGACGCCGTTTTCCGGTTTCTTTTTCATCTTCTTCCACGATAGTTTTCTTGATCACACAACTTTCGTAAATAGCCCTTTCCATTGTGGTGGGTTCTAAGGCTAAAAATTCTTGAACTTGCGATTCGAAAAAGTCAAAATAGGCTCTGTCCGCAATCAAGGCATGCTTGATCATCTCCACGACACCATTGCGGAGTTCTCGCTCGGGGAGTGTTTTAAGAGCGTTAGGATCTATTAGAACATATCTTGGCTGATAGAATGTGCCGATAAGATTTTTTCCACTCGGGACATCAACACCATTTTTCCCCCCAATGCTTGCGTCCACCATTGCTAGCAATGAAGTGGGAATCATCACTAAAGGAATGCCTCTGTTATAGGTCGCGGCAACAAATCCACCTAGATCAGTCGCTACTCCTCCACCCAAGGCTATCACACAGGTATCTCGACCGCATCTAGCCTCGAGCATCTGATTTTCAAGCATTTCCTTAGTTACTCGTGTTTTATGCTGTTCCCCAGAGGGAAATACAAGAAGATCAATATTTAATCCTGCTTTCTCTAGCCTGGAAAACAATTGTTGTCCGGCACTCTGATTGACATGATCATCGGTGATGATGATGAAGCGGTGAGCTAGCGGCTTCAACAGATCAATTAATATAGAACTTTCCAAAAGACCGGCTTGGATTAGGATCTCCGACTGCTGGACTTGTACAGGGATTGAACAGGATAGTTTTTTCATCATCGCCACGTTATTATATTTAGGATTAAGAAATTTATTAAACTCGAAATCATCCTTTGATGACCATAGAGGGCTTTAATCGCGCCACTCTATTCGCCAAACCCGCTTCTTGCACCGCTTCCACAACAGCATCTACATCCTTATAGGCATCGGGCATTTCTTCGACAATTGTTTTTCCCGAGGAAGCCATCACATCCACACCCATTTGCTCCATATGCTTGATTGGATCACGCCCCTGCCAAGACTTAAGAGACTGGTGTCGGCTTCGCGCCCGCCCGGCTCCATGGCATGAACTGCACCATGTGAGTGCGTTTCCTAGCCCGACCATCAAATGGCTGGCGCGCCCCATATCCCCGGGGACTAAAACCGGCTGCCCTGTAGCACGGAAAAGAGGGGTAAGTTCCGGTGCTCCCTTCCCGAAGGCACGAGTGGCACCTTTCCTGTGCACGCATAGCTTTCGCATCACTCCGTTCACTAGATGAGTTTCAAATTTAGCGATATTATGACACACGTCGTAGATCAGTCGAATTTCTTCGGGGCGGATCGATAAAACTTCTCTAAACGCTTCCCTGACTAGATGCAGGATCTGCTGTCTATTATTGAAGGCGAAATTTGCCGCTGTGGCCATTGCTTGGAAATACTCTTTCCCCTCGCTGCTTTGAATTGGGGCACATACTAACTGCTTATCGGGGAGTCCCCGATCAAACCCTTTTTTGACAAACGCGTTCAGGGTATCCTGACAAATTTGATGCCCAAATCCCCTTGATCCAGAGTGTATCAAGATATAGGTTTGCCCTTTTTCAATTCCCCAGGCCGCTGCTATTTCAGGGAGAAAAAGAGTTTCTACCTCTCCGATTTCAACAAAATGATTTCCGGAACCAATGGAGCCTAGCTGACCGCGCCCTCGCAACTTTGCTTCTTCGGAAACGACTCTAAGATTAGCTCCCTCGAGCACACCATTGCTTTCGATATGATCAAGATCCACCGGAAATCCATAACCATGCTCTATAGACCAGCGAGCTCCTTTTTGGGCAATTTCTTCATAATCTTTATCTGTGAGTTGACGCCCTTTCTTATTCTCTTGGCCTACCCCCGAAGGCACCGTTTGGAAAATACTCCGTAACAGATACTGCTTAACCGCTTTGCTAAGGCTTTTAAAAGCCACAGGGACCACAGCCAGCCTCACTCCGCAATTTATATCATAACCCACCCCCCCCGGGCTGATCACTCCCTCAATCGCATCTACGGCGGCAACTCCTCCAATAGGGAATCCATAGCCCCAGTGCATGTCGGGCATGGCGATGCTATAACCGACGATGCCGGGAAGGTAGGCGACATTTCTAACTTGTTGCAGGGGCTCTTCGATGCTCATCTCTTGCAGCAGAGCTTCCGTGGCGATCACCAGTCCGGGAACACGCATGCCACCTTCTTTGGGAAGTTCATAGGTAGCCGGAGCTATTTTATTAAGATTATACATCGATGATCATCTCCCAAGTAAAAATCCCTTCCTGCTCACGCATATCACCGTGGAAGCTTACGGCCTTTATCGGGCACCCAATCTCGCTGTCGCAGCGAGTGATGAGTGAGTTCAGCGAAATCACAATATCGTTTAAATCGGTTTTCAGAGGATTTTGATCCAAGTAGCGGAGTAAAGAAGGAAACTTAAAAGCCAGCGCCGTTTGCGCATGCAAATGAATCCCACTAGGCGATTCGGCCTGAATAAGAAAAGCAATATCGGCCGTGTGGCTCAATTCCACAAAAGGAGAAAGCAAGGGATAACTCCAAACGGGACGATAGACCAGATCCCCCATGCTCTCATACAGATGAATACTTTGCGCTACCAGAGGAAGGGGAATAAAACTATCCAGCCATTCCTTTTTCTCAAAAGGTGTTCGAGCGATAGAGACGTGGGGAAGGAGCGGCCGTTTATCAATAGGGTAATTGCGGTCTCTCAGCCAATTCTGAAGCGTGGATTGAAACTCATTAAACAAAGCGGCTTCATGCCACTGCACATGCCATGCAACGACATGAGGATGTTGTTCCGGCAACATTAGGCACTGATCAAAAAAACCAACAGGCCCAATTTTAAAGACCGGCCGGGGGAATTCAGGTAATAGAGACTCCAGCTTTGATAAACTCACATTCCCAAGAAACGCCAATGTTAAATGTCGAGAGGCGGGAGCGATCAAGTGCCCCTTAGGATAGTCCACTGGCCAGGGTGCCGAGATCTCATGTCCAAAAAACAATCTATTTTTTCCGTCGATTTTGATCCCTATCTACTTATATTTCAGGTGATTGAAGAAGCGGCCTATCTATTCCAGTCGGGCTGTTTTATTCAAGAGCAAGGCGTCCACTAGAACAAGAGCGGTCATAGCCTCGACGATCGGCACGGCTCGTATTGCCACGCATGGGTCATGTCGTGATCCCTCCGGGAGTTTAAAGGTCGCGGCATTGCCGTGGGAGTCTACGGTCGGCTGTTCTTTTTTGATGCTTGATGTGGGTTTAAAAGCAACTCGGCAGACTAAAGGCATCCCTGTTGTAATTCCCCCAAGTGTCCCCCCTGCATAATTCGTATCGGTGCGAATCCCGCTTTCTTCTTGAATAAAATGATCATTATGCTCAGATCCATGCATAGAAGCTGCGGCGAATCCTGATCCTATTTCAAAACCCTTTGTGGCAGGTAAACTCATCATTGCTTTTGCAAGATTTGCTTCCATTTTCTCATACACCGGGTCGCCGAGACCAACGGGAATATTTCTGGCAACGACTTCTATGATCCCGCCTAGGGAGTCTCCGACTTCCATCACCGAATAAATATTTTTCATAATTGCTTCAGACGCAGCCTGATCTGGGCAGAAGACGGGACTATCATCCACCTGTTTAGTGGTAATTGTCTCGGGGTCTACAGTCGCCTTCACTTTTCCGATTTGAAGCATGTAGGCGATAATATCGATATTCCAATGTTTTAAAATCTTTTTGGCAACCGCTCCGGCAGCTACGCGCGCAGCGGTTTCTCTAGCTGAAGAGCGTCCTCCACCCCTCCAATCAAAAATTCCGTATTTTTCCAGATAAGTGAAGTTGGCGTGCCCGGGGCGGTAAAGGTCTTTGATCGGGGCATACTTGCTGGAATCAGCATCCTTATTCCAGATGAGGATCGCGATGGGAGCGCCCGTTGTCTTTCCTTCGAAGACTCCGGAGAGAATTTCCGGTTTATCTTCTTCAGCCCGCGGCGTTGTAAATGGGCTTTTTCCCGGAGCTCGCTTTTTTAAATCTCCGATAATATCCACTTCGGAAAGCTCCAATCCGGCAGGGCAGCCGTCGATGACCACACCGATAGCTTTTCCATGAGATTCTCCGAAGGTCGTAATTCGAAAAAGTTTTCCGAAAGAATTGCTGCCCATATTTACCCTGATAATTTTGTTTTTAAAATAAAACTGATTCTATGGGAGTGGTTACTGTTACATCAAGAAAAAAATTTACAAAGTAGGGTTTAAATAAGCTCTTTTTTCTTGATTCGAAACGGGGCCACAGGAGATAATTTCCCTTAGTACAATTTTTAAGGCTAAATTATGTTAACACGCGACATTCGCAATAATTTTTTGGATTATTTTAAAAAAAACCAACACACCGTCATTCCCTCGTCCTCCGTTGTCCCTCATAACGATCCCACTCTGCTCTTTACCAACGCGGGAATGAATCAGTTTAAAGATGTATTTTTAGGCCGTTCTATACGGGACTACACCCGCGCCGCGACAAGCCAGAAATGCATCCGTGTCGGAGGAAAACATAACGACCTCGAAAACGTTGGCCACACCTCCCGTCACCTCACCTTCTTTGAAATGCTCGGCAATTTTTCCTTCGGCGACTACTTCAAAAAAGACGCCATCAAGTTCGCTTGGGAAGTGGCAACCGAAGTCTACGGCTTCGACCCCGAAAGAATCTGGCCCACAGTATTCCGTGAAGATGATGAAGCTTTCGAACTTTGGACCCAATATGTTCCAGCCGACAGAATCACCCGATTCGATGAAAAAGACAATTTCTGGGCAATGGGGGAAACCGGACCCTGCGGACCCTGTTCCGAACTCCTATACGACCGCGGCCCCCAATACGGTTCAGGAACAAGACCATCAGAAGATCCATCGGGAGAACGTTTCCTAGAATTTTGGAACCTCGTTTTCATGCAATACAACAAAGACGCCTCCGGTAAAATGAATGTCCTCCCCAAGCCCTCCATCGACACCGGAGCCGGCCTTGAAAGAGTGCTCAGCCTAAAATTGGGAGTCGATACCGTTTTCGAAACGGACATTCTGCGCGGCCTCATCAATCAGGTGGAAATTGTCTCCGGAATCCCCTATGACCTAAAAGATCCCGTGAAGTCGCCGGCCTTCCGTGTCATTGCCGATCACCTGCGTTGCTTAGCCTTTGCCATGGCAGATGGCGTACAACCCAGCAACCTCGACCGAGGTTACGTCCTTCGAAAGATCCTACGACGCGCCGTCCGCTACGGCAGACAGCTTGGGATGGAGAATCCATTCCTCGCGCAGGTGTTGCCGCGCCTCTTGAAGGAAATGGGGACAGATTACCCGGAGCTTATTAAGTCAGAGAATCGAATCGCCGAAATTTTAACCCTGGAAGAGGAATCGTTTATTCGTACCCTGCGCCGCGGCGGCAACATGTTAAATCAAATTATTGAGCGGTCTACCAGTCACGAAAAAAGAATTTCCGGAGACGATGCCTTTAAACTAAAAGACACCTACGGATTCCCTTTAGAAGAAATTCAATTGATGGCTAAAGACACAGACCTTACCGTCGATACCACCCGCTTCGAAACCCTAGAACAAGAAGCCAAAGAACGTTCAAGAAGCGCGCAAAAAACAGTACACCAAATCGCGGAAGAAAACATCTTTGCGGAATACCTGTCCGAAAACGGCCCCACAACATTCATTGGCTACCAATCCCTAAAAGGAAACGGAAAAATCACAGCGATCTTCCGTGAAGGTAAACCTGTTCAAGAGATCCATGAAGGGGAAGAAGGGATGGTGTTATTAACTCAAACTCCTTTCTATGCCGAAATGGGCGGTCAGGTCGGGGACACCGGAAACCTGATCAATGGACTTAATCACTTCAAAGTCACTAGCACAACCTCCCCTTATAAAGGAATCACCTCCCATAATGGCGTTGTCTCTTATGGCACTCTGCGGATTGGAGATGTGATCTCGGCCGAGGTCAACGAACACCGTAGACAACAAATTGCCAACCACCACACTGCAACCCACCTTCTGCACTGGGCTCTTCATCAAGTGTTAGGTGAACATGTCAAACAGGCCGGATCGGTCGTTGAAGAAGGACGCCTTCGCTTTGACTTCAGCCACCACAAATCTGTCACGCCGGAAGAGGTAAGACAGATCGAACAGCTTATCAATGATCGTATCCTTCTTAACAGCCCCGTCAAATCGAGCGAAATCCCTTATCAAGAAGCGCAGAAACGACCGGATATCAAACAGTTTTTCGGAGAAAAATACGGCTCAATCGTCCGCGTTATCGATATCGGTGGCTACTCCATCGAGCTATGCGGCGGAACCCATACAAATGCCCTTGGGACTTTAGGGCTGTTTAAAATCCTTAAAGAAAGCAGCATCGCTGCCGGCGTACGCCGCATCGAGGCCGTGACCGCTGAGGAAGCCTATAAAACCGTCAAAGAAACGGAAGATGCCCTGGAAAATCTCGCTTCCCTGCTCAAAATTCCGGTGAATAAACTGACAGAAAGAGTCGAAAAACTCGTGGAAGAGAATAAAAAACTCACCAACGAGATCAAAGAGATCCGAAAGTCCGAAGTTTCCAACACGGTAAAAAGATTAGCCGACCAGGCAGAAACAATCGGCAAACGCCCTCTAATCGTCGCAGAGGTTTCCCTAACACCGGAAGACCTGCGCGTCTGCGCTGAAGAACTCGCCCAGAAATTCCCCACAGGCCTTATCATCCTAGCTGCTGCTGCCGGCCCTGATAAATGCCACCTCATTGGGCGAGGCGACAACGCGCAAGATGTCATCAAAGGAATTGCCCCCATCGTAGAAGGAAGCGGCGGGGGAAAACCCAATAGCGCCCAAGCGGGGGGAAAAGCCCCTCAAAAAATTGGAGAGGCTTTAGCAAAGTCTAAAGAGCTCTTCAAACAATACGCACTATGATTGATGATAAATTATTAAGCAGCGATCCACTGCAAAAATATATCAAAGCATTAAAGGCAGGGCATTCTGTCGTCGTAGAGAATTTGTGGAATTCCCCCAAAGCTCTGACGGCGGCCCTCGCCTCTCACACAACCGAAAAACACCTATTAATCATCACAGGGGCAAGCCTTGAAGAAGTACGCCTCTTCAACGACTTTTCCCCCTTTACAAGCCGAAAAGTCATTGACTACCCCGCATGGGAGACTCTACCCTCCGAAAACATCGCTCCAAGCCCCGATGTCGTTGGCGACCGCTATAAAACCCTTCAGGAAATCACCCAGTCCACCGAACCCCTAATCATTTTAAGCAACCTGCAGGCATGCCTCCAGAAAGTCATTACCCCCGAGAAATTCCGAAAGCTCTATAAAAAACTCAAAGTGGGAGATAAACACCCCTTCGAAAAACTCCTTCAGGAAATTCAAGAGCTGGGATACACAAGAACTTCAATTGCGGGGGATAAGGGAGAATATGCAATTCGTGGTGGAATCATCGACCTCTTTCCGGTGTCTTCTCCAGACCCCTACCGGATAGAATTCTGGGACAATGAAATCGAGTCCATCCGCATCTACGACCCCATCAGTCAAAAGTCCATCAAACGGGTGGAATCCATCGATATCCCCCCGGGTAATGAAATCGAATTCAGTCGGGAAGGCACCAATCTTTCCACAATCTTAGAGTACTTAGGAAAAAACACCCTGGTGATCTTCGATGATCTCCTCTCCTTGGAAGACCGCTATGCAAGTTTAGTGTCGATGTGCGGGCAGGCAACCCCTCAATTTGCCAGCTTAGACCAGCTTTTAGAGCTCATGTCTCCTCTACAAAAAATCTTTTGGCCCCAGCAGAATTTGGAAGAGCTTGGTGAAGTCACGGTCTTAGAAAAAATCTCCGGTTCCTACTATTCGACCGACACCCCCCTCTATCCGATTGAATTTTCCTGCTTTGGGTGTTCTTTCCGGGCGGACCGGTGGAATTCTCCTTTTGAAACGATTGGGGAGTACCTATTTCCGGATGATGAAGACCCTTCCCACTATTCCGGAACGGATGTCCTGTCGGCGCTAGGACGACTGAAACACAAAGAAATCCAACTCAAAATCCTTTGCGCCAGCGAACTCGAAGAAAGTCAACTGAAGAGGAAAATTTCAGAAGCTCAAATTGATCTTCCTAAGCACACGACTTTCGAACGTGGATACCTGTCCGGAGGATTTGCCCTGAAAGACTGCCCGGTTGTTATTCTTCCGCTCACTGAAATCACTCACCGCTACAAAATACGAAGACAGAAGCAGCGCAGCAGCTACCAATCGACGGCTACAGAGGTTTATGAGCTGACTCCCGGAGAATTAATCGTCCACCTCAACCATGGAATCGGAAAGTATTTAGGGATCGAAAAAAAGCTCAATCACAATGGGATCTTAAGCGAGTTTTTCAAAATAGAGTATGCGGACAACGCCACTCTTTTTGTTCCCATGAATCAATCTTATTTGATCAGCAAATATATTGGGGCCCATGAAGAAATCCCCAAAATGCACACCATCGGCAGCAAGCGATGGAAGCTAGCAAAAGAGAAAACCGAACAAGCTATCATCGGATATGCCGCCGATCTCCTTGAAATGTATGCCAAAAGAGAAATCAAAGGGGGTTTCAATTATCCGACCGATTCCCAAGATATGCTGGACTTCGAGGAAGAATTCCCCTTTGTAGAAACCGAGGACCAATTAGCCGCGGTTGCGGAGATCAAAAACAATCTCTGTTCTCCAGAGGCGATGGATCGGCTGATTTGCGGCGACGTGGGCTACGGAAAAACCGAAGTGGCCATGCGCGCTGCCTTTAAGGCGGTAGTGGATGGAAGAAAGCAAGTAGCAATCCTTGTTCCTACGACAGTTTTAGCGATGCAACACTTCGATAACTTCCGCGAAAGAATGGAGAATTTCCCGGTCACTGTCGAGGTTCTTTCCAGGTTCCGAACTGCAAAAGAAACGAAAAAAGCTCTGGAAGGGCTGGCAGCAGGATCGGTCGATATCATCATCGGAACTCACAGGCTCGTCAGCGACGACGTGATTTTCAAAGATCTGGGACTGATCATCATCGATGAAGAGCAACGCTTTGGTGTCAAAGCTAAAGAACATCTGAAAAAAATTAAGATGGGTGTTGACTGTCTAACCATGTCGGCGACACCTATTCCAAGAACGCTCTACATGTCCCTCATCGGCGCCCGAGATATGTCGGTCATCAACACCCCTCCGCAAGACCGCCTGCCGATATCTACTCAGATCGTCGAACCCAATGACCAACTCCTAAAAAACGCCCTGATGCGCGAGTTGTCTAGAAATGGTCAGGCCTATGTGATTCATAATCGCGTAGAAACAATCTTTGAAAAAGCCAGTCACATTCAGAAACTTCTTCCGCAAGCTCGCATCGCTGTGGTTCATGGGCAAATGCATCCGGATGAAATCGACCAGGCTTTCCATAAGTTCAAAAGTGGAAATGCCGATATTTTAGTGGCAACGACGATTGTAGAAAGCGGTATCGATATCCCCAATGCCAATACTATTCTGATCGATCGCGCCGACACCTTCGGAATTGCCGACCTGTACCAGCTTCGCGGACGCGTGGGTCGATGGAATCGCCGCGCTTACGCCTACTTCATGGTTCCCCGCCTTCGTTCCCTTCCCGAAATTTCCCGTAAGCGGTTAAATGCCCTAGCGGAAGCATCAGGATATGGCGGAGGAATGAAAGTCGCAATGCGCGACCTAGAAATCCGCGGGGCCGGAAACATTTTGGGAATGGAACAATCAGGGCATGTGTCATCCATAGGGTTTCACCTTTATTGTAAACTCCTGAAACGAACGATCAAGGTGTTGCAAGGGAAAATTTCAAGTACTCTCACAGATGTCAAAATCGAGTGTGCTGCCGACGCACGAATCCCTGATGATTACATCCATGAAACAAATCTACGCATTGAAATCTACCAGCGATTGGGCGAGGCTGTCGAAGAGAGTGAAGTGGAAGAAATTTTTACAGAGATTGCTGACAGATTTGGCAAATACCCACTTCCTGTAAAGTGGCTTTATCACCTCACAAAAATCAGAGTTTTTGCCTCGAAGCATAGCTTTACGTTACTGAAATGGGAAACATTCTCCATGACGGCAGAGCGCCAGCTAGGGAAAAAATCGGTCACAAAGAAAATCTTATTCTCGAAGACCACAGACCCTGCAGTCTTTGAAACCAGAACCATCAATGCTCTCAAAAAAGAATTCCTGCTTTAGCTTGCGAAGGGTCATTGAGGGCCCACAGTTTATCACATAGATTAATCTCCGCATTTGTAGCACATGCTTTAGCTTGTGTGGACCATCGAGGCCTAACGTTTTGTCACAAGCTAAAGCATGTGCTACATTTTACTAGCCAAACATCTTTTCAGCATTTGCAAGCCATGATTCGGCTCCAATGGTTGTAGAAGGGCCATGTCCAGGATAAACAACAGTGTCCTGCGGGAGCTCCGACAGCCTTTTTAACGAAGGCCACATCTCTGCAGGTCGGGCTGTGGAAAATGAAAGATTACCGATTGTTCCCTGGAATAGGGTGTCTCCGGAAAATAATACTTTTTCAGTTGGAAAGTAAAAACAAACTCCCCCAGGAGTGTGTCCCGGAGTTTCTATCACTCGACACTCCAAACCATTAAAAGAAAGTATCTCGCCCGGTGTAAACAAACGATCTGGATTCACACCCTGAATAGAAATCCAACAAGGGAGTCCATCTGATCCAGGCTGAATCAAATTTTCACTGTCTCTGGGATGGATGTAAATCGGTATGGAATACGCTTTTTTAACTTTTGCCGCATCAGCAATGTGATCCCAATGGGAATGGGTCAACAAAAGAGCAATCGGCTTTAACTGTTGTTTTTCTAAAGTTTTTTTGATTTTATCGAAGGAATCTGGAGCCGGATCAATTAAAATGACTTTTCCGTCACCGCATTCAGCGATATAACAATTCGTCTCGAAAGGACCTGAGGGAAGTGAATAAATACGCATTGCACGGGAGAGGATTCGAACCTCTAACCTCTCGGTTCGTAGCCGAGTGCTCTATCCAATTGAGCTACCTGTGCAGGAATAAGAGGAGTATCGCAAATCCCTTTCTTTTTTACAATACCTAACTGAAAAAAATCCGTTAAAGATAAAGATTTTGATTTTTTCAGGGGCTCAAAGGGCCAAATAAAGCAACGATTCCAGAACTTAAACCCATCATGATATTATTGTACGTAGGACTTGTGATTAAGTGATCCATTACGGGAAGACCAATATTCGATTTTAAAAATACTACATGCGATTCACTCAATAATAAAGCTTTAATGTAGTTGTATGGACCCAAAAGAGAAACCCCATCCCAACGGCTGATATAATTGTAAGACTCTCCAAAAACCCCTGGAGGAATAATTTGCGGCGATCCAAACGTGGACACACGCAGCATTTTCCTTTCATCGGCCGAAAGCAACGTCGCTGCGTCAAGGGTATCTGCAGCCCCTAAGCTGTGAGCATAATGGACGATTATTCCCCCGCCATACACACCACCCATTTCTGCAATCATGTGCTTCCACAAATTCGCTAATTCTCTTGCGTGATCGGAAATATAGCCTGATTTAATCAAGCCTGCTTTAAGAACGTCTTTAAAAAAACCATTGCTTTCGCGGAAGACATAATGGATGTTGGCGCCGGTATGCATTTCAGAAAGATTTTCCAGGTAACCAATGACCTCTTCACGGCTATTTAACATCCCGTTGATATAGGTAATTCGCGCTTTATTGCCTAATTCCCCTCTACCTATAATCCCTACTTCGCTCACTTCTTTCCAATACAATAGGTGATTTAACGTCCACCTTGCCCAGGTGACTTCTCCATTATCGCTAGGATCATACGGATTAGGTTTTTTAAACCAGTCATAGACATCGGTAAAACTAAGGCTTCTCTGAGAAAAGTATTCTTTCAAAGAATTCACAAGGTTTTTATAGCAGGCTTTAATATCTACGGAAAAACGACCCCGTTTATCAGCATGCTCAACAGAATCACCCTTCACGAAAGCGTTTAAACAAGATTCTTCACCGCTACCGGAAGCGCACAGTAAAGCTTTTTTTTCTAAGTTCGCGTTATGGTCGCCTTCAAATGTCATAGGGTGATCGAAAAGCTCCCCTTGCGACACTATTTTATGAGTGATCAGGTCATAAATTTCTGTGAGGCGTCCTTCATTGTCATAATGAAATTTATATTCGACTTCGCCATCCGATGAGTATAGGCGGTCTAAGATCCCTTTTTCAGAAAGTTCTTTATGGAGAGAGACTCCATTGGGTTTTATTAGGGTCGTCAGCTCGCCGTTTTCATTATAAATAAATTGCGTTGTTGCTTCTTGAAGAGTTCCGACACCTTCAACCACTTTAACTAAACGGTTGCAGGGCCCGAAAATTTGCTTTACCGCGGAGGTTTGATTTTCCTGCTCTTTCGTCCAATAGACACAGTTCCCATTTCCGTCGTGCCGGTATGTTTCTCTGGACCACAGATTCCCAAAGGGATCGAATGTTGATTTCGTATCATATCTTCCCATCGCATCGTAAAGATAAACAATCGAATTTCCTTCGCTCACTATTGTAAATTGCCTTACAGATTGTCCTAACGCATTTAGCGTGATACCTTCCTCTGTACGGATATTGGGAAGCTGGTGTTGCTCCATGCCCTCCGGGGTCAATTCTTGTTTTATGGGCTCGCTATTGGCAGTTTGGGATTTGCTGTAAACCAATTCATGGTTACCGGCGCGATCTACAAGCCAAGCCTCGGTCACAACCCCTGTTTCATCCCGGCGATACTGCTTCTGAAAACCGTTACGGGTGGTTTCCGACTCTAATTCGCCGTTTAGAAAATAGGTAAACAGTTCTTTCGATCCATCCGCATATGTGATGGTCAGTGGCTTTCCAAAAATATTGAACGTAAAGTTTTTTTTGTCGCCGTTGGGATCTATATGCTCGATGACATTCCCCAAACAATCGTATGTAAAAACCTCTTTGAACTGTGTTATTTCAAGTTCTTCAGGGGTACCGGGAGCTAAGACTGGAGGATAAATAATTTCGACCAAGCGATTGATGTGGTCATACTTATAGCAAGTGGAGTTTCCATAGGTGTCGATCGATTCGACTTTATTGCCGTTGAAGTCGTACTTATAGCTTTGTATTTTTAGGGGATCTTCTGACGAGATAAATTCTTCTTTAACTTTTCTATTGGCGTAGTCATAGACAGACTGTGCTTTTTTTGTGGTCCCATCCACTTGGGTCTGTTCAGCACAAATGATGTTACCGTGAGTGTCATATTCCACATGCTGCAAGGGGGCATCAGCAGGGTCATTCCCACAAGAATCTTCGGTAATTCCATTTCTGACAAGCTTCCCGTTATGATCATATTCGAACAGCGCGGAAGCTCCATCATTATGTTTTCTCTCTACGACTTTTCCTTCCGCGTCATAGATAAACTGTGTAGAAAAATGCTCGTTATCTGGATTTGTGGGAAAGCCTTGCGCGTCAACGGTTAGATTTACCGATTCTTTTCCTGTGATCGCCCCATACAATTTTATTTGGATCAGCCGATTCTTTCCGTCGTACTCAAAGAGATCGATTTTAACAATCTCTCCAAGAGAATTCTCGGTAACTTTCGACGTCAGATGCCCTACTCGGCTCCAAAAATACCGCTCTGTTCGGGCGATATTATCTCCATCATACTGCTCGATGACGATGATTTTTTTATCGGCATCATAGTGATAGGAAGTCTTTCCGCCGACGGCATCGTAGGTGTCGGTGACCAGATTTCTATATTCGAAACAATTTCTAATACAAGGCTTGGCATCTCCGCCAATCGGAGCTAACTGCCGAACAACTTTTCCGCTGATCCCGTCATATTCATTTATAAGATAGCGGCCCTCCGATTCTTTTCGGTGGCTGATCACGGGTTTGCCGTCTACGGGACATACGAAATATTCATAGTGAACATCGGGCTGTGTGGGGGATCTGACTTGGCTGATCAGGGGTTGATCGCCTACCCAATGATAATAATAGACGGCCTCATTTCCGGAAGGATCGCGCAGTGTCACCGACCGCCAAGGAAAAGAGCGATGGATTACTACTAACCCTTCGCTGGTTTGAACCAAATATCCCTGCTGATCATAGATGCAACCATCGACTTTTTCCTTCGCAGGTACAAAAATCCCGGAAAAATTAAATTCCCACCCTTTTTCCCTTGAAAAAGTGCGGATTACCTTAAATTTTGGGTGATCAAGATCGATCTCTCTTTCTTGGTATTCTCCCTCTGTCATATTAACCGAATGATAGCTCATTTCAGCTTCTAGAGCAGAATTTCCCGTACTAAACAGAAGAAAAAACAATAAAAACAACTTCATCAATTGATTCATAATTATATTACCGCTATATGTTTATGTTAGGGATTAGGAATATGGAATTATAGATCCAAAAGAAGGAAGATCTCATTTATAGCCGATCCTTTATTTTTTAATCCACCCATTTTAACTACTTAGGGAATTAAATGAGTATTGTAATTGTCGGAGCCGGAGATGTTGGACTCTATATCGCCCAAATTTTGTCGAAAGAAGAACATAACATCATCCTTATTGATACGGATTCAAAAAAACTTCAACTTGCCTCGAACCTGCTAGATGTTGCCACCCGTAAAGGCTCTGGAACCGATTGGCAACTTCTTGACGACCTATTAGAGCTTTCCCCAACGCTGTTCATTGCGCTCTCTAATGATGACGAAACGAACCTGGTTGCCTGCTCCATAGCCAAAAATTTAGGCTACCCGAGAACCATTGCCAGAGTCCATGATAATCGTTACCTTAACCGTACACGTCTTGATTTTTCCAGAATTTTTGATGTCGACTACTTTATTTCTCCGGAACTCTTGGTTGCCACCGACATCATCAAGCACATGGTCAGTCCCGGTTCCATTAATATTGAATCTTTCGCCCATGGCGCTGTTCAGCTGCGGACTTTAGAAATCCCGCAAAAATGGCGGAAATCGGAAATTCCTTTAAGAAAATTGAATCTTCCTCCCGGCGCAATGATCGGATTAATCTCCCGAGAAACTCATAAAAAAGCCTCATTTGGGGAGTCTTCCAGAGAAATCATCTTCCCCCACGGAAACGATGTGATCCTCCCGGGAGATGAAATCACTGTGATTGGAGAAACCGCGGTCATCGCGGAGATCCATCATTTTTTTGGGATCAACAAAAAACCGATCAATTCCGTAGTGGTGGTGGGGGGAAGTCTTACAGGCTTTCACCTAGCAAAGCTTCTATGTGAAATGAATATTCCAGTAAAAATTATTGATAAAAGCTATGAACGGTGCGCCGAACTTGCCGAAGCACTTCCCGAAGCAATTATCGTCCATCACGACGCGACCGACCTTCCGTTCCTGAAAGAAGAAAAAATTGGCCGTGCCGAGATCTTTGTCGCCTGCACAAGGCACGACGAAATCAATTTAATGACCGGATTGCTAGCGAAAGAGGCGGGATGCGAAGAGGTGATCGCGGTTCTTTCAAATAATAGCTATAAGACCCAAGTCGGACTCTTAGGAATTAATCTTTCCGTCTCCCCAAGGGAGAGCGCCGCTAATCATATCCTTTCTCAAATCTTGACCGGCAGAGTGACCTCTCTAGTCTCCGTTTATGAAAACAGCGCTGAAATCATGGAAATTAATGTTTCCGCGGACTCTAAAGTTGTAGGGATTCCCCTTTCTGAACTCGGCCCACTATTGCCTAAAGATTTCCTAATCGCTATGATACAAAACCGCGGACGTATTATGGTCGCTAACGGCACAAGGGTCATCTCACCTTCAGATACCGTCATCGCCATTACACACCCAAGGCATGTGGCTGATTTGGAGAAAATTTTCTAATGTTTTATCGCGAAATATTTAAAATTCTAGGGGTTTTCTGCTTAGGCTTTGCCGGGGTACTGCTGATTCCTTTTTTTTTATCCCTCTATTACCAATATTATTTAGATCCCTCTTTTCACCCGCAACACCACCCTACGCTTAGTTTTTTAGAATCAATCGGTACTTGCCTGTTTTTTGGAGGTGTTTTTTTATATTTTGGTCGTCACGCCCAGGGACAAATCTACCGAAGAGAAGGCCTGGCGTCTGTAGTCTTAATATGGTTCCTTTCACCTTTGCTGGGTGGGCTCCCTTTTTACTATGATGGAATCCTTGAAAACCCCGCAGCCGCCTACTTCGAGGCAACATCAGGACTTACAACAACCGGTTCTACGACAATGCAGGCGAAAGCCTATGACCCGGCAACAGGCGCTGAAATTCCTATTGTTGTAACATTCAAAGGGGTCATCGATACCACCTACACCTACTTTGGAACAATAGCACCGATCAGAGACCCCATCACCCATGCCGTGATCTTTGAGGGTGTTGAAGCTGTGGGAAAAGCGCTGCTTTTTTGGAGATCATTCCTGCAGTGGCTAGGAGGAGTGGGAATCGTTGTCCTATTTATCGCCATTCTTCCTGCCTTAGGGGCTGGCGGCAAAGTTCTTTTTCAAACAGAAGTCCCGGGACCCGTGAAGGACTCTCTGACCCCTCGAATCAGAGAAACAGCGATTCAACTTTGGAAGATTTATCTATTTCTTACTGTCGTGCAAACCCTGATTCTGATGTTCTCTGCCTCCAAAATGCAATGGTTGGACGCTATTACCATTACATTTT
The DNA here is from genome assembly GCA_964513575.1 of uncultured bacterium. Classification (GTDB taxonomy): domain Bacteria; phylum Chlamydiota; class Chlamydiia; order Chlamydiales; family Parachlamydiaceae; genus CAMFKA01. Next base: position 3,784 of record CAZENM010000006.1, on the reverse strand, counting down.
CAACTCTTTCTACCGGCGGCTTCAGCATCCACAATGCCAATATTGCTTACTATGAGAGCGCTTTTACCGAATGGATCGTCGTCCTATTTATGATTCTTGGGAGCATTAACTTTGCCCTCTACTTTCATTCTATTCGCGGTAAATTTTATCGTTTTTACGAACCGGAATTCATCACCTATATGTGTGTGCTATTCGTGACATGCTCCCTGGGATCTTGGTACCTGATAGGCGCAACTGAAAACCCTCTTTACGGAGATGCGAAGGGAGTCTATCACCTAGGTTCCGCAATTCGATACGGCGTCTTTCAAATCGTCTCGTCAATCACCAGTACGGGTTTTTCCACAGCCAACTATGACCCTTGGCCCTATGCCGTCCAAGTGTTAATGTTAATCGTGATGTTTATCGGGGGAATGTCGGGATCCACAGCCGGAGGAATGAAAATTATACGCCACTACATGATGTTTAAAATGGGTCAGTATAAAGTGGAAGGGTTATTTCGCCCGGAAACAATCCGGAAGTTTAAGGTTGGAGATAAAGAAATTGATAGTTCCTCGACAACCCTGCTATTCACATTCTTTCTTCTTTGCGTCTTTTGTTCCGTGCTAGGCACTTTCCTTTATGTGTTGAACGGAGAAGACCCGGAAACAGCCATCGGTCTCGTAGCCTGCATGGTAAATAATACAGGCATGTCATTCCGCGCAGCCGGCCCAACGGGTTCTTGCGCATTCATGAATGATTTTGCTTACGGGCTTTCCTCGTTCCTTATGATTGTAGGACGCCTGGAATTTTTAGCCGTATTTGCCCTCTTTGTCCCCGCATTCTGGAAGCAAAACTCATGAATACATTCGTTATCACACTCTCCCCAAGGGTAACTGTTGACAAAGCCTGGAGAAGACTCGCCCCCCTTGGCGCGGAATTTCTCTTTAGCGAGGAAGAAAACTCCGTCAGAAAGCTCTACCTAAGGTGCAATCCTGAAAACTTAAACCACCCCGATATCGCAAAAATAGAACCCTATTCCATCCCGGCAATTGACTGGGCGGCTCAGTGGGAGGGGAAAAACGAACTCTCCTTAGCCCCCTTCGGATTTCCAAAAAAAATCATCCGCATGGCACCAGGAAGTGGTTTCGGAGATCTTTCACACCCCACAACCACATTAACTTGTCAGCTCATGAGCTCCAAAGTCAAAAGAAAAAAAATTCTTGATGTAGGCTCCGGAAGCGGCATTCTTAGCTTTGCGGCTCTAGCAATGGGCGCGAAGGAGGTCGTAGGGGTAGAAATCGATCCCGAGGCCATCGAACATGCCAATAAAAATGCCGCCCTAAACAATTTAAATATTCATTTCTACCTTCCGGAACAATTGGGAGAGTACCAGCCCGACATCATTCTGATGAATATGATCTATAGCGAACAGGAAGTGGCTTGGGGGTCCTTGTCGATCCATCAACCATGCACCATCATCACCTCGGGCATTCTTGTCGAACAGAAATCCAAGTATCCTAAATGGGCAAAATCTCAGGGTTGGGATCTTCAGGAAGTCTTGCAAGAAGGAAATTGGCTTGCTTTAGCTTTTAAGCAGGCTTAGATTTTTAAACTTTGCAGGGTTGGAATTGCCGCAAGAAACTCCCCGCGATAAGGCGCTTCCAAAAATCGCCCGCTTAAGGAAGAAGATCGGGTAAGTGAATCCTCGTCCTTTACTCCGCGCATTCTTACGCATAGGTGCAGGGCATCCACAACCACCGCCACATCGTCAGTTTCCAGGACAGCGCAAAGGGCTTCCTTTATCTGGACGGTCAGCCTTTCTTGGACTTGAGGACGGCTTGCGTAATACTGCGCGATTCGATTAAGCTTAGAAAGCCCAATAATTTTTTTCTTGGGAATATAGGCGATATGACAGTGTCCCAATATCGGAATAAAATGATGTTCGCAGACACTTTTAATAGAAATATTTGATTCTAATAACATCTGATCATAATGAAATTTATTTTCCTGAACTGAAATTTCAGGGAAGTTTTCATCTTTTAAGCCTACAAATAATTCGTTCACCAACATCTTTGCGTATCTGTAAGGGGTCTTTGCTAGTGAATCATCTTCGAGATCAAGCTCTAAGACTTCTAAAATCTTTTTGAAATGATATTCTATAGCCGCGATTTTTGTCGCGTCCTTGGTGTCCAAAGCTTCTGTATTATTTGACTTTGAATCGAAGGAGGCCTTTCGAGGTTGGACTAATGCCAGCGAGTCAATCTTTCCAATATCAATCTGTTTACGATCATCCTCCGTAGTGACTTTAGCGCGGCCAAAACGCCAATTTTTTATATAATTAGTGTAAAATTTTGTTTCCGCAATCTTAAAGGGCTCTACTAAGTTTTCTTGAGGATTTGACATAAGTCTCACTAGGTAAAAAAATTAAAGTTCCGCGACAGCATAACAATTGATAGTTTCATACAGGACCACCTTAGGAACTCTCACGTCAGTTCCTTTAAGCTGCTCCGGACATACACTTGTTAATAAATAATGAGCTATGTTTTCTGCGGTAGGGTTAAAGGGACAAATAAAAGGATCTTTTACCCTAGGGGCAGAAAGTAACGCTTGGATTAACCCTACGTCCTGTTCATAGACTAAAAAATTATGATCCCAATAAAGATCTATCCAAGAACCGATTTTCTCCTTTAACACCGAAAAATCGATCACTCGCCCCAAAGAATCCAACTGATCCGCTTCGGCATAAATATGCACATCGTAGTTGTGGCCATGTGGGGTAGCGCATTTGCTTTCGTGATTCATCACTCGGTGACCAGCACAAAAATGAAGTTTTCTAACACATCTAATGGTTGTCATGATTATTCCTGCCTAGAGATGTTTTTATCATTTACGTAACGGGATTCCCTTTCGATATTTCCATTCTCATCATAATGACGGAACAGACCCTCTCGCCGTCCCTCAAAATAATTTCCCTCGTAAATCAAGTTCCCTAACACGTTCCATTCTTTTTTAGGGCCATTTGGAAGCCCTTTTTTATAGTAGGAAACGCTTTTCACGGCACCATGATCAAAATAATGGGTCTCTTCACCCTCTTTATGACCAATGCGGTAGCACACTTCGCATGCAAGGGCCCCATTGGTATGAAACTCTTCGTAATTCCCGTCAATTTCATCATTTTTAAATTCTATTGTCCTAAGAAGCACCCCTTTATCAGTGAAAAAAAGCGCTTGTCCCTCTTTCATGCCATGTTTATAGGGGATTTGAGAAATTTTCGTTCCGGCAATATTAAATTGAGTTAACTCGCCCTGCAAAACCCCTTCCTCGTAATTGGACTCGATGGCTTTCATCGTTCCAAAAAAATCGTGGGGGGGGTGGCTTACATTTCTTAAGCCATGCAGCAGATTGTTTTTATAATGGGCATTCTCGACAGAACCGTCCGGATGGCGATAACGGTAGCGTCCTTCTAAATTTCCGTTGACATATTCGGCATCCTCGATCACTTCCCCATCAGCATCCCACAGCATCTTTTTACCGTGCAGAACGTTATCCTTAAATTCCACCACTGATTTTCGCTCTCCATTTTCATAGAAAGTTTCGAATTTTCCGTTTTTCAATGCTTTTTTCTGGGGCTCAATAGGCTGAGGAGAGTTTTCGGTTATTACAATGGGAGCTTCATTAGGAATATATTTAAAAGGTGAAATCTGCTGGACTAACTCTTCATAGACGACAGATCCATCTTTAGCGTATTTCCTGTGCAATCCCCAAGGCTGCCCCATGCGAAAATCTTGCTCTTCCAAAACCTTTC
>CAZENM010000005.1:16011-34426 GCA_964513575.1 uncultured bacterium | reverse complement strand
TGCCTCTATAATTTTGCACAAAAACCGGCCCATCGCGCAAATTAGTACCTCAGCTAAAGAAAGTCAAAGATATGTTGTTAAACTGACAATAATATTTTATAAGCATTTACTAATCAGATCACTATTTTAATAAAACGCAGAGACGCGAGAGACGGGGAGACGCAGAGAAAAAAAGAGTTTTTTATAGTGGTTCCCATTATCTAAACAAATGGGACCACTATAAATCTCCTCTGCGTCTCCCCGTCTCTCGCGTCTCTGCGTTTTGATTATAAATATTATGTTAGATGGTTCGTAATCCATAAAAATTGGGGATTTATTTATTAAACTAGGGACTCATTTGTGAGAGGAGCTCAAAAAACCACATATAAAACTCCAAAATGCTATAATAAAATTATTAACGCTATATGCTTTATTGTACGTTTTTATACGGTTATACAATTATGGTGAGTTATTCTTTCAAATATAACATCTTTGGGCAAAAATGATCATAACACCCACAACCTAACCACCACCCAGTTACTTAAGCAAGTCGGGGGAAATGGGCGAGATTTAAGTAAAATCATTAAAGAAATCGGACTAACCAAAACCAAGACAGATGAAGTGCCGGCGAATAAGAAAATTACCGGCCGATTCGGAAAAGCTAGAACTGGGCCTGGGCGTCAATATAGGCTTAATCAAGGCACCCTGAAGTTCGATACAGAGATTTCCAAGGATGTCACCTCTGCATTTCTAAAAATGAAAGAGCTGAATCAGGCAACATTTCCCAATCTTCGAGAGGATGAGCTTTTCTTAACAAAACCGATCCTTTACCTAGAGCAAACAGGTGATCGCGTAGAGCTGAAATGTGAAATTGCGGGTGTTCTTTTTGCCTCTCATACACCCGAAAAAAGACGTATTTTCCAGAATAGCACCACAGGTTACATCAATAATGGCGAAGTCATGATTTCAGCTGACCGCGCCTTAGTTGCAAATTATGTGAACACGTTGAACTTAACTCCCGAACAAAAAGAGCTATTTGCAACATTTATGGAAGCCCCAGCTCCGGCTCCAACATCAACTACCCCCCCAGTAAAACAACTGGATCCGGTTCCGTTGCCGGCAAGCTCAGTCATGAGCGACTCCCCTTCTTCCATAAAGATGTGTGTATTAACGGCAGATTACAGCACGCCAACACTTGCTGCAACATCTACTATTCAAACTGTAGATACTCTTAGAAAAACCAAACAAATTTTAAGTGCCGAGTATGAATTTTTAAGCAGTAAGCTCACCGATCCCCATTTAGGAAAAGTGGATAAATTGAGCATCGATGATCAAATGGAAAAATGCTTAAAAATGATGGAAGCTTGCGCAGCATACGATGGGTATGACAAACCCGTAAACATGAAAAACATGAGCGATGTAAAAGAGTGGTTAGGATCGTATTATTGGCGGAGTACCGTCATGGAAAACTTTATTACGTGTTCTAATGAGGGATCACAGAATCCGCACATGGATGCCTATCGAAAATCTGCTAACGAGTTTATTGCCGCCCCTGTGAATTTCCGCATTCAATCCATCACCTGCGGAGGCGAAGCAAGCAGTATTTTACGTTGCGGAGTTTTATATGACCCTACAAATCCTTTTACTCACCTGGACGAACTCAAGGAAATCAAAAACAAGGGCCCTGAAGCGATTAAAGCTAAAAGACAAGAGATCCAAGGGATCCAAGACTCTAATAAAGGAAATCCCTTTGTCGCAGCCTCTACGGCATTTGCGCTAGAACAGCTTTCTGATACTGCAAGTCTTGACAGGACGATCAGAGAACGAGAGAATAATCTCACAAGACAGGCGCTACAAGTTGTTTGGGCCCAACTAGAGATCGCACAGCAAAAGCAAGAGCCATTTCCTGACGGTAAACTGAAAATGTCCCATGTAACAATCCTGAACGAAGATAATATCAGCATCGATAAAAGTGTTGGCTGGTATCATCACGAAGGAAATGAAATCCAAGATATGGCAGCTGTCTACAAGCTACTCGACAACAAACAAATACTCTTTGATAATACAGGTCCCTACATCGACGATAAAGGGCTGATTCATATGCCTTTTAAAGCTGAAAATGGCCCAAATACCATTAAACTGGAGACCGCGTTTTTTAACATCTCCACTCAGGGGCGTTTAAGAAATAAAGGAATCATGCAATCTGCGATTAATCAGGAATCTGCAGCTAAAATCGGTATTAAAATTCCGAAAAAAACCTATACGAGCGTTGAACAAGTCAATGCGCTAAATGCTAGACTGGAAGCGGAAGGATTTCAATCAGGAATCAGTTGCCTAAGCGCCAAAGACCGCACCGGCTGGACGCTCTATCAATACGAACTTGATAAACTTGAATCCCATGGAGTGACAAGGCCTAGCGGTTTCGAGACGCCTGGATATAAGATGCTAGCCGATGTGCTGGAACAAAACTACGGGAAACGGATTCTTAAAGTAGTGAAAGCAAAATTGCGCGATGTCGGAAAAATCGAACATGGCGGTCTTGCGGTAGCTCAGCTACGGGACACCTTAGAAGGCGCTATTACATTGTTAGGAAGAAACGGTAGAAATATCATGCTCCTAGATGCCGAGTCCACTAGCATTGGAGAATCGAGTGCTTCCGAAGCCTCTGCATCCTCTTCCAGCGAGTCCGACAACGAGGAACGGTAAAGTGTTACCGATCCTAATTATGATCGGGGCCGGGCATGACCACGCTCACTACTCTGCTTGTGGCAGCAATTCATAATCGAATATTTTATTTGGTTGACCAAAGCGGCCCTGCCCAAGCTCAACATGCCGTGCACGAATGCCATCCGATTCTGAATCAAATGACTGGTAAAAATTTAATAATTTTTCATCAGCACCATCAGTATCTAGAAAGACCCTATTCACCTCGTTGTTACGAGCTTCATGGAAAATTTTTTTCATAACAGCTTTTCCGACTCCGTGCCCCTGTAGGCTTTTCATCACCGCAATCTGAGAAATGTACCAAGAATTTCCAGCCCACCCCTCGGGAACAAGGATAGCATAAGCAAGCAATTCTTTGGTTTTTACGTCTTTAACAATAATTTTTGGATTGTCCGGCAATAGCAATCTTTGATTTGCAATCTTAAGATCCACGGCATCCCAATCAATTGATTTTTGGATGGCGGCTACAGCATCCGCAACTTTTATAATTTTCTCGGGTTTTAATTTGGGTTTGTATTTTACAACATAATTCAGTTGACATTCACAAGGTTGTTCCCCACTTGAATATTTAATTGCACCAAAATCTGAACATGACATAAAAAACCCATCTTTATTATGTAAATTAACTATTCACTTTTTTTAAAAATAATTATAAACAAAAAATTAATTAACTGTCAAACCTTTACACTTCGAAGACCTCGGTCATTCTTTAACTATTGTTTATAAGCTCTTAACACTCTTATGTTAAATTTATTATGAATGTTAAAGGGGGTATTATGTCTTGTCGAACATCATTTCAGGATACATACTGGGGTCTCAAAGACAATTGGTGGAAACAAGTTTACGATGGACGTGTTCACTCTTACGGTCCCGAGGTTTTTGACAAGGGTTTACATAAAGGTGATATTGAACCAGGTTTTTATGAGAGCATCCACAAAGCCAAAGAATATGCTTCTGATCAATTGGGTAAGCCCCTAACCATTGATGTTTATAAGACAATTCATTCTATAGCATGCTCACACTTTTTTAATGTAAGTCGTAGAAATAGAAATGTGAATGATGAAAACATAAATAAATTCCGAGCAACACACTGCTATTGCACTAACCCCCTACAATACAACACTAGCGAGCCTGAAGATGCTTCTCAAAAAAAGATAAGAAGACTGAATTTTTGTCTTACAAATGAAATAAGATGGACCCTTCGTTTTACCCATAAAATTGATTCCGGTGTTTTAGATAAAGAAGAATTAGCGAGAATTCATCCTCAAATAAAAGCTAGCCTTTTGAAGCAGATCACTGAGGAAGATGTCGATGGTGATTTTGCTGAAATTAACATCGAAGACGTATTGACAAATGGTAATCCTTTTCTAGAAAGAAGATTGGAGTCGTTTTCTGAGGTAAAAGAAGAGCAGAAAAAAATTCAATCTGAATTGAATCTGTCGCAACCTCTGGTTAACATAATCATGATTAACGAAGGCTCTCCGGCTCTTCGTGTTATTTACACTTACAAGGACCCTGTTGTAATAGAGGAAATAACAAATAAACTCATTCATGATTATAACCAAAAGATAGGTTTGCTCCCCCTCGATCCTTTTGCGCGAAATCAAGAAGAAAATGAACTTGCTTTACGTTATATTGCAGAGCTATTTCAACGATTAGAATGGCTTCATCCATTTTTCGACGGGCAAGGAAGAACCGATTTAGTACTTCTTTCGAAACTACTCACCGAAAATGGTTTCAATCCAACAATTCTTTATGATCCATATTTTTCGTCTTTCCAACCGTTGGATAAATGGATTACATATCTTAAGAGTGGCATAGAGGCATGGAAAGAAGAATTAAAAAAGGTTGCGCACAAGCTTTCAGCTAGCGGTGGATGTTGAGGCTGTGGAGGTTGTATCGATGCTCTTTAAAAGCTCCGACCAGTACCGTAAAAATTCTCTCGCAGGAAACTCCGATTCACTAGCGTAATTTGTACCTTTTAAAATAGCCCGAAACCATAGATCATCAGAAAAATACTTTGATGGTGTATTTTCCCACTTCCAGTTTTTCAGGATTTGCTCTCTACGGATTACTATATCTTCGGAAGTGTGAATGTCAATAAACATTCCCACATAATATTCGGCTATTTCTAGTAGTTTCAATTCATTCCTCAGAAGGATCCCTTGAGATTCGAGTTCTTCGTTTGATGCAATAGGTTGGATTTGAGGAATATCCGGCGAGGTTTTAGCTGCGAGCGGCACCCCTAAATGAGCGGCCTTATTCAAGGCTTTGCTTTTTTTATTGTTGATAGCTTCCATAATGTCCTGAACAAACTTTTTGCTTTCCGTGTCCAAGATTTTAAATTGCTCGGGGTTTTCAAGTATTGCTAATAGAGTGGGCAATAAGTGTACCAGAACATCGTGCATTTGTTCAATACCCGCTGAAACGATGATATGACCATCCAAATAGACTTTGATAAATTCCTCGCTAGATGCTATTCCATCACAAAGGACAATTGAAAGCTGAGGAAGCAAAGGATTGATCTTTTGAAACTCCTTCCACCTAGCCATCAGAGTTTCCGGAGTGGGATAGGTTAGAAAGCGTCCATTTAGAGAGTCAAATACTTGAAAACCCAGCTTTGTTAGATTTAAAGGTTCACCTTGATTTGGAAGCACGAAATCATGGAGAGACTGATAGAATGGTTCAACAGCTGGGTGAATTTGGTGATTTAATTCCCCTGGGCAAAGTTGCGGATCATATCCTGTATACTCATTTTTTATTCTGCATAGATTTATTCCAGGTTTTATTTCTCCTAGGTATTTCCATATGTGACCGTCATTTTCAAATTTTTCTTTGAAATTTTCTAAATACATTTTTATGAATGAATAATGTTTTTTTGTCTTGTTAGATATTCTATTTTTGAGTAATCCAAAAAATTGATAATTTACAACCTCGTTTGATGTGATTTCTTCTTCTGTAAACAAGCGTGTTATATTTGTAATCAGAGCGTCAGGGTTTTCTGTTAAACATTTATCTGCATATTTAATTCTTTTGTTTAAACTGGCATTGAAAAGCAAGTTTGGTAAATCTGTAAATTTAAAACCAAATTTCTTTTCAATGTCTCTGATTTCATAATTTAAATAAGGTATCCGATATTGTTCTCCGCACGTTTTTTGGAGGTCGTCCATCGGTGAATCACGAAGAATATCGGTTCTACTAAAGACAATTTTTGTGAAAATTTCCAATCTTTTATCTCTATTATTTTTACCAACCAGTCGATTAATTTTGATAAAATTTAACCCTTCTTGAAATGTTGCTTCTATGGTCTCATCAGGTGTTGTTAGTCCTGAACTCGCCGCGATCTGTTGAATATTTGAGGGGTCTGAATGTGAAATTTTGGCCTTAAAAGTGCCCGAAGAGCCTGCGTCGGAGGAAATAGAAGGGGCGATCTTGTCAGTGTCATGGATCCTATTAACAACCTCGATAGCACTAGTTTTTTCATTTATTTTACTTGAAGTTCTCGCAAAACTTCGTATTATTGATGATTCTGGAAAAATTTTTATTGTATAATCCATCGAACTTGTTTCATTCACATTAACACCAAGTTGTTTTTTATTTGAAGTGACAACATTAATTATTAACTTAACATGCAATTAATTAATTTAATTTCAACCTCCTGCCCAAAATCGAGAAATGATTGATTGGGCTTAGGACTTTGATTGGATTCACGCTTGCGGAACTATCCTTCATCATTACGAGGACTCAACAGGCCCGGAACTGGGGGCGGATGTTGATAGATTAAATTCGGAATTTTCTATTCGATGTTCGAATACTCTGTAACTTTCTTGGGTGTATGCTCTATTCAATTCATTATTTTCTGATGTGATCCGACCGATAAAGTAGAAAAGTACCTTATGAATACGTACCTGTAATGGAGAGTTGTTAATCCTGAAATGAGGAAATGAAATGACTGATAAGACATTCTGTGGATGTTGTTCTATCCATCCACCGATATTCAAATGATTTAACAGCGGGATTGAGAGCCTTTCTCTAAATAACAATACAATCTTAATTCGAGTAGTTAAGACTCCCGGTGAAAAATAGATCTGGTTTTTCAAATACACTTCCCCCGTAGGGAATAAATGTTCTGCGAGCTTTGGAGTAAGAATACAATTCAACTGTTCTTTCACCTCGATGTGTTCATCAGGGGTTAGAATTCTGGGTTCCAAAGGGTGGCATAAGCCATTTTTATAATTTGAACAATCGGTTAACAGACGTCTTATAAAAGATGAAACTGAAAGAATATAGGGTCCAACATGAATATATTTTGAACCTATTGCTTCGGAAGGGAAAATTTCTTCGTTGGAAATTGGGTCAATATACTTTTCACCCTCACGATCATTAGCAATCGTTGTTGGCAATACACGATCTGCCCACGGTTTGACGATGATCTTTAATACTGTCTCTGAACTTATAATCGTTCGATAAGCTGGTTGTTCATTTGTGACTTTCTTTTTTTTAACGGTCGATCTTGTAAGCCTTTTAATTTTATATGAACCTACCTGATCGATAGTTTCCGGTGTTCTTGACCCTAAATTGTATAATGCAACACTGTTAGCTATTTTTTTTTCAATTGCGCTTGGAATTTTGTCATCGACTCGATACTTTTTAGTCGTTTGTTTAACAGATGGGTTAGAAAGGGTTTCGTCCACTTTTTGACAAAGAATTCCCCAACCTGAGGAAGAAATATTGTCTAAATTATTCATACTAGTCCCAGCGCTCATAAAAACTCCTAAACTTAATCATATTCAAAATAAATTAGCATAAGATTAACTTTTGCAATAAAAAAATACAATATAAAAAAAACGCTTAGAGCCATCCACAGGTTACCTTGCAATTGTCAAGGCCTATCAACAGCGGTATTGCACCTCAAACTGGACTGTCAATAACACACGAAAACAAAATCTGATTTTGAATCAATAAATCTTCCAATAAGTAGACTACCCTAAGTCCGAAGGACGTCCGATTATAGATCCCATTGCGATGATCGTCAACGAGGAGCTGTGGGTCAAAAATAAATTACTTTGTAATATTTACTGTTTGCGGATATAACAATCCGGTGGATATACACAAAGGATTATCTGTGAATTCAACCGTACCCTCATCCTACCCTTGCGCTTCTACTAGTGTTCACGCATCCGCCTTCGCAGAAGTTGAACAAAATAAAACCATTATGGAGAGTTCTTTATTGTCCTTTAGGGACTTTAAGGATCGCCAACAATTTACGGGATTAAATTTATCCACACTACTCGATCGCTCTTTCAAATCCCTGAAAGAACTTTATCAGAGATTAGACGTAGCGCATGAAGATACTTTGAAAATGTTTTCAGTAAAACAATTGTTTGAATGTTACGGCCTACTAAATCTGCTAAAGTCGATCTATGCCACTCTCGCCGACGATGATTTTTTAGAATGCAATGCTTTGAATATTCGTTACCAAGACCGTTTAGGTGTAGCGAAGCGGTTGTCGCATCTCCAAGAACATCGTAGGGAACTCATTTTCCCGACAGGGACCACACAAAGTATTAATTATTTGCCTCACTTAACCGTCAAAGAATTGTCTCTAATAGATGTCAGGAACCTAGATACAGTTGCCAAAATCAGCTGGGTTTTTGCAAACACCTTATTTCTTCTACCCATTCTATCGTTGGAACAGAAGCTGTTAATTCATGAGAAAGAATTATTAAATGAATTAATAACCTCAGACAGCGTAGAAGAAAAAGCAAAATACTTAACAAAAATACCGCGGAAAGTACTTAACAAGACGCTAAGACAATACAATCATAATCTGAGTGAACTGCCCTACGAAATCATTCCTTTGCTTAATCTATCGGAATTCTCAGATCTCCTAGTCAACGAATTAATGTATCACAACATAAAACATTTAGACAAAATCACTATCAGCAGCGAGGGGATAAATGCCATTTTTCAAAGACTGCTCACTATGTCAATAACAACAGATGAGGTTGAAATCCTATTGGAAAATTCAACCCTAGGAATCACACTAGACAAGCTAAATATCCCGCGCTTTTATCCTCCCATGTGGCAAAAGGTTCCCGATTCTGTTTTTGCGCTAATCCCCTTTCAGGATCTGTCCAAAGACAAATTATTTTGTTTGTTCCATCCCAAAACATATGATAATGCCGAAAAATTTGGACGTATCGTACACAACCACCAAAACTGGGTCTATGAGATTATTTATCGTTCTGTAGTCGATTATAACCAAGGTCGAGTTGGTCCCAAGACAGTTATAAGGGGCGAAAATACCTACGCTTATTCTGTAAAAAAGAAAGAAGAATACAACAAGCGTAGATTGGCTCTACTCTCCCCACAGCAATATCAGAAGATACGCCCTCACCTAGATCCGGATATCATAGAACTTGGCAATCAGATCTTTTCGATTATCACAGACTCAGAGAGGGTGTGAAAAAATTAGAATCCGTTTGCTTTCGATCGAGAATTTTTAGGATTTTTAATTAAATGCCCTCGCTCACAACGCTGACATCTGTTATGAGCGGGGGCATTTGAATGAAAAGACAAAAATGATCGGCGAAAGAAAACCGGATCTCTATTTTTTCACAGACTCAGAGAAGGGACATCCTGAATTGATACTTAGCAAGAGCTTTTGCCAATAATTCCATGTGCGCCTTAGCAACTTCTTGGCACTCTTGGATTCTACCTGGCATTTTCGACGAGTGCTTTTGAATAGTCACTTCCGACCTTCCCGAAAGAGTAAAACCCTCATCCACTCCTACATATTTTCTTGAAAGTTCAAGCAAGCTGAGAAATGTTTCCTGATTAAAATACTCAGGATAACGCCTAGCTATTCCCACAAAAAACACGTTCGTTCTTTCGTTAAGCTTTGGATTTTTGAGGTCTAACAATTTTTGACTAGCGGAAAACCCATGACTAAGAGAAACGCGCTGTCCCTCTACACATAGCAAGCGTGCGCGATACGTCAGCTCAAATAGATAGGTTGCCGTTTGAATCGCACGATCATAATAGGCTGTTAACTCAAGCTTTTCGTTGTGTTTACTCATAGATGCTTTTGCCGCTTCCAAGCGAATGTAATGCGCGCATACCTCTTCAGCCGTAGCAGATGGTGAATCTATCGCGTTTTGTTCCAACCCAATGGACTTAATGATTTCCATCAGCTTCTGAACTTCAGGAATTGCAACTTGTTGGGCTGGTGAAGTATTCCTCGCTTTTCCCTTTCCTTTAGGTCGAGCGGCATTGTTGGTCTGAACCTGCGGATGAGCAATCCACTCCTGTGCCTTTGTCAACAGTTGTTCGATTTCTTTCTTTACCGTCGCTTTGATACCAACCCTATTTTCACTTAAGAAATCTATAAGTTGCAAATAACTGCGTGCTGCAAATTCAGCAACTCTTGCCGGGTCCGCTTTTCCGCCGATAACATCATCTAGCAGTTGCAAAGCTTCTGGAACACCATGGCGATAGTGACTGTTAAGCTCTTTACTTGTATGAACGTATCTTTCCCACAAGGCTCCCTGATTAAAGGCATTGAGATAAAGCTTCACAGCATCGGGTTGATTAGTTTCAATGCCTAATTTATCCAATGAATGGAGAACTGAAAGCTCGTTGTGCACCACTGCGTATTGACTTTTTAGATACATTTCCACGAACGTGTGATGATCGAGAATCAAATTGGGGAAAGCCATAATCATTCCATTTTTGTCCCCATGGAGAATGGCTGTCAACAGAATCTGCATCCCTTGATTCAACAAAAACAAGTGATGCCGCGCTTCATCCAGCAATAATGCTTCTAAAGGCAGGTTTGAACTCGGCTTCAACCGAGCCTCAATCACAGCCGATACCTTTGGGAAAACTCTAAGCCGATTGAAAGTGTCTTCTTCTGTTCCCTTCTGGCTCCACAGTTCTGCAGTCACTTTTTGAATAATCGGCTTTCCAGGTGGCGTATTGGGACATGCGATGATTTCGTCTTCCTCTTCATAGGCTTCATATGTACTGGAGGATGCACTTGAGGAGGCAGCCGAAACAGCTTTCTGCCTTACACGAGGCGATCGAGGAAGAGTTTCAAGCTCTACAATCCATTTAGGAAGAGGTGTTTCTTCTGACTCCGTCATCTGTGATGCCAAAACATCAATATGTCTTATACAAGACTGAAGGGCTCCTGTCAGGAGGTGTTTTTTGCGGCTTACTTCCCGCCATAAGCCATCGCATAATAGATCATAGGTATAAGCTTTTTCGACATCTTGATCTATTTGATTCTTCGATACATGTCTAGCAAATGCTTTTTTAGTCTTTTGATTTAGATTTTGAGAAGAAGCAGCCTGAATTTTACCTGCAACCTCTTTTAGCCGCTTTCTGCTTCCTACAGGATCATACTGAAAGGGTAAAGTTTCCATTAATTCTTCGTAAGTTCTGGTTTTACTTGGCCCTTCTATTACCCATTTGTCTATCGATAATCCAGGATTCAACCCTAGTTGGGGAATGAAAATGCTGGACTTTAGTTCGTTCACCATTGTCTTACAGAATTTCTGCTTCTCTTCTAAAGTTTTAGCCGCGGCATATTCAGCGGCAAATTGTTCCTCTTTAATCATTTTTGAAATGATAAGTCCTGAAGGACTAGGAATCATCGTGTGTTTTTGGGCTATTTCATAATGGGATCGAGCTATTTTTAATAATGATCCTATTGTAGAGTTAATACGCTTTATCTCTATTCGATCCCCGGTCAAGCCTTGCAATGCTTTAATTTCATCCTGTAATAGCCTTATGGAACGCCGGAAAATACTTGAACTCATTTGAACAACTTGGATCAGCGACTCGACTGGTAATAAATATTTTTTTGTTTCTTCCTGTACATTCAATACCGGAACATTAAGGACTGCTCTTGTGAGCGCTTTCAATTGCCCATTTGTCAGTTTTTTCATTTGCGGGTTGGAAATTTTTTTAAACTCTTCAACTGAAACTCCAAGGTCGCTCGTCAATGATTCAAGAATTTCATAATAAAGTATTCCTAGCCTGCATATTGCCCCTGATGTTAATTTTCCTTGTTCCCAAGGAAAAGAAGCCCGATCGGTTGCTAAAATTGTCCCTAAAGGAACATTCAAAATCGATTTTTGAGCAGCCAAAGAAAAAATAAGAGCAAATTTCGAGTTTTGCGGATCGGTTTTTGCAAATGGATTTAACCCTTTAAAACCTACTAATGGAAGCTCCGCATCTCCATCAATTTGTAAAATAAAGCTAATAGCTAATTTCCTAAACTCTGCGTCCGGCCAGTCCTTCAAATTATTTATTTCATCTAACAGGAATTGTTGAAGAGTCAAAGCTTTCTGCTCTTCAGTCATCTCCCCAGAACGAATAAGACGAATTAACCCCCTGGTAGCATTACACGCGCGAAGGCGTAATTCAAGCTCGGTAACAGGCGCTGGGGGCGGAGAAGATGGCGCAAGAATCGCATTACCGACAGAGGAAGAAGAGGCTGCGGTTGGACTAATCATGCTACTCCAATCAACAGAACTAACTTTGTTCAATAGTTCTGCTGTTGTAGCCAGCGTCACGTCTGGTGTACACTTAGCTAGATCGGTTAGATCCGTCGCTATTTTCGTGCCGAACAGATTCGCTACCACGTCAGGATCATCTCCCAAAATATTTGAAAGGGATTTCTGTAAAGTATTGAAGGCATCAATTTGGTTCTGCACTCTTGATAGATCTGATGATATCTTGCTCAGACCTGAAAGTTCAGAATTAATCTTTTTAGAGGCAAATTGTTCACATAAAATCAGGTCGAGCCTATTCATAAAATCATACCAATTTAAATTATTGGCTGAATTATAATATCCGAATGTTAAAGAATTATAAAGATCTCCAAACAATCGGCAATCGGGGTCACGCCTGCAGAACTGCAAAACAAATAAAGGTGTCAAACCTCACTATGTTACTAAAAACAGCATTGTGCACAATTATTTATTCTGTTTTAATTTTCTTTTTATTTACACATAACCTAATAGGTGTTTTATGAGTGCTACGAACATTACTTCTTCCACAGCGATTCCTGATCTTCCTTACATGACAAGTCAAATTAACAACATTAAAATCATTAGACCCGGGGTATTTGGAGCCGTCATCGTCAAAAATGGGGAAAACATTTACTTCCGAATGGAAAAAATAACCACTGAAAACACTCTGCAGTGGTCAAGCTATAGAGATTTAACAAGTAGTTTTTGCGGTAACTGCAGGGGTATATTTACTACCCTTGTATTGAATGAATGCGAGGACGACTACGACTATTCGGATCATGAAGATGTTGTTAAGGCCACAGGCTTTACTGAAGAAGAACACGCGCTATTTCGGGGGAAAATACAATCTGCTAAAGAACGAACAAATGGCAAAATCGGAACATTAATCAGCTCTACTTCAAACGGAAGTTCGCATATGAATACCTCAGTGTCTTGGGCTTCTGAAGTGTCTTGGGCTTCTGAAAAAGCGCTAGGAAATTTTATTATTTATGCGACTAGAAATCCTAACTTTGTTATTCCGGAAGCTTCAGAAGACCGTACTTTAAAAAACTGGATCAAATTATATAAAGATATTCTAATTTCTGCTGGAACTGATTTTTCTTCGTATGAAACAGTGTTTCATACTCGCGGTATTTTTAGAAATCCTTACTGGGCCTTAAAGGGGAAATTTCCGGGTCTATCGATGGCTCTTCATGGTTTTAGTGGGGCTGTTGCTGAGATGTTTTTTTCGAAAAAAGAACAGCTCATTGTTGCCCCCCTTGGGAGTATGTTTTGTTTGTTTCAAAAGTTTCTGCAACGTGGAGATGCAAGTTTTATCGCCCATGGAACTACAATTTATGTAGATGCTCTGGATGTGACTGTAAAACCTACTTCAGGGGAAAGAGGTACACTTTCAGTAAAGATTCAGGCCCTCTCCCGTATTTTCAAAACCAATTGTGAATGTTAAAGGAGGTTTTACGTCATCTATTTCTGTCCATGAAATCCATTGTTCATCCATAGTAACCTCACAGTCTCGGGTGGAGTGGTCAGGCCTGGGACTTCACATTTGACTTGTTTTTTGTGTTAGTGACATTTGATGTTTTATCCGACTGAATTGTCGACCGCCGCGGTGAGGTTACTATGGACTTCATGGACAGAAATGGACGACATGGACAATGAAGCGGTCAGGCATCGCAGTTCCAATTTTCAAACTAATCACATAAGGAACTCCCCTCCCCTTCTGACATTTTTAGACCTCTATCATTTCCCCTTACGAGGTCAAGAGCAAGCGGAATTTATGGCTGAATTAAAACGGATCTACAAATGACTGTTCATACTAAAAACAACAATTGACATAAACAATTACTTTCTGTTTAATAACAATATAATATTATTCAAATGGTTTATTATGATAAATTCATCATGTTTTTTTCGTGAAAACAGATATATTTCTAATCCTGGTGAAAGCTGTCTAAATGAAACAGTAAACGAGTTGCTTCCCCTTAAAATTTCGCGCCTTTTTACTCCCCCTACAACATCTTCTAGTAGCACTACCCCTTCACAAAACGTCCCTCCACGACGAAGCAGCAGAAAATCAACAAGGGAGTGTGGACCCTTAACCGAAGTGAATCGAGCCTATCAAGCGCGCGCTTTAGAGTTTTACAATAAAAAAATGAGAGTGCCCGAGATCGACGAGGATTCTAGAGCTGTGGAAATTATGAATACACTCCAGGAGCAGTTTAAATGTGCGATTGTGGAAAATCCGGAGATGTCTTTCTTGAAAACACCTGAAAATTTGAATCTTGAGGACTATCACTCTTTGAAGAGTCTCGAACATGCATCTTATGTGGATTATTTAACAAGTGTCGCAACCACGGGAATAAATGATCGAATCGTAACATGTGGGAAAATTTTGGCGGAAGAAAATTTAGGGATGGGTGTGTTTGCAAACAAGAGCATTGCCCCCCAGACCTTTATTGGCTTCTACACGGGAAATCTAAAGCTCATTTCGGTGACTGATAGTAATCGGGTTTCAGAAGATTCCCTGCCTTTGCCGCATACACATAAGGCCTATTTGATGGAATTACTTGAAGATATTGGTTCAGCGAAGGAACTCTCAAGTAGGGGTCTGAGTCAAAAAACTAAAAAAGCGATAAGATCTATTATCGCCTATGCTGAGAAGCATCTTCATGTTTCTCATAGGAATGAGGAGGGCTACAGCTTGTGCGTGGATGCGGAATTTTCGGGTAATTTCACCAGGTATATCAATCATTCTTACGACCCGAATGTGGAGACAATGATCGTAAGACGGTTAGATCCAGGAGGAAAGGTGATTGATTTGCAGTTAGGGATTTTTTCCACGAGATTAATCACGGCTGGGCATCAACTTTTGATGAATTACGGAGATAATTATTGGAGGTCATGCGGGATTAACCTGACCCCGATCGAGTCAAGCACCTATACCATAAGCCCCTAAATAGGAGCAAAAAGGCTGTGATTTTTTTTACAGCCTCGCAGGGCGCATACTAATCAAAAGTGCTGTCGTAATATCCCTCGGATACTTTCTCATAGAGGTCATCACACTTTGCCTTTTTAAAATCATCAGCTAGTGCCAATAGAGGGGCATCATATGGACTTTTACCAAAATCGTTATAAGCGCCAATTAGGGCCTTCGTAATGATCGTGTTTCTCTCTTTGCTTGGTTCTTTTACTTGTAGATCTTCCAAAATCTTCCGTGTATCTGATGGAATTTTTGTACCATCGGTCAAACATAACAATAACTCTGTTCGTTCTTCCAAAGACCCATCCAGTACTACTGGTATAGGCAGGAAATATTGCATAGGAACATTTCCATTAATAGAACTTGCCATAATAATTCCTTTGTTAGGGTGATTAGGAATTAGATTAATGGATTTCTAAAAATTGCGAAAGCCCATTTTTTAACCAGCCTGAATCAAGCGCAATAAAAAATACTCGAGGGCCTGCTGATCCGAGTAAGAAAAGTGACAAACGCTCGTTCCTCGCGCTTGTCACACCCCAATATTTAGGTAGTAATACGACCGCACTCTCAGTAAACACTGGATCATCAGAAATTCAATAAATGCTTTTTTTCCATTGGATACAGAGCATTTTATTGTGAAATTTACAGACTTGAGTGAATTCTTATATTTTTTAACAAACATGGGACTTACATTCTGATTTTGTGCTGAGAGGTGTAATGTAATCGAGGTTGCGGTTGACGTATTGAAATCTCCTTTGTCTGGATAAAAAAACACCTTTTATTGTTACTTATAACATGTTGAACACTTAGGATTCAGTCTAACAAAACCCCTCGAATTTTAAGAGTAAATACTCCATAGTATTACTAATGTAAAATCAACAGACTATTTAAACCCCATAAGGGAGACATCATGGCAGCCTGTTCAAGTTCAACTTCTTACAAAACGAATCAATTTGACCAACAATTGCAAGATCCTAGTGTTTTTTCATTATGTTTATTTGACAATGGTAAACAGAAAAAAAAATATAAAAAAATTATGCAGGCTGTGGGGAGAAGCGCTCATCTACGCTGTCTAACGCTAAACACGCGAAAATTAAACTACAACAGAGTAAAACACCTAGTTCGTGCGCTTCACAATAACTCTTCACTTACAGATTTAACGCTTGACGCGGAAGAGATTGAAGGAAAAAAAATGACCCAGGAATGCTTTAATCTTCTTATGGAGGGACTTAGGACCAGACCCGTGAGGACCTCGCTTGTTTTCCACCGCTGTTACAAAACCTCTTTATATGAAACTGGTAAGGGGTTTGCTTCGATTATGCCTAATTTAAATGCTTTAAATTTCTCCGGATGCGAGCTGCAAAAAAACGACGTGGAAGCATTAGGGCATGAACTTTTGACCAACAGCTCATTGACATCACTTTCTCTTTCCAAGGGGCTAGCAAGACGTACCCCGGGACGATTCATCATGTACTATCCTAGAGGTAATGATTCTTTTCAGGCACTCTCCTCTGCTATTTCTTTTAACACCACCTTGACTAGCCTTGATCTCTCGAGTGATATCGTACTGACTAATGTACCCATGTTTTTAAAACAGGTGGGATTAAACACTTCACTTACGCACCTCAATTTAAATAATCGGTCGTTGAGTAACGAAAGTTTAAACACTCTTTTACATTTGTTAGAACATCACCCCTCTCTAAATAATTTGAACGTAAGAGAGCTGAATTTGTCTACAGAAGCTGTCATAGAGTTGGCAAGAATAATTAAATCCCATACTCGACTAGAAACCCTATCTTTAAGATTTCTTAGGTTTCAGGTCCGTGAGGAAGCAACTTTTAAAATTTTCACCAGAGCATTAGGGGAAAATAAATCGATAAAAAAATTAAATCTATTGGGTTGCGATTTATTGAACGACAGAGCGAACTCCATGGCAGAGATGATAGAGCGCACGACTACTATATCCAAAATTTTTATAGATATCCCTTTAATGGGTAGCGCGGGAAACGAGCGTCTTTGCGACGCCTTTAAAAGAAATTACTCGATAGAAGTTCTAGGGATAGGCTGGGAAGGGATTCCTTTGAGGTTTCAATTACTAAGAAGAGATTTCCTCTTTGTAATGCGTAATGCGCATAACCATAGAAAACTATCGGAAGGGAGCTTGCAAAAGGAATGCATTGAACTGATACGCGCAAATAAAATAGACCACTCATTTTTGCCACCATCCATTAGAAGTAAATTCATAACCCCCTCTTGCTTGCACATTTCCACTGGACTAGATAAACATAAAAAACAATACGCGGGAATAAAACTTTGCAATAAAAACAGGTTCATCACACAACAGATTATCTAGTCTAGTTAATATAATGATCCGGTGATCAACAGATTTTTGACTTTCTCAGGCTAAAGAGGTGATTCCGCTCAATGCGTGATTCTTTTATTTATTACCTTGATTAATCAATATTATTTATAATAAATTATATGGATTTATTGAGAGGATTTCATGTCCGCCGTTAATAATTCTCAACCTTCGATAAAAAATGTATCATTTGACACTCGTGTTGAAGTCGGTAACATAGCGACTGCTGGTGTCGCTAATAAACAAAAGTCGACCCTAGCTCGTACAACTTCATCATTATTTAGAAATGCAGTAGGAAAGAAAAACGAAATTGCAAAACCAATCAATAATGAATCGGTTAAGCATGAAGCGACTATAGATAAAGTTTCCAAAAGTAAAATTAAGTCTCTATTCCGCTCTAAATCAAAACTTACAACCCCACAAGCAGCCTCAAGCTCAGATTCAATGACAGCGTCAAGTTCGAAGGCTGGTTCTATTGTATTGCCAACGTCCGCCAAGCTCACTAATACAGATAAGTATATGACACAAATCCGCGAGTTAAAAGAGTCGATTTTAGCGTTTAAGAAGGATTTAACTAATACCAACTCTAACGATATAGGAGTTCGTCTTGAAGCAAAAATCATTGAAAAAGAAAATTCGTTAGTTGCGCTCAAAGAAGCAGTCATCCATGCAGGGGCTAGCAAGGCCAAACAAATTGGAGATTTTATCGGTCTCTTAGATCATGTCGAAGTCGAAAATTTAGGGTTAGAGGAACTTCAAGTATTAAAGGAAAACCTAGATTCCGCCATAGAATTAAATAAGAACCGATTTGAAACACAAACTGAATTTTTA
>CAZENM010000005.1:0-16001 GCA_964513575.1 uncultured bacterium | reverse complement strand
AGCCTAATAACGAATCAGGCTTAGCGACGTTTTGTTTGGAAAAATCCGCTCTCGGTGATGAGCGCTTTTTTCATAAAGATTTGGAAGGAGGAACCGGTAAGGTCACCTCCATAGGGTATAAAAATAGTGGGATCGAAGAAAAACTCTTTGTCTTTAAGCCTATCAGTGGAGCACCGGGATCGCCTACTTTTAAGAACAAATTCCAACTTCCCAGCGAAACCCACATTCGCAATGAAATAAACACGTTAATAAGTTCATATAAGGAAGAAAAACAAAACTTTAAGATTAATAATGAGACCTTTAATCTAGTTGAAATGCTCTCCGATAGCGGCTTAAACAACAATGCGGAATTCAGGGGTAAATATTCCTTTACTGATCTTTCCTCCTTTAAAGCAGATTTTAAACTAGAGCATTTGTCTAACGAGGATGCCCAAAAAGTCTTCTCGAACATGGTAGGCTTGTTTAAGTATCGCTATGACGTAACCGGAGGTATTCACGAAGTCAATTTAATGGAAAAAGCACACCCGGTTCCCAAAGGACAGGATGAATTGACAGACCAAAGCATGAACATTTTGACAGAGAAAATCAAGATAGGTGCTGAAGCAGAGCTCGCAAAAAAAACAGAAAATCTGAAATCCTTCGAAATAGAAAGGCCTATATTTTATGGCGGTGTCCGGCAGGTCGAGGTGAATCATGTGGTGCGAAGCGAACTAGAAGTGCTAAAAAGCTCACAACCGATCTCCACCCTTTCTTACCTTGACAATAGCGAGGGGGAAGGTGTCTTAATCGAATTTTGCAAGAACTCGGGTGACTTGGAAGGGCTTGCAAAACAAGATCCCGACATAGCCAGAGAAATGCTGGAAGGGGCTACGGATGAGGTGAAAACACTAATTCTTAATCAGTATGTTATGGATGTGTTGTTTGGATCCACAGATAACAACATAGGAAATGCCCTTGTGACTCTAAAAAATGATCCCCATGTTCCTTTTGAAAATAACGGTAATCAGATAGTCGGCATTGTTTTTATCGATCTCGGCTTGTGCATGCCCAAAACCGGAAGTGATAAAACGTTAGGTGACCTTCAAAGTGGAGTGCCCCTATATCAAGGGTGCAGCTTTATGAATGAAAGGGGTGGGATGGGGTTTTTAAAAGAGCGAGTTACAGACATCAAAAATCAGTTTCCTCAAATTCTTGAAGAAATAACTAGTCGGTATGCGTCACATGGAGTAAATCTAACCTCTTTTCAAAAAAACACTATGACTGCACGGTTGGAGGTTTTGAACATTGCGTTAAACAACGTTGTCCCGCAGCATAGAGTCAGCGAATTTATTGCCTCACCTGAGTTTTTTAACTTAGTGGATAGTAGCGTCAATAAAAAGGGCGAGATTGTGATCGCTAAACTGATCAGCAACATTTCAAAATCTTCGTTAATTAAACCTAACGAATAAAACGAAATAAGCCTTTAAAAGGTTTTTTGGGAGCTTCTGCAATGCTTGTATGTGATGTTCTGTTTCGACTTTCATCACAGATTAGTTGCAGGTTAGAAGGATTGTTCACAAATTTGTCTTTTAGGTCTTGAACGTTATTCAGCAAAAATTTCTTATTGGGTAAAGTCAACTTGAGTAGGATTTTAGAAATTTTTGGTATTTCCGCGATGGTTCCCAAAGTAAGCTCATCAGCTTTCTTGCCTTCGGAGGTGTCGATGATACGGATTCGCCTAAGTGAAGTTTTTTTTGCTAACTCTTCGACAATTCGTTCATCGAACATCTTCTGTCCAACCAAATCAATTGATTCAAGATGGTTTAGAAAACATAAAGCCATCACAATCGAGGTGACACTCATTTTATCGCAATTCTCAATAGTAAGAAGGTTTATTTGAGGATGAGCTTTAGCAAAAGAAAGAAACCCTAAATCAGTTAACCCATCAAGATGCAAACTTCGAAGCATGGGGTTATGGGGGGCTGTTTTCAACCCAGATGCACTACCTTTAAAAACGCAGTGATGAAATGTGTTATAATTCTCAAAGGCTTTGTTTGATACAGAACGCCACAGTGTCGACACTTTTTTGGTTACATCAAGATCATAAGGAGAAAGGTTGTTCAGGATTATCGAGAGGGTTTCTGTTGGGATTGCTGAAATGTTATACTTCGTTGATGAAACATCAGAAAATGCTGCCATGTGATATCCTCCATATAAAGAAATTATTATATCACAATAAACACTAAATGTCAAGAAGTTAGGCTCGTTGCACAAACGAACACATAGCTTAAATAACAAACTACAGTTTTAGATTAGTTACGAACTATCTAACATTATAGTTATAATTAAAACCCAGAGCTCTGCAATTGCCTCCGAAGGGCGGTCGTTTGCGCGCTCTTTTCCATGCGTTATTATCCTACGAATTTCCAAAAATTGATATTTCACAGCCTCGAAGGGGTGGCATAAACCCTTAAGTTGACACCATTGTCCCCGTCACTTGCTAAATGCTTATAAAATATTATTATCAGCTTAACAGCAAATTTTTGACTTTCTCTAGGTAAGGTACTCATATGTGCGATGAGCCCTATTTTATTCTTTTAAAAGATCATGAAGAGCCCTCCCATAATAATCCCTGTCAGACTTTTTTGAAACACATGCAAATCTATTGCAAATATTTGATAGAATTTTGCAACCTACTGATTAATTTATTCCAATCAAAGGTGACAAAATGACCGTTTTAACCAAGCCTGTAATATTCCCTGGAATTAACTATCGTAACAGCCTCATATCCTTTAATGTTCACTTTACAAATTTTAAGTGCAACGACGGTACTCCCCTGCCTATCTCGGGTGATGCTATGTTTGACTATCGTTATTGTGTTGCTATCTTAAAGCTTTTTAATAAAAATGATGCAGTTAAGGAGTTACGTAGTCGAACCAAAATAATGTCGTCTAATGGCCCTTTAGCCTATTTAGATAACTTGCAACTGGAGATAAAAGCATACGACAGGTTACCGCCAGCGATCCGAAATTCGACCCCAAACCCTTTTAATAAAGCCAGCGGAGAACAACTAAGTAAACTCAGACTTGATATTCAAATTCCTGGACTTCTCAGTTATTACGTCGATGATTATTTTTGTGAATATTTTGCCCGAACAGTCAAAAACCAACCTTCTTATATAGCTCCAACACCTCAAGAATTTCTAAAAGTTACCGCTTATTCTCTCATCCACTTTAAAAGTCCTTATGAACGACACTATTTTCTAATTAAGCAAAAAGACATTCGAGACATTCATAAAATCCTTATGGCGGACTCTCCAATGGGACTTGAGAAGACTATTAAAAAAATCCTTCAGTTTATGATTAAAAAACGTCCCAAATCAAAGTTTTCATTAACATTTATTTCTCGCTCGGATCAATGTGTTAGATTGGAGCTTCGCCGAGATGAAAAAAACGGAATTGTGGAGTTTTCTCCAAAACTTTCTCCATTTTCGATTATGAAAATTGAGGCTGAAACCTCACAGGCAGCAGCCTCCTCCAGCTAAATGAATTTCTCAGGAAGGGTAAATTATACCCATCCTTCGAAATTCATTACGCTGGAGATCGCCTCTCTCTGGAATCTTCGTCCAAAAATTGTACAAAGTCGAGAATATGGAAGGATAGTTTCTAAATAGTTTAAGAATCAATTTGACATTATTAAAATAATCTCCAAGTATCAGCTTTTCATACACCCTTTAGTGGAGGCTCTCATGTCAATTGCAGCACTAAATAGACAAAAACTATCAACCGAGAACCGTGCAAGATGTTTTGTGGAAAAATCTCTTGGAGAAAACATCCAAAATGCAGTCGTAAAGGTGATAACAGGGTTAAATAAAGATATCGAAATCATGGAAAAAAATGGGTTAACTAGTTGTGTAAGTAAAACATGGAATATTCAAAGAGAGGATCTCTCAAATATTTTCTTTTATCATACAGGTCCACGCAACTTAGAAAACACCCTATTTCGGAATTATTATCAGACATACGTTGATTATACAGGCCAAGATGTTCCGGAGATGGTATACCAGGAAAAATGTTATCGCATCGCGGCTGAAAAGTTACAACAATCCCTTTCAGACATCTTTTCCAAATCTGAATTTTACACGATTGAAACACAGGTGAAATTGCAAGGTTGTTTTGCCGGGCGCTTTAAAAGACTCCCCTATACTCTCACCACTCTCCTCATTCCCATCCTTGGATGGTCCTTTTTTGCATGTGATTCCGGCCTTTATTCAGGAAAAATTCAGTTCAAGTTTTACATCACCCGCAAGGATGTTTCTCAAACCTCGTCTTTAAGATTGGTTAATAGCACTGACAGCGCCGAGGGATGAACAAAGGGGCGGTGTTTTCCGCCTATTTTGTTTGTTTAAAAGATCTTGAAGGGTTTTTTCTTCGTTATTCTTTACGTTAGGTCAGGATTTTTCATCATGTTAACATGATCTTCCTTTTTCTTAATGGCAAGCTGCATCAACCGAAGCGTAAATTCCCTATCACCAACTTGTTGCGGGGTACTTTGCTTTTTCATAATGTCAAGCTGCATCAGCACTGTATTCCCGTCATTGTCTTGGATATCGATGTCAATGCCAGGTTGGTTGAGAAGGGTATTTACCATGCTTGTAAAGCCATCCGAAACTGCACTCATCAATTTTGTATGCCCTAACTCATCTTTGGAATTCACGTCGATGCCGCGTTTTAATAACCAATCCATGGTTACCCCACGGCTACCATGCCAAATATTATTTATAGCTTGATTAGTGAGATCAATTTGATCATCTTCCTCTAACGACAATAGCATTTCTGTGAGTCGAATACTATTATTTGCTAAACCAAACATCCATGCCTTTTCTCCGTGATCGTTCGCTATACTTACGGAAGCATCATTTTCGATCAAAAACCCTAACACGTCTATTTTATTCTCCCTTACAGCCTCCATCATTAGAGTCATTTCCATTCCACCTTTTGTATAAAGCTTGTCTAGCACGTTTTGTGAAGAGGATGTTTTTTGATGAGGAATAAGCTCCATCATATGCTTGAGTTGGTCTGAAGTTGATAATGTAATAGATGTTAACTTACACCAAATTGAATGAAATTGATTCTCCCGCTGTACATCACCGTCCGTTATTGCAGCGTTCCAATGTTCTTTCAACCAAGGTTCAATTATTTTTCGCATCGAGAGGTATTTTGGATTTCTAAATATTTTTTCAGCGAGTTTAGCCATGAAATCCAATGTGGTTTTCTTAGTGATTGTGGAGGTGTTGTTTAAAAATTTATTTAGGGTAGTTTCTTGCATCTCTTTGATAAATTTTTTATGGATCACTTTAGATAAGTTTTTGGCGTAGTCATCTCCAATTTTTTCTTTTAGAACATGGTATAAAATCGCGACGTGCAACGAAGTCAAACTTGTGTAAGTACAGTTTCCTATTTTCTGTCCCTTTTGTTTGATGCTTCCCAATTTTATTAAGTCTTGATCGATTTTTATTAAGGGGTTGATATCAGGACAGTTTTGCGCTTGCCATTGGTCGAGTTCGATAAATTCCTCTATTAGCTTTTTCACACCTAGATGATCATATTGTCCAATAAGTATCCCTGTGTTTAGACTGGAGGATCCGCCGCCTCTATTACAGCGGTATACATGGTATTTCCCTTCTTCTTCGCTGCGCGTGGCCAATAACGCCCAGGCATGCAGGTAGCTTTCCCCTGTGCGAACAAGCCCATACAGCGGAATAGGAAATCCATTTTCGAGTCTCTTCAGCAGTGTTTCTTTGGGTGTAACAATGAATTGCTGACAAGATTCTAACAGAGGAACAACGGAGTCCAAAGCGGCAATCATGTCGTCTGTTAAGGTGTCATTATCCCCTATTTTTTTATCAGTCTTAAGTTGTTCATAAAACGTGCGTGCCACCGACAGGAATTTGGGAAGAATGTAGCGGGGGCGAAAGCCTCTAGTATCAAAACTTTCTTCATCAACTGTTAGATTGAGATTTATCGAAAAGATGTGTCCTAGGATTTTAAGATCCATCACAGTCTCTGTAAATCCATCGTCAGCGATCTTTAGTGCTTCAAGACAGTTCCCCATGCAGGACGAGTGGCGCAAGGCTTCGCTTAGGGGTGTTTCGTGATGATGCGTTCCACGGATTACTTTTGCATTAGCACCATGTTGAAGCAAGAGATTCACAACATCAGCCCACCCGTTTTTAGCCGCGAGCAGCAAAGCTGTGATGCGTGAACTATTTTCATGATTAGGACTAGCTCCCTGTTCCAGAGCCCCCTTTACTAGAGCAATGTTTCCGATTTCGACACCATGCCAAAGCGCTGCATTTGCATTTTCCTGAGTAATGTTTTGGGTAAAAGCAACATCGACAGTATCTGCTGTGAAGGTGTGAAATGACATTCTTTTTAGACACAGAAGAGAGTTTTGAGAAAAAGGTGATTTTGTGATGACATCCTGGACGAGTTCGGCGACTTTTTTGCTGTCAGCGTTTAGATTTTGGAGTAGAGCAATGGCTTTGGTTATTTGAGGAAAAGTGGGGGTTTCGCTCGCTAGGAGTTGGGAAATTAAGTCGTTAGCGAAAGATTCTTTTTGAGGATTGAGTTCTTTAGATTTTATGTAAGCAAAATCTATAAAGCTATCACGATTATCAACTGCAGACATTGCACCCTAAATTTTTATTTAATAATTTTAATTGATGGTCTTGTGAACGAGCATAGCACTAATGCTATGCTCGTTCTCCAAGGTTAATTGTTTAAGCGAGCATCGTGGTTCAGGCTGCTTGGCCCCAATCACACCATTTCTCTTGGCACGGGGGGTTCAATATGGGAGTTTTGACTGCAAGCTGCAAGTTGCGCTGTATTCATTTTCTCAAAATGGGAATTGTTAAGATGAGGCTCGAGCTCTTTTATATGACTTGCGAGCACTGGATGATTGATCCCACCAGCCTCATTTATCATAGCTTGAATCCTTGTCTCCAAAGAACTCGGGTAACAACTTGTAGATTTTGCAATATACATGTATCCACATGCGCTTGTGGTTCCGCCTGCCAAACCGCCTAAACACGAACCGATCACACCTTTTGTCCCCATTTGGGTAGCAAAGCATACAGGAGACACCACAGCAGCGAGTGATAAAAGGAACCCTGTCGTGAATACTGCGCACCCTACATCACAACACTTTTGCGTACAACCACACTTTGTTTCTTTGACAAAATCATGACCAAGCATTTTGTATGTTAGTTGAGAATTTTCAGATTGTGAATAGTTGTTATTATTGACGCTATTCTGCAACAACGGAGCTCTAGATTCGTTTATATTCATAACACCTCCAAAAGTTAATTAACTAACAACTATTATATCATATAAATAAATTTATATCCACTACTAAATTCTTACACACCAAAAACACGTTGACAACCTACAATTCTTCAGACATAACATCATCGATTAAACATAACATGGCTTATCTTTAACAAGTGATGGAGTGAATATAATTAAATGTTTCTGGTTAATCAATAATATTTGTGGTTCTTGGCCCCCCATTTACAAGGGGTTGGAAGATCTGCCGCTAACGACACGGAGAAGATTAACACCCTTAGGGCGTAAGGCATTACAGGTAGTTAACGCATGTGCTGCGGGGTTGGATGATCTAGAAATTCCCTGGATTACCTCCTGTCGACACGGAGACAAAAGCCTCAGGTTTAGCTTGTTATCGAGTTTGGCACACGGGAAGATGTTATCCCCTAATGATTTTAGCATGTCTGTGCACACAACGCCATTATAGGGATGTTTTCAATTGCTACGGGTAATAAACAGCCACACAGCGCATTAGCCTCTGGAATTAGCAGTTTCGAAACAGGATTATTAGAATCAATAGCCTTATTGAAAGAAAGAGGTGGGTCGGTCGGTTATTTATACTACGACCATCTTTATATGGAAAAACTAACAGATCGTGTGATCGGGGTAGATCGGGGTCAGGCCTGCAGAACTGCAAAATGATCGGGGTGTTTGCTAAAAGGCTAACACACATTCAATGTTCAAAATTGCGAAGTCGATGGTATGCCAACAAAGCATTTATAAGTTTTATAATCATACACATTATACTGTCAACTGAATTTTGATATTTTCCATGTAGTTCAAATCAATCAAGATAAACTGTCATACTGTCAAGCCTGACCCTTTTTTCCAAAAAAATGTTGCATAAAACCTCTTTATTCTATATGTTAAGTCCAATTTTGCAATCCCTTAGGAGAAAAACATGTCAGCCAACGTCACTAGATCCCCGGCGGAATGTTCCATTTGTTGTGAACCCTATTCAGAAGAAGGACAAAAAACCCCTTTTTCAATTACTTCCTGTGGACACACCTACTGCAAATTATGCCTGGACAAGTTACAAATCGCTATAACGACACTCAAAACCTGTCCGGTTTGCCGAATCCCTATCAAAGAAATAGTCAAAAATTTCGGAGTTACCGAGATCTTACAAAATCTTAAGACAGCTACAGAAAGTTCCAAAATCTCAATAATTGACTCTGTAAGCACACCCATTCTTGCTGTTGCCATAGCAGCACCTATCCCACCACCCTCTCCCGTTGACCTACCATTATTTAATTCCCCCGCAAGAGCTTCAACAAATAATGAAATTAAATTTTTTTTGGAGACTCCTTCACATAAAAATTTGCAAGAACTCGCAATTCTTGAGCAACTAGACTTAGAAGCTCTTTGGAGGACTGATCGACCCCTGTGTGAAAAGGTTTTAAAAAAAATTGGGGAGAGAATTCAATTCTTGCATGCTCTGCTCTTTTCATTAGACACACAATACAATAACGCTTCACATGAAGAGTGGCAATATTTGGCGACGCATGCTGGAACAAATGATCTGGTGCAAAGTAAGAATAGAATTGCACTCTATTGCCGGGGTTACCTTCTAAAAAACAACGATCTTCGCGCAGCTGAAGAAGCCAACAGTCACTTCAAAGAAGCAAGTAAACTCGGGTATTTACCTGCCAAGTCGGAACTTGCGTGGTCTAATCTCGAATCCCTAAGAGCAACTTGTGCTAGTCGAGCTTTAGTTCCTAGTGAATTTAGTCGGTTAGAGCTGGGTCAACATCTTATTTTAGAAGTAGAGTTAGCAATTAAATTAAAATCATTTGAAAAGTTTTTAGTTTGGATAGAAAAACTCAATGAAACAGTGTATAATTTACTGAAGATGACGAAAATGACATTAGATCGTACACACTCTTCTCTAATTCAAGATTGCCGTGATCAAAGAGTACAGCTTCAAAGCAATATTGAAGAGTTTAACAAAATTGTCCCTGATGTTTATATCCAAATAAAGAGAACAATTCATCTGTGGGAATATATTTATGAAACCAGCAAAGGGCCATCTACCAACGAACTTATTACACGGTCTACAGCTGTCAAATTTACAACCTCTCAAGAAGAACAATTTATCTACTTGAACGTACACTCTGATCTGCAAAGACTTCGTGAAATCGTCACTATTTTTGAAGAACAACAAGCTGTGTTATCCAAATTTTGGGATAAAACAACGTCAAACGTCCGTTATTTAATCGAGTATCAGGAAACAGGTAGACGTCCAACCTTCACAATTTTTTCAGTGATACCGAACCGCTCCTATGAACGTACAGATCGATATGTAAAATCATTGTGTGTTGCAAAATTGGACACCTATGATATGTGGAAGAAAGATTTCACTCACAATACTATAAGAATACATAAACTTCCGACCAACAGCAGCGCAGCCGCGAGCAGCTCCAGTGTCAGGGGGCAGACCCCCAGCACGTCTGACCTAGGCTGAAACGAACGGTATTTTTTTTGATAAAAGTTTATGCCCCCTAAACACGTGTTTTACTTTTCGCTAAGGGGCGGCAGCCCCGTCTGTAATAAAGTTTTCCTCAATATGTTCTGAAGCGAGCAATTGTTCAGCGGGAACGGCTGCCAAAAAGTCGACAAGTCGTTGCAACCCAAATTTTTCTCACTTCCTATTTTTTTATAATCTGTTTGAAACAATTCAATATCACTGGATTTATAACAATAAATCTGATACAATTTCCTTATAATAACCATATTTAATTTAATTTTTAGGGGTTTATATGAGTATAAATTTCAATCCAAGTTCAGCAGCATGCTCGAGTTCAGCAGCTAGTTCTAGCTCCAGTACAAGTTCCAATTCACCACGTATTAGAGGAATCCAATCGATCGCTTCGCTTAACGGCATTTTTAAAGATTATCAAATTACCCAAACCGAGATTGAATCGAAAGAACCTCATATCGAAACGCCCCACTCCCTTTTTAATTTTGATCCCCACATTACCTTTACCGCAGAAGAAATAACCTATTTGAAAGAAGTTCAAGCTTCAATCCTAATTAAGGGAAACTTAAATATTACAGATCTTGTTCATTTCCACGGATATAAAATATTTGACAATCTTACCACCCAAGGAAAAGAAGCAGCAAAAGAATTTTACACGCAACTTTTCCCCTACTACCTAAGTTTTTCTATTGGAAATACCTACAAACTTGGAGCAAAAGAAAGGGCTGTTTCAACATCTTCCAATCCGACGCCAAATCATATCTCGTATGAAGCCATTCACTCCTGTGAAAAATTTTTCATCTCTGAAACTATGATGATTAATAACCAAAAAACCTTTCTTCAGATAATACAAGCAATCAAAAATACGATACGACCTGCTGGAAAAAAAAGCGCTGTGCTAGTTCAATTAAGAAATGAAAAAAATTTCAAAATTCTTAAGGATCTCAGCCTGAACTGCGAAATATTAAGAAAAATAGCCCTGATGGACATGACAAAATCTCTAGACCTCTGCTTTAAAAGTAGACCTCAGACATCACCACCCTCTTCATCCAAAGAAGTTTCTCTCGAATTAATGAACTACGTTAACTACCTTGAAGAGGTTTCCAATCAATCGCAAAAAATTGGGGCTTTTGGAATCGATTATAAACAAAAAATTCTAGGAACAAAGAAATTGTTGGTCGATTTGCGAAAAATCACAATAATAAATGATCAGGTATTTCATCTAGCTGAATTTAAGAATGAATTAGACTTCTGTTATCACTCAATCAAAAACACATTATATCGTGAATTTTACCCTGCCTGTTCAGGGGATTTAACACATAAACAGTGGTGTGCTCAAAGAGGGATCAAGCAAGCAACCACAAAAACGCAACTCGACTTCGCCGCTTCGATTTGGTCTAATCTCGTGGTAACAGATATTTTTTTTGCGAACCTACACACCATCTTAGACATTTACTTCAACGAAATTATCAACGCAGATAAATCAATAGCTCTTTTGGGGTCAACGCTATGCATTCCTGCCTTTTTTAAATATTCCCAATTCCTAAGGAATTTAAAAAGCATAAAGCTTGAATCTGCAGCAAATCTCCCCTCCGCACTAAAAGACACTTTTATTCAGTGCAGCGAGCAGATGATTATATTGCAAAACGAACTTGACGCAAAATTACCTAAAGATCTTATCAACAATTTCTGCGCGCACATTACAAAGAAATTAAATAAGCCTTTCGAAATAGCACATAATTCTGCTTTGATCAAAAAACTTAAGATCGGTGATATTGAGGCGCGTTTAGAATCGGAATTTAACCACTTGGCTAATGTTATCAATACATTTAAAGAGAAAAACCCTAACGAAAGCCTCCAAAGCATTCATGAGCCATTATTTCAACTGATTGGGCAATTAGAGCCACTACTCTACTTTTTTAGTGCTGTTAGATTCGCTGAAGAGATTCACTTCGCTAACCTGGAAGATCTTAATAAACTCGTAGATACCGAGATTCATGCGTACACTGTTGGCAATGAAAAACAGCATTTCACACTTGTTGCATCTTTGAACTTTGGTCTTATATTCAAATCATTTAATTTTGTTTTCGCTACCCCCGAGGTCCATGCCCCTGAAATTGAATCTGTAGTGTCTTCCTCGACAGATTCCATTCCCCACCCCTTCCCTTCTCATTCTCCTTCGCAAATCAACACTATTTCCCCAACACCTATCCCATTTTATTCCAAACCTCCTTCAAGCAAGCAACAGCAACAAGAAGTGTCGATGAAAAATGTGAAGCTACGAAAGTTACTTGTTATGTTAAAAAGTCAGGGTTATATGCTTGTCAGGCAATCAGGTTCCCATATGACGATGCAGTGTACCAACCGCCCGAACATCACCGTTCCTGCGCATGGAGTGATCGCAAACGGAACATTGCGCAGCATCCTTACCTCCGCAGGTGTTTTTAATAACCCACCTGACAAATAATCACCTGGTTTAATTAATAAATTCCCAATTTTGTGGGGTTAGGATTGGGCTGTCAAAATTCACACGAAAACAAAGTCTGATTTTGAATTTATATATCTTCCAATAGGTAGATTGCCCTAAGTCCGGAGGAGGTCTGATTTTAAAACCCATTGTAATGGGCTCTAAAATCAGACCTCCTCCGGACTTAGGGTAATTCATTTTCTCGGACAACTTTTAGGCTCACCCCTGTTCCCAAAGCTGACATCAGTATGAGCGGTGGCATGCAATGAAAGGATAAAAAAAGACCGGCGAAAGCACACTGGATCTCCATTTTTTTACAGCCTCTAGGTTGACACCATTGCTGCGGACTCGTTCGTTTCAGCGTTGTATTTATATAATGATATGGTTATTAAATACTGATTGTTAAAACTTTAGCATCAACGCAATCGTTGATGTTCGATTTGTTATTTTTTAAATACCAACCATATCATTTTTTTCTTGAAACGTAACCACGCTGTTGCTATCCTGCTGTTCAATAATTTACATACACAGGAGATTTTTATGTCAGCAGTTAACGGGTCATTAAGGCCCTATATCACCAGAAACGCAATACAAGGATCTGTTCTAGGTGCCGTGGGCGGGGTGTGTCTTTCTCCAGCAATACACTTTGGATCTCTTATGTTTCCTACGGCTTATGAGTATTTTTTCCTAATCAGAGAAGAAAAAAAGCTTAGTTTTTATGCAATCAGAGCAGGGTTAATTGGGGCTGTAATCTGTGGAAGCGCAGGCGCCTCTGTTGGATTGATTAGAGGCTTAGTCAAAAGACATTTTTAAGATGAGTGTATAGAGGTGTAGCTTAGGATAAATTGAAGGAGCTTTATTGACCCAACCTAAGTTCCACCTCTTTTTTTTTATTTTGGTAGCTCGATTTTCCTAAAAAAACTTTTTATAGTAAACGTGTTGTTTAATTGGTTTCTCTCGGATCCACCTGTCAGTTTTCAACAGAATTAACTAAAATCTTTTCACAATTTTCTCCATATCAATACGAGATATCTCTGCGGTAAACACAGCTTGATAAATATAATTTATTGAGATAAGGTCAAATCTAGTACTCCGTAAAGAAAGTTTTGACGGAAAATTTTCTTTACAGACGGCTAAGAATTATCTTTAATTTTTTTTCGATGGGAAGTATTTTTTGCAAACTGAAACCAGCTCAGGCAAATACTATTGGATCGTCAGCTTTTGCATTGCTGCAATGATTAATATTGCCGGCACGTTTTTTATTTCAGAAATCTATCTTGGCTATCAATACTCCGCTACCTTTTCAGCATTAATTTCGTCTATTCCCATTATCGCTTGTTTTAGTGTCATTCTATCTGCGACTTCCATTCTTTTTCTCCTCTATAGATGCAAAACCATCTCGAAGCTATTAGGGTTTATGATTCTGATTATTGTGGCATGGAGACTCTTAGAGTTGTTTTTATTCGAGGATCTTGGTCTCGTTCATTTTTTCCATTGGCTGACGCCCGAGGCCGCCGCGTTAACCCCTCCCATGTCGGCTCTAGCAGCTATAAACTTTTTTTTAATCGGATTGGTAATGCTTTCCTGGATAGATAACGAAAAAATTTCTTTTAGAATATTTAGACTTTTTATTGCTCAATTAATTGTGGCTATCGGAAGTATTGGATTACTGAGCTACGCTTTACCTTTGGATACCAGTTTCTTTTGGGAAGGTTCGCCGCCAATCCATCTTTACATAGCAGCTTGTCAGTTTTTTCTTGGGATCGCAATCATAACCACAACGTTTTACTATAACACCTTTAACAAAATTGAGATAACAAAGATTCTCCCCACTCTTGTCGCTGCGATCTTGCTCTGCTTCACTATCCTACTCTGCTTAGGTCTGGCAAACAGCAGAAAAGTCACTATAGAATCCCTACTTAACTCCAGAGGGTCATCTAATATACAAAAAATAGAAAGAGACTTTAACAGATTCCTAGATTCCATAAAACGGATGTCAAAAAGGATTGAATTTTCTAAAGCTCTTCCCGGAAAAGCTTGGGAAGAAGATACCGAGAGTTTAATCAATTCCTACCCCAAAATACATCGCGTGATGTGGCTAGATACGCAACATATTGTTCGCAAAATCATACCTGAAAATCTAAACGGAAACTATCTTGACCTCTCTCTACCCATGAAACTTACTAACCGAAACAGTTTTGAAGAAGCAATGGTAAATAATCACACCTACATGATCTTCGACCTGGATCCTTCCACCTCCAAAAATTACATTCAAATTTTCTCACCTGTCTACTGGGATCAATCTTTACAGGGTGTTCTAGATTCTGAAATTGACGCTGCTGAATTTTTTCAACAATCATTGCAAGATGGCGCCGGTGAAGAATTCACTGCGGCAATCACTTACGATGATAAAATCATTTACCATTCTAACCACATCGAGAAGGATTTTCAGGATTTTTTTTGGCGTTTTAATGGTGATATTTCCCTGGGTAATCTCGTATTCAGTTTGTGGTTATTCCCAAAAGAACAATTTGAGGGTGGAATACTAAACAATTCTTTTCTTTATCTAGCATTAATTAGCGGAATGTTGATTTCTATTTCTGCAGGGGGATTATTTGCACTTTTAGGTGCTTATAAACATCAGTACACTTCCTTAGATGAACTCCAACAAAAATTAGAAGATACTCAGCAGAAGCTCACAACTTCTTTACAAGCCGGGGGAATTGGAACATGGATTTGGCATATAAAGAACGATCAAATTGAACTTGACCGCCAAGGTGAGGCTCTTTTTGGATTCGATGCCGGAACGTTTCCGGGATTTTTCGCTAGTATTTTGGAAAGAACCCATCCCCAAGACCGGCATCTTGTGGAGTTTGCGATGAAAGGTCTATCGGGTATTCCTAGCGAAAGATTACTTCACTTTGAATTCAGAATCATATTACCCAACAACACAACCCGTTACCTTGAGGCTAAAGGGGTGTTATTTGAAGACTATCAAGGAAGATCCACAAACGTCTTCGGAAGCGTTTGGGATGTCACGAAGACCAAAATAGCCAATATAAAACTGGAGCTATCCCAAGAGATTATCAGAGCCCTTAGTGATTCAACCACACTTAAAGAAGCTGCCTCTAAAATGCTTAGAATATTAAACACGCTTTTTGAAACCGATATCATTGTCATCTGGTTGTGGAACAAAAAAACAGCAACGCTTGACTGCATCGAAATCATTAGCACGCCATCGGTACAAACTCCAAGCTTTAAAGAACTCAATCAAGATATCCTTGGCAAAGACATGACAATTCCGAATCGTGTTTTAACAACTCATCAACCTCTTACTGTGCAAAAACTGACAGATATTCTTCCGCACTACCCTTCCATAGCGAATTCTCCGGATGAACTCAAAGGGATCATCGCTTTTCCTATTTTCCAAGGAGCCTCGCCCGAGGGTGTCATCGAACTTTTTAAACGGGTACCTTATACCACAGAATTAACTGAAGCTGTGATGACCCTTATGATCACTGTAGGGATTTCTGTTGGACAATTCCTTCAAAAAATTCAAGCCAGAAAGACACAAGAACAATTAGTTTCCATCGTCACGTACTCCGCTGATGGCCTCTTTCTTGTAGATAGAGAAGGTTTTGTATTGAACTGGAACACGGGCGCAAAAGAGATCTTCGGTTACACCGCAGAG
>CAZENM010000004.1:0-39510 GCA_964513575.1 uncultured bacterium | reverse complement strand
AAACAAAAAAGATCGGCGAAAGCAAACTGGATCTCTATTTTTTCACAGCCTCAAACTACCTAACATCGATCTTTAAATAGCTCGGAATCAAATATTTTTTTCTTTTCTCCAGAAAAGCCTCGGTTCCCCTATTCCCAATCTCCCGCAACTTCCAAACAATCGGCCCTTTGGATTCTAAGAGCTTCCATACATCAGATGTCCCATTGACCTTTGTGAACATATCCCTTCTAGCAATAGAACTTTTGATTCCTTCTTGAAACTCTTTTGGGTAGGTTGTTTTAAGCATCCCCATCATCAAATACTGTGTCGCGACAGGCTTATACCGCAAACGATCGGTCACGGCAATCATGACCCCCTCGCAGTCCTGCTTGGCATATCGCCCATAAAATGGTCTAAAATAAAACGGAATGAAATAAACTCCGGGAAATTTCTGCCCATTTAGAGAATCCGCAAACTTTTTCCCATTGATCCAGGGAGCGCCTATTATTTTAAATGGAAGCGAATACCCAATCCCAATATTGACAATTTGCAATTCCCCAAGCAAACCTGTCATGGGATAATAAAGAGCCGTCGAAGCTTCCGGAATATTAGGGCTCGTGGGAATCCAATTAAGCCCCGTGTCCTCAAAAGACATCTCCCTGCGCCACCCTTTCATCGGAACGACCGTTAAATCGCAACCAACTTTATATTCCCCATTAAAATACCGGGCCAGCTCACCGATCGTCATCCCATGGCAGTATGGAACGTTAATGTAACCCACAAAAGAGCGCAAATCATCTTCAAGCATAGGACCATCCACCACCCAACCGTTGATAGGATTGGGACGATCAAGCACAAGAACCGGAATTTTTTTCTTCGCGGCTTCTTCCATCACATACAGCAGGGTGGTCAAATATGTATAAGATCTGGATCCTAAATCTTGGATATCATAGACGATAATGTCTATCTCCTTTAACATCAGATCAGTAGGACGTCGTGTGTCGCCATGAAGACTATAGATGGGAATGCCATCCGGGTCCATTGCATCCTTCACAGATCCGCCTGCGTATGCTCTTCCATCTAATCCGTGTTCTGGAGCATATAACTTAACCAAACGGGCACTTAAGGAGGGAGCTTTCTGCTTTAACAGGTCTGTGGTAGTCATCATTTGCCCATCGCGAGTGATATGACGGGCGGTGTGATTTGTCACTAAACCGATTTTTTTACCCTTGATAAGCGATTGATATTTGGGAGTAAACAAACGGTCGGCACCAACCTCCACCTTGTTAGCGGAGAGGAAAACCAAAAAAATCAGGGCAAATACTCTATACATGAAAATCTACTGTTTTTATTTTCGGACAAATCAGTTATAACATTTTCTAATTTTAATCATCACTAAAACCCTGAGCAAAAGCCCAAATGACACAAGAGGAAAAAGGAAATCATGGAACAACATCTCAATTTGACTAAAGCTGAACAACTCATCGCTTCCGTAAAAGGACAGCATCTTTCCGTTCAAGAACGAAAAGATAAAGCCATCGAACTTGCGGGATACATGATCAGTGAAGCAAATCTTACCCAGACGAATGAAGAAAAACGAATTCAAGGTCAACTTGCAAGAATGATGGATGACAGCAGAGGTAAAGTTTTTACCACCTGCATGACAGACCAATGCTTCAGAAGCGGAAAATCTTCCAGAGTTGCCAACCAACTCAGCTACCTAATTAAAAAATTTGGCGTTCCCTCCTACCTATCTTTTGACCGTAAACTCGGACTAACAGCCTTTAGATTTTTAGGAACCTTAGCTCCAAGCCTGTCTGTTCCACTCACAAAGTTAATGATGAGAAAGGAAACCTCTAAAGTGATCCTACCTGGTGAAGATAAACAACTCACCCACCACATGAAGCAACGAAAAAAAGAACATGTCAGAGTGAACCTAAATCACCTAGGCGAAGCAATACTCGGCGAAGATGAAGCTAAAAAACGCCTCCAGATTTATATCGAAGATCTGGAAAAACCCGATGTGGAGTATATTTCAGTAAAAATTTCCACCATCTGCAGCCAACTCAATCTCCTTGCCTGGCAAGACACTTTAGAAGTGTTATCTCAAAGGCTAAAACGACTGTACAGAACAGCCCAAAACAATTTCTATACCCGCACAGATGGAACAAAAATCCCCAAATTCGTCAATTTGGACATGGAAGAGTACCGAGACCTTTTTCTGACCGTGGATCTTTTTCAATCGGTATTAAACGACCCCGAATTTTTCAATTACTCCGCAGGAATAGTACTACAAGGTTATCTCCCTGATTCATATCTCATGCAGCAAAAGCTGACTAAATGGGCGCGGGAAAGAACAGCAAAAGGGGGAGCTCCAATTAAGATCCGTATCGTTAAAGGCGCAAACCTCGCGATGGAATCTGTTGAAGCCTCACTAAGGGGATGGGAGCAAGCTCCATACCCTTGCAAAACAGATGTGGATGCCAACTACAAGCGGATGCTCACCTATGGTATGCACCCAATAAATGCCGCAGCAGCACACCTGGGAATAGGAAGTCATAACCTATTTGACATTGCCTACGCAATGCTTTTAAGAAAAGAAAACGATGTCGAGCCTTTTGTATGCTTCGAAATGCTCGAAGGAATGGCCGATCATATTCGTCGCGTGGTTCAAAAACTCTCAGGAGACATGCTTCTTTACTGTCCCGCAGCAACCAAAGAAGAGTTTCAAAATGCCGTAGCCTACTTGGTAAGGCGTTTAGATGAAAACACAGCCCCCGAAAACTTTTTACGTCATGCTTTTGGACTTCTTCCCGGTTCTAAAGAGTGGGAAGAACAGGCTAAACTATTTTCAAACGCATGCATGAGTGCCGAAATTGTTTCTTTTGAACCTCGCAGAAAGCAAAACCGCTTAGTCGCTCCTATCTTACCCGATCCGAACAGTTCTTTTGAAAATGAACCAGATACCGATTGGGCTCTCCAAGAAAATCAAAAATGGTCTAATGAGATAATAACAGCGTGGAAAGGACGTACATTCGCCCCCATCCCCCTAGAGATCGGTGGAAATGTAATTCCCGCCAAAGACCGTTCAACAGCTGCTTCTGAAGACCCTTCATTTCCTGGGAAAGATTTATATACCTATGCCTTGGCAAATGAACAAGATATCAATACGGCCCTGGATACCGCGATAGAAGCGCAAAAAGAATGGGAAAAAACTCCCATCAATGAACGCTCCAACCTTCTAGCGCTCATCGCCCAGGAAATGCGCGAACACCGCGCGGACCTCATCGGCGTAATGATCGCTGATGCGGGAAAAACAATCCCTGAGGGAGATGTTGAAATCTCTGAAGCGATCGACTTCGCCGAATACTACCGCAGGAATATCGAAGAACTCTCCTTCCTGGAAGATCTTGAATGGAAGTCCAAAGGTGTTGTTTTATTAACACCTCCATGGAACTTCCCATGCTCCATTTCAGCCGGGGGAATCGTCGCTGCTTTAGCTGCCGGCAATAGCGTTATCTTTAAGCCTGCTCCGGAAGTTGTTCTTTCTGCCTGGACACTTGTGAACCTTTTCTGGAATGCCGGTGTCAGCAAAAAACTTCTGCAATTTATCCCTTGCGCAGAAAACCCCACCGGAACTCAGCTGATCAAAGACCCCCGTGTCAACACCGTTATTCTGACCGGCGGAACCGACACCGCTAAAATGTTCCTGAAGTTTAGACCGGGTCTGGATCTAATGGCGGAGACCGGAGGAAAAAATGCCCTGATTATCACAGGCCTTTCCGACCGCGATCTAGCAATCAAAGACCTCGTTCAGTCAGCTTTCGGACATGTAGGACAAAAATGCAGCGCCTGCAGCCTAGCGATTTTGGAAGCTGAAGTCTATGACGACCCTCACTTCCTACACCAACTTAAAGATGCCGTTGAAAGCCTTAAAGTGGGTACTCAGTGGGATCCCTCAACAAAAATTAACCCCCTCATCCGAGCTCCCGAAGGGGCATTGTTGCGGGGATTGACTCAGCTTGACGAGGGTGAGTCTTGGCTTCTCCAACCAAAACAAGATTCAAATAACCCCAACCTCTGGTCCCCGGGGATCAAAATGGGAGTCAAACCCAACAGCTATTCACACCAAACAGAATTTTTCGGTCCGGTCCTTTCCTTAATCCGCGCGAAAAACCTTAGCGAGGCTATTGAAATTGTGAATAGCTCTCCTTATGGGCTAACCTCAGGAATCCATTCACTGGACGACCGCGAACAGGAAATATGGTCAAAGCAGATCGTCGCGGGCAACTGCTACATCAACCGAAGCATCACCGGAGCTATTGTTCAACGGCAACCATTTGGAGGAACAAAGCAAAGCTCTTTTGGCAAAGGAATGAAAGCCGGCGGCCCGAATTACTTATCCCAACTCATGCACGCAAAACAAACAGGCTTGCCGCGGGAAATCGAGAAACCGTGCTCCATGGTAGCCCTGATCGATGCCGAGCTGGAACTTAAGTTTATGCCGCCTGAAGAAAAAGAACTTTGGAAGACCAGCATCGGAAGCTATGCCTTTTACTGGAATCATTATTTCAGCAAGCAGCATGATCCTAGCCAGGTGCTTGGACAAGACAACATCTTGCGCTATGTTCCCCATTCTCAACTTTCTCTCCGAGTTCAAAAAGGGGACGCCGATTTAGACATTCGACGGGTGATCGCCGCTGCCGCAACATGCAGCGCGGCAATTACAGTCACCGGAGACCGTGAACTAATTCAAGCATATGTCAACGCTCCTTGGGCAACAAAGATTCCCGGCCTTAAAATCATTGCTGAGTCTGACCAGGAACTGATTGATAGTATTAATAGGGGAGAACGCAACCGCATACGATTCCTATCAGCGCCAAGCGAACAGGTTGAATATGCCCTAGCTGAAAAGGGATGCAACGTTCTAAGGGAACCTGTGCTGGCAAACGGACGGATGGAACTGCTGAATGTCCTAAGAGAGATCAGTACCAGCCGAGACTACCACCGTTACGGGAATTTAGGTGAACATGAATTAGAGCAAGTCAAAGGTCGCTCTAAACCCGGCTCGCAAAGCTGCGGTACTAAGTGTGGTTGCAAATGACTAAATTGAATCTAGAACAACAGCAGGCTGTTGAAGCTGTTGAAGGACCTATGTTAGTGATCGCCGGCGCGGGCTCTGGAAAGACCCGCGTCGTCACACAACGGATTGTCCACATGTTGGAGCTTGGAGTCCCATCCGAAAACATTCTGGGGCTAACATTCACCAACAAGGCCGCAAAAGAGATGAAAGAACGGGTGCGTCACCTCACAAGTCAGAATGTCACGATTTCAACCTTTCACAGCCTGGGCGCCAGAATCTTGCGTGAATCTATTCACGCGCTTGGCTTCCAAAGAGACTTTGTGATCTATGACGAAGAAGATTCCGAAAAACTATTGAAAACGGCTCTTGAAACTTTGAATCTCAAAGGATCGCTTAAAGAATTCCGTCATCTGATCAGCGAATCAAAAAACGGAATCCGCTCCCCCGATCAAGTTTCGTCAAAAGAATTTATGGTAGGCTCACAGCTAGCAATGTTCCCAAAAGTTTATGAAACCTACCAATCACTTTTGAAGACCTCTAATGCCGTT
This sequence comes from uncultured bacterium, assembly GCA_964513575.1. GTDB lineage: Bacteria > Chlamydiota > Chlamydiia > Chlamydiales > Parachlamydiaceae > CAMFKA01. The sequence goes on along the minus strand of CAZENM010000004.1, from coordinate 33,900 downwards.
GATTTCGACGACCTTCTGTACCTTCCCGTAAAGCTTTTTCAGGACCACCCTGACATCTTGGAATATTACCGCAACCGTTGGCAATTCCTATTAGTAGATGAATACCAAGACACCAATGCCGCTCAATACGCCCTAATCTTGCTCTTAACCGGAGATCGTCAAAACCTCTGTGTCGTGGGCGATCCAGACCAATCGATTTACTCCTGGAGAGGGGCCGATATACGCAACATTTTGAATTTCAAGAAAGATTTCCCCGATGCCAAAGTCATCAATCTAGAACACAACTACAGAAGCGTTTCGAACATCTTGGAAGGGGCAAACGCGGTGATCCGCAACAACCAAAACCGCTACGAAAAGAACCTTTGGAGTACTTTGGGAGAAGGAGATAAAATAAAACTCCACGCCGCAGACTCCGAACGCCACGAAGCCGAATTCGTTGCCAATAGAATCAGGCACCTTCGAGATAAAGAAAATATCCCCCTTCGGCAAATCGCGGTTTTTTATCGAACCAACTCCCAGTCACGGGCCTTTGAAGATCAGTTTTTAGTTCATAGAATCCCCTACGTCATCGTTGGGGGCGTCTCATTCTACCAACGCCGTGAAATCAAAGATATTTTAGCGCTTCTTCGCATGGTTCTGACAGGCAACGATTACATCGCATTCCAACGCACCATCAACATCCCCAAAAGAGGGATCGGAGATGCCACCATCGAAAAACTCCGTTTTTGCGCATCCGAAAGAGGTATTGCTTTACTAACACTCCTCGAAGAAATACTCGATGGCACATCAGAATCCAAGCTACGTCTTAACCAGAAGCAGAAAGAGGGAATTAAAGAGTATTTAGGAATTCTTCAACACGTAAAAGGATTTATCCCTCATTTGGCCCTCAGCGATATCGTACGTAAGGTGATCGAACAATCAGGCTATATTGGATATCTAAAAGAAGACCCGGAATCTTACGAAGACCGTAAAGAAAACCTCGACGCTCTAATCACAAAAGCTGTCGAATGGGAACAATCCGCTGAAGATCCTTCCATCTATTCCTTCCTTGAAGAACTTTCATTAAAGTCCAGTCTGGATATGGCCGAAGGAGATGCCGATAGGATCAGCCTGATGACTATCCACAACAGTAAGGGCTTGGAGTTTCGTATCGTATTCCTAGTGGGTCTTGAAGATGGGCTATTTCCCCACATCAATAGTCAAGATAGTAGAGACCAATTAGAAGAAGAACGACGTCTATTTTATGTGGGAATGACTCGCGCTAAAGAGCAACTTTATCTGACATTTGCCCGCACTCGCTACTTATGGGGTTCTAATCACCCGCGCTCGCAAAGTCCCTTTATCAAAGAAATCCCTGTAGAATATGTCGATAGAATTAGAATTGCCCCTTCTTATGTCACTGCGCGTCCGAAAATTGAAGTTAAGCATATCGACGATATCGATCAAACCGTTCCCGAAACAGAGTTCAATGAAGGCGACATAGTCATGCATAAAGACTTTGGATACGGCACCGTCAGGGGCAGCTACAACAGTTCATTAGGAGTGACCTACAAGATTCTATTTGCTAAGGATCAGAAAGAGAGAAGCATCGTTGCTAAACTTGCTCGCCTGCAGCGGCTTTAATAGCAGCGATGGCTCCAATGAGCCTGTAGGATACACGAAAAAAGCAATTTTACCAGAGAGGACACAGAGGGGGCAAGAAAGGGGGGTCTGTGTTCCTCTGTGTCCTCTGTGGTAAAATTGCCTTCTGTGTGTATACTGCAGACTGCGTTTCAGCCTCTATGCCATCTCCATTACAGGTTCTCTTTTTCTAGTCGCTAAAGAAACCGCATAGATGGTTAACAAATTCAAGAAAAACCCGGGAATCATCGGAACAATCGGCATGCTGGTAACCAAGGGATTCACTAACGGCCAGGTAGCCGCAACAATTCCCCCTACGGTCATTCCGGCGATAGCTCCAAAGCGATTAGCGGTTTTGGAATAGAGCGCAGTTAAGACTAAAGGCCCAAAAGTACTACCCAAACCAGACCATGCATATTCCACGATCGACATAATCGTAGCGCTCTGTCCATAAGCCATGCTAAAGGCTAAAGCAGCAAAGAAAAGTACACCTACACGTGAGGCGTAAAGAACTTCTTTTTCGGTAGCGTTTTGCTTAAAAAGCTTCTTATAAAAGTCCTCTGACCACACCGTTGCCGAAACTAAAATTTGCGCGTCCATCGTGGAAATATTCGCCGCAAAAATCCCACAAATAATAAATGCTGCCGCAAATGGAAAGAAAAGGGATTTCGTCATCTCAACGAATACCATTTCGGGTTTCGCAAGGCCCTCCGGAAAGAACGCCATCGCAATAAACCCCACAAACGCAGCGCTAGTAAGAGCCATGATCTGCCATGTGATCCCCAAATATTTTGCTTTTCGAAGTTCGGAAGGGTCTTTAATGCCCATAAATTTCGTCAATATATGCGGTTGTCCAAAATACCCCAAACCCCACCCTAAGGTAAGGCTAGCGACAGAAAATATAGAGGCAAAAGAAAAGTCGGGAAGAAACGCAAACGATACTTGCCTCTCAGAACCTGCTGAAAGAATATGTGAGATTCCATCAATCTGAAAGAAAGCTACGATCGGTACTAACATGAGCATTCCAAGTAAAAACACTCCTTGGGCAAAATCTGTCCAAGCAACAGAAACAAATCCGCCGACAAGCACATAGCTGACAATAATTAATGTTGCAGTAGTGATTCCAACGTAGTAATTGATGTCGAATAGAGTCTCGAAAAGTCGACCGGTAGCCACAAGCCCCGCAGAAAGATAGTAGGTCATAAAAAATAAAATCATAATTGCACTGATAGTGCGGATGATGCCGGAGTGATCTCCAAATCGATTCTCAAAATACGATGAAAGCGTATTGCTGTCTGTTTCTTCTGTTTCCCGCCTTAGGCGCGGCGCAACAAAATGCCAATTTAAAAACATCCCCACGATAAGCCCGATACCGACCCATAGTTTATAAGGACCTGCTAAATAGATAGCCATCGGAAATGCCATGAAGAGCCATGAGCTCATATCATCCGCATGCGCTGAAATCGCTGTTACCCAAAAATTGAGTTTTCGCCCCCCTAGAACAAAGTCTTTTCCGGAAGAGTTCTTTTTATGAGCACAAAGCCCAATCGTCACTAAAATCACGACGTAGAGTACAACTGCTGTTAACTGAGACAACATACACACCTACTTGTTAGAAGCGAACATTCTTTCTTACAACAACAGACTCTGTTGAGTCAACTCCTATTCGAGTTGACTCAACTTAAAGGCTGAAATTTGCTTTCGCTAATTTTTTCACAGCCTATTAATTATTTTCTCATTAATAAGATCGACCAAAAATAGCTTCCATCGTGGCGGGTTTTCCCGTTAAGACGCATGTGCCTACAGAGTTGCTTTGATCGGAAGGGATGCAGCGTATCGTCACACCGAAATCCTTTTTAAGCATTTCTTCTGTGTCACGATCTCCACACCACTTTGCACGTACAAAGCCGATGTTATTTCTATCGTTAAAAAACATTTTAATTTCTTCAAGCGTTCTGATATCTCTGCGGATATGTTGATCGCGAAAAGCCATCGCCTGCCGGAGATAATTTTTTTGTATATCCTCTAAAGTTTCGATCACATGCTTCACTAATTCGTCCACTTTAACCACAGTTTTCTTTGTGGAGGCCTCATCGCGACGATAAAGTGTTACGGTATCGGTTTTTGCCTCTCGCTTTCCAATTTCGATGCGAATAGGGATTCCTTTTCTGACCCACTCCCATCCTTTTGCTCCGGCATTCAAATCCTTTCTTTCATCTACTTTCAAAGAAACTTGTTGAGTCCCAAAAAAATATTTTTTCGCAAGCAGCGACTTAATTTTAGAGATGTGATTTCTTCCCTCTTCTGAAGGTAAACCAGCCTCAAAAACAACCACTTGATGCATGGCAAGACGTGGAGGAAGACGCAACCCATCGTCATCACCGTGTGTCATAATCAACGCGCCAATCAGACGTGTACTTACTCCCCATGAAGTTGTATGAGCATACTTAAACTCATTATCGGTATCTTTGAATTTAATTTCCGATGACTTTGCGAAGTTTTGCCCAAGGTAGTGCGAGGTTCCCGCCTGTACAGCCTTTCCATCCTGCATCATTGCTTCAAGGCAAAATGTCTGTTCAGCACCCGCAAATCTTTCACCCGGGGATTTTTCGCCGCAAATTACTGGTATAGCGCATACGTCCGTCATAAAACGTCTATAAAGATCCGCCATTTTCACCGCGTTATCCATTGCTTCTGCTTCGTTGGCAAAAACGCAATGTCCCTCTTGCCAGAAAAATTCTTTTGTTCGGAGGAAAGGCTTAGTGTTATTTTCCCAACGCACCACATTAACCCACTGGTTAACTTTCATGGGTAGGTCGCTAATAGATCGAACCTCTGTCCTAAACGTCTCACCAATGATTATTTCAGATGTAGGACGAACAATAAGCGGTTCGATTAATTTAGATTCGGGGTCTGGAATCATCCCCCCTTTGCCATCAGGATTAGTTATCAGTCGATGGTGAGTGACAATAGCGCACTCAGGAGCAAATCCCGCAACGTGAGTAGCTTCCCTTGCCATAAGATCAAGAGGGATAAAAAGTGGAAACTTCCATTCCTCACAGCAGTCCTCTGCTTTGAAAAGGTCATCCATTTGTCGTTGTATCTGGTTCCAAATCCCCATTCCCCACGGTCTAATGACCATACAACCGCTTACAACAGAATAATCGGACAAATCAGCTTCTTTAATGACCTCTCGGTACCATTTAGAAAATTTTTCATCTCGCGTGGTTTTAAGGCTAGTTTTAGTAGCGCTTAAAGCATTTGAACTGGAGGCGTAACTTGAAGCTGGCAGGGTAGCACGAATAGCTGAAGACATAATATGCGTTCCTTTTTTAAAGTGTTTCGTAATATTGAATAAAGACTCTTTGGGAGCATCCTAGCGAGGTATATTTTTTTTGACAATAAAATAATAAAATTATTTTTATTAATACCCTCACAACACTATAGAAAAGTAGCTTGTCTATTCACAATGGTCCCTATCAAGAAGGTATTTAGAAATCCTTTTGGCTGCGTATGTAAATATAAAATCCGCTCCGGCGCGGCGTATCGAAATTAAACTTTCATAAAGGGCTTTGTCTGCATCTATCCAACCGTTCTGGGCTGCCGCCATGACCATGGCATATTCTCCGCTCACATGATAGGCTCCCAACGGAAGAAGAGTTCTTTGTTTGACTTCCATAATCACGTCTAAATAGGGAAGCGCGGGTTTAATCAACAGCATATCCGCCCCTTCCGCCTCATCCAGCAACGATTCCAATATGGCTTCTCGACGGTTTGCGGGATTCATCTGATAGGTTTTTTTGTCTCCAAATTTTGGAGCCGATTGCAAGGCATCCCGAAACGGACCGTAGAAAGCCGAGGCAAATTTAACGGCATAGGATAAAATCCCCACTTGATCATGGCCCGCGGCATCTAAAGCCCTGCGGATAGTCGCCACGCGGCCATCCATCATATCGCTTGGAGCGATAATATCGGCGCCTGCCTCAGCGCATAGCACGGACATTTTTGCCAACTCCGCTACGGTGGAATCATTGATAATATTTCCGCAATCATCTACATAGCCATCATGTCCATGATCCGTATAGGGATCTAAGGCTATATCTACCATGACGCACATTTCCGGAATTTCTTTTTTTAAGGCTAAAATGGCCCGATGGATAAGATTTCCTTGACGAAGAGCTTCCGATCCGTAACGATCTTTTCTTTCGTGGGGAACCAGGGGAAACAAGTCGATTGCGCGGATACCTAAGGCATAAGCCTCGATCACATCCGGAACCAGTAAGTCGATCGAAAGTCTGTAAACGCCGGGAAGACTTGCGATAGGCTGCTTTTCTCCCTCTCCCTCCACAACAAAGTAGGGAGCGATAAGTTGGCTAGAGTGAAGCCGAGTTTCCTGGGTCAAGGAACGGATGGCGGGTGTTCTGCGGTTTCTTCGAGGGCGTTGCATAAGCTCTAAGGGAGCCGTTGTGTCTATCAGCATGAAATCTCTCCGGTTGAAGAAATCTATTGTAGGATGTTGAAATGATTAAGCAAGTGATTTTTGATTTAGGCCGCGTGCTTTTTGAGTGGCAGCCGGAAAAATTTGCCCAGGAGTTGGCTTTAGAGGATGATTCCTTTATTCGAGACGTCTGGCACATTACCAAGGATTCTACTTGGTTGGAATTTGATATGGGGCGGTTGCGTATTCCCGATCTTATTAACATTCATGGGAATAAATACCCGAAAAAAACTTTAGAAAAATTTATGGAAAGGGTTCCTCATATTTTAACCCCTATTCCCGAAGGATTAAGACTTTTAGAAGCTGTAAAAGAAAAAGGTTTAAAACGGTATATTTTATCAAATATGTCCCATGATTTTTATCATCATCTTATTGCCGAGTATCCTTTTTTAAGCGAGTTTGATGGAAGCGTCTACTCCTGTCATTTTGACCTGGCGAAGCCGGACCATCAAATTTATAAAAAACTATTAAGTTTATACGACTTAAATCCCTCAGAATCATTATTTATCGATGATATCCCCGAAAATATCAAAGCGGCAGAATCCTTAGGTATTCAGACTGTATTATTTACGAAAGAGGAAGACACCTATAGAGAATTTATGACTAAATTAGTACAATAGGTTGTGGTCCGTAAAAAGGTTTTAACGGAGCACTAGTAATAACCCGGATTTATAATGCTCAGTTTTAAACAAAAAATTTTCATTGCCTATCTAGTTATTTATATCATTCTGATTGCCCTAATGTTTCCATTCGGAAACCGATCTGTGAAAAAAATTGTGAATATGGGAATGGAAGATCGCGCTAAAGAGATGATTTTAAAAATTCAAACGGCAAAGAATGATGATGGCCTTATCCGGGTTCTAAAAGAGCAAAAATCTTTGGTGTTTTTTCGTATTAGCGTGATTAACGATGACTACAAGGTTCTCTACGACTCCCACACCAAGCGGTTATTAGGCCCCCGATTTAGTCAAGAACACGTCGTACACCATCCCGAGGTGATCGACGCTTTTGAACATGGCGTGGGGTACAATGAAGGATATTCTGAGCTTCTGGGTCAAAAATTTGCCTATATGGCCAAATCTTTCAATTTCCATGGGAAAACTTATGTACTTCGCACAGCATTTCCCTACAAGTATGTCGTGCAGCTTATTAATGATTTCGAAATAGGCTTTTTTATTCTTTCTTCAGCGGTATTACTCCTGTTTGGACTAATGACCTGGTTGGTGATTAATCGTTTAACCGCCCCGATTAACGAGATCATTAAAGCAGTCCGCCCCTATCAAGAAGGACTTGTTGACGCAATCCCCAAAGTCCATAGCCTGAACATCAACCATGGAGATGAATTCGGCAAGCTCGCTCGGACCCTTAATTCCCTTTCTGAAAGAGTCCAAAAGCAGATTAATACTCTGACACAGGAACGAAACGAGAAAAAAGCCGTTCTAGAATCATTGATCGAGGGTGTCATCGCCGTAGACCGAGAAATGGTGATCACCTATGCCAATAAAATCGCTCTGCAGTTCCTTAAAATGGAAAATAAGGAAATTGTAGGGACAGTTTTTGATGAATCCCTCGAAAAAAAGTTCTATACTCTTTTAGTGTCGTGCCAAAAAGAAAAACGAGTTCTTACAGACACGCTTAAATTAAAAGGAAAATTGTTTTTTAACATCGTCGCAGCTCCTAAGACCGATAATACCGGAGCGATTCTGATCTTACAAGACCAGTCAGCCCTTTATAAGATGTTAGAAATGCGCAAAGATTTCATCGCTAACGCTTCGCACGAGCTGAAAACCCCTATTACGATTATTCGCGGGTTTGCCGAAATGTTGCATGATAACCCTGAACTATCGCAGGAAATACGCAGTGAAATGACTGAAAAAATTGTCCGTAACAGCCTGCGAATGACAACCCTGATTAAGGATTTGCTGACACTTTCGGATGTGGACAACATCCCGGAATCGCGTCTGGTTGAATGCAACATTGTCGCGTTAATCGGAAACTGCGCAACGATCTTGCGAGATGCCTTTCCCGATGCTACAATCGAATTAATATTCCCGGCAAATGCCGCATATCTTGTTAAAGCCGATCCTCAATTAATTGAAATGGCATTTCTTAATCTCATCGAAAATGGAATTAAATACTCCACCCCCCCGGCACACGTGACCCTATCTTTCGAAGAAATCGAAGAAAAAAAACTCCTTATCAAAATCACAGACAGAGGAATTGGAATCCCGGAGGCGGATATCGAACACATCTTTGAACGTTTTTACACTGTCGACAAAGCCCATTCCCGAAAAATGGGAGGTTCCGGCCTAGGGCTTTCAATCGTAGAAAATATCATCTTAAAACACGGTGGAACCATTCAGTTAGAATCCGAAGTGGGTGTGGGTACCACTTTCTTGATCAAACTTCCTCTCATTTTTTCGCAGCCTCTCTAACCAACCAGTAGTAGGTCAACAAATCAATTAATTTGACAATTTGGATAGGAGCGTTTACAACGTAATTATGTCAGAACAAATTCAAAAAATCACCGCGCAAATGCCCCCCTATCTTGATAGGTTCAGCCTAGCCATGAAGGAAATGGAAAAAGTCATCGTGGGGCAAAAACACCTGCTGCAAAGCCTATTTATCGCCCTGCTCGCTGATGGACATGTTCTCTTGGAAGGTCTTCCGGGCTTAGCCAAAACCCTTGCAGTCAACACTTTTGCAAAAGTCCTACAATGTGATTTTAAACGAGTACAGTTCACTCCAGACCTGCTTCCCGGCGATCTTATCGGTACATCAATTTTCAATCCTAAAGAAGGGACTTTTTCCGTCAGCAAAGGTCCCATATTCACCCAAATATTATTAGCCGACGAAATCAACCGCGCCCCGGCAAAAGTTCAGTCCGCTCTACTTGAAGTGATGCAAGAAAAACAAGTTACTATCAGTAAAGAAACCTTTAAAGTCGAAGCTCCTTACCTGGTACTCGCAACGCAAAACCCCATCGAACAAGAGGGAACATACCCTCTCCCTGAAGCGCAAACAGACCGCTTCATGATGAAAATAAAAATTCAATATCCCACCAAAGAAGACGAAAAAGAAATTCTACGCCGCATGGGAACAACAGCGCCCAAACCAACTCCACAAGCAATTCTTTCCCCTGAATTCATTTTGGAGGCCAGAAAACTCGTCAACGAAATTTATGTAGATGAAAAAGTGGAAAACTACATTTTAGATCTCGTTTGCGCTACCCGAGACCCCCAAAGCTACAAACTAGATATCAATGGATGGTTGATGTATGGAGCCTCACCGCGCGCGTCTATTGCCCTAAAGCTGGCTGGAAAGGCGCACGCGTTTCTGTCCGGCAGAGCGTTCGTAACCCCCTACGACATTCAACAGGTCGGCAGAGATGTCTTATGCCACAGACTCCGCCGCTCCTATGAGGCGGAAGCGGAAGAGATCTCCACAGAAAAGATCATCGAAATCCTATTCAACACCATCCCGACTCCATGAGCTCACCCCTTATCGCCGCCAAGATAAGAAAAATTCAAATAAAAACAATCCACCTTGTTGAAGACCTTATGGCTGGAATCTACTCGTCAGCATTTAAAGGTCACGGAGTCGAGGTCGAAGAGGTACGCGAATACCAACAAGGTGATGACATCCGTTCCATTGATTGGAAGGTGACAGCCCGAATGAGAGAACCCTACCTAAAAGTCTTTCGTGAAGAAAGGGATCTAACCCTTTTCCTAATCGTTGACACATCCGCATCGCTAAATTTCGGTACGAAAGAAGTGTTAAATCGAGATTTAATCGCGGAAATTGGGGCCGTACTCTCGTTTTCCGCCCTCAAAAACCACGACAGAATAGGATTAATTCAATTTTCCGATAAAGTCATTCGCTTTGTGCACCCCAAAAAGGGGATACGGCACGTTCTTAGGATCATACGCGATCTTGTTACCCCCAACACCGATCAACCGGGAACTTTCACCAATCTCGAAACCGCATTAGATACTCTTGGTAAAGTACAAACAAAACGTGCGGTTTGCTTCATCCTGTCTGACTTCCGAACCTCTCCCTGCGAAAAACAAATTAAACTGTTAGCAAAAAGACACGACCTTATCGGTGTTTTTATTACCGATCCGGGAGAGCTCTCCCCACCTACAAGCGGCCTATGGAATTTTCATAATCCTGAAACAAAAAATATTCAATTAGTCGATCTTGGAGACCCCGCCTTTCGAAAACAACTAGAAGAACAACAGCAAAATAGACTCGAAAATACCCAGAAATTATTTCGCTCCTCCGGAGCCGATTTCGTCCATATCCAAAATGATGGCTCTTACGCACGCACACTAAGGCAATTTTTTCGCGCCCGTGCAGTTCGGAGAAAATAATGAACTTTTTTCAACTCAAGAGTGTTTATTTCTTTGCTCTGTTTGTTTTGGGAGTAAGGGGGCTGGTTGGAGAAGAAATCCATCCCCTTCCTCCTATAACCATCAGCCTTAACGCTCCCATCCAAATCGATGATACTAACAGGGAAGAGCAGGAAAAAGTGTTAAAAACAACCGCAGAAAGGGTGCAGGCTGCCTTAAGACAGAAACGATTTCCTATAGAAGGGCTCCTATTAATTTTAGGTCTAGTATTTCTAAGATTTGTTTTGAAAAGACAAAAGCCCCAAATAGTTATCGAACCCCAGCCCAGTCTTACCCCTACGGAAAGAATCGAAAGAGCCGCAATAATTCTTTCGCATGCAGGGGAAGCTCTCTCGGAGAAAGAATCACTCGCAATTTTTCATCTTTTAGACCCGGTTGCTCAAACTCTTCCCGAACCGGGAAAATACCGCGAACTAGCCGACAGGGCAAAATTTGCCGGTTATACTGTAAAAAAATCTGAATTTATCAAAATAAATTAAACCTAACATAAAAACAATTAAAAAAATTGTTATAATATAATAAAGTGCCTAAAGGTGTTGTTATGCTTATTGACGTTTCAACAAACTTCGATCAAATTAATTTATCAGATCCTGTGGTCAAATTCATCCACCCCGCAATTAACACTCTTAAACACAATATGAAGGTAGAAGATGCGATCGAATCTCTATGGCGTCAACCCTACGATCCCCATATCGGCTTTTTTTATGTGATCGATCATAATATTGTTTTATGCGGTGTGATATCCTCCCACAAACTCCTTCATGGAAAAAAGAACGCGATCATTAGCGATATCATGGAAAGAGACATTGTCAAACTGAAAGATAGGTATTCCATGGCGGAAGCATTGTTAACCCTTGCTGAAGAACATCTTATCGCAGTTCCTGTCGTAAATGAATCGGGAGTCCTTCTAGGGATTCTAGAAATCAACACCGAGATCGACACACCCAAATTCGATAATATCACTCGCACAACAATGAATAGAAAAGCCGCAAAAGAGCTTTATAATGTGATTGGACTTTCAGTTGAGCAGCACAAAAAAGGATTGATTCCCGAGTACTGTAGCCGCATGCCATGGCTGATAGGGAATCTCTTCGCAGGACTGATTTGCGCATCAATTATGGCCCTTTATAAAAATCAAATTGAGCATACATTTATCTTGGCGATGTTTATTCCCTTGGTGTTAACCCTTTGCGAGTCCATCGCCATGCAAGCAACAATTAATACCTCTTATTACCTTAAAAGTCCGAAAATTCCATGGTCTATACTGGTTCAGCGAGCATGGAAGGAAATAAAACTAGCAGTTCTCATCGCCGCGACCGCAGCTGGTTTTACCGGCGCAATCTCCTTGTTCATTCAGAATGATTTTTTACCAATGATGGTGATTTCAGGGAGTATTTTTGTTGCGATGATCATCGCATCAAGCCTGGGAACGACGATCACAATCCTTATTCATAAATTCGGCCTTGACCCTAAGTTCTCATCGGGGCCGACCGTTCTGATGGTCACTGACATCACAGCAACAGCAACCTACTTTACTCTTGCCTACTGGATGCTTCAATAAATCAATGAATGCTTGCCAGATTTAATCTGTGGAAGTACTCTAAGTTAATTGATTGATTGATTTTTTGTTAAAGTGAGGAAGCGGGTATGTTTGGAGCTATTGGCTCGAATTTAAATCGAAAACATTTCGAATTTGTTGAAATTTTACCTTCCGAGCAGCCAAATTTAAGCCAAGTCTGCATTCGTGAGGTAGACCGTAACTCAACTAGCCCATCTAGTTTGGAATGGATTCCATGTACGGTCGCTCTTTCCATCTTAAACAGCTTAGGCGCGAAGTGGCTAGCATTACTTTTAAAAAATCGCGTGATAGAACTTTCGCCCTATTCTCTCGCTTTAAAATCGGAAAAACAATTAGCAAACGTGGAATTTTTTTTTAATAATCCTAAAAACCCCTCTCCAATGGAAATATATCGGGAAAAAACATTAGGATGTCTCCATGGAATGACATTAAAAGTGAATAAGCGAGAAAACGACGGAGATGTAAAAGAACCTCTTTACCAATTTGCGTGTGATCTTTTTTCCTTGAAATACCATAAACGAACCTACACTCCTCAGACACCCGAAGAGTTTCTCAGGCATATAGCTTGGTGTATCACCTACCAAATAAACCCCTATCCCAAAAATGAATTCAAAATCACTTCCGCTAACATAAATTACATTTTTGATGAACTCTTCGATGAACCTGTTTTCAGGTGTGAAGAGAAAACTCAGGGAGTTATTAACACCCTTCAAGAATACGTTCAAAGTGTAGCAAAAAACAATACGATTGCGTTAAAAAAAGTTGAAAATCTCTGCGCTCTTTATCGAAAAGTACAATTCCCTGTATTTCACTACAAAAATGATTTTGAGCTCTTTTTAGAGTTGAATGTCACGACAGTGAAAACAATGAATACCTTTTATCTTTACATGACCCCCACTCTTGACCCGGTAAGATTCCTCGTAGAGAAGAGGTGAGCAGGGGCGTTTGAATGAAAAGACAAAAAAGATCGGAGAAAGCAAACCGGATCTCTCGTTTCTCGTCTATTTTTTAAATATTTTTAAAGCCCATGCTTGCTATAAATTTTGGATAATAATTGACTGCAAAAAACAACGAATTTATAAAAAACACATGATTTTAAAAGACACAAAATGTTATTCTAATTTCCTTTTCAAGTTTATATAAGGATTTTATTATGAGTATTAGCAACGAAAATAGAGGGTTCAGTTCAGGATCTGACGAGTTTTATGATGATTTTGCAGTGTCTGATTTCCAAAGCAGAGAACGGTTTGTATACAGAGAAAATAAAAAATATTCAGAAAATAACAACGATAAAAATTCTCAATCTCTAAAAAAAATTGCTCAGAAGCATAACGGAAATTTTTCCTCACCCAATATGAGTGGTGGAGTAAATAATACCCATATCACAGATCAGTCTGAAAAAATATTTAAGGGAACTCCAACCTACAAAAGAGCAATTATATCTATCCCGGTATCTGATTGTAAAAATGTAATTCTGGATACCCAAGAAAGATTAAGCAATTCTATTAATTCTGTATTAGGAGCGAATGCGTTTCAGAAGGACGGAATACGCTCCGGTGAAGACTTCAGAATGTTTCATGCAACTTTGACATACATCCCCAATCATAAAAAAGCACATAGACCCGCTTTAAACACGGTTCTTAGTGATATTGTTTCCAGAATGAGTTCAGACAGACTACATATGATGATTCAAGGCCCTGTGACTTTTTTCGGAAAAAAAGAAAGTACCGGCAAAAGACTTCTGGGTCTAACAGTCGAAGTTTATGATTATCGTATAGATGAATTGTCTCAAGAGATCACGACAGGAATTAAAGCATTACCAGATATTATTTCTTGCGAAGCTTGCGACAAGCTTCATGTTACTATAGGACATGTTCAAATTGAAAATGAAGAGCAAGCTCAAATATTAAAAGAGATTATTCGTACTAATATTGTATGTAATCCTTACAAATTCAAAGCGACTAGAATGCATCTTCGTTTTCCGGGTGAGAAGGTTCCTGTGATTTATCGATGGGGAAAAACATGGATTCAACATCTGGCTGATAAAAAATGGGCTGCTGCAAGATCAACCGATGGTGAAATACCTTCGGTCACTCAGAGAACACCGAATCCTGTTGAAAATGACGCTCAATGGGAAGATGTCGTATGCAACAGAGTATTTCACTCTGATGAAGAATCAGAATTACATGTACCCGACAACTGGGAAGACGCGTATTCGGATGGATACTCAGAAGGATATTCAGATGAAGATTCATGGGAATTAGATAATTCTACTCACTTGCCTGAAGGATGTTCCGGTCAGGCGAGCTCATCAAATAGTTAAAAAAAAGTCGCTATTCAGGTCTGAGATAATTTAATGACCTTGAATAGCGACCTATCTCCATAAGGGCTTTCAGAAGAGACTTATTGTGTTACCTACCACTGAAATATTTGGGCGATTATAATAGCCAAATGTGGTATACCAAAACCAATGCCAAATTATAATTTACCCTTTAATCCCGCGCTGGGCCTATCTTCCGGATATTTACAAACAATATTTGGAAATTTTGGCTTCCCTTTACCTGAACCTCCCTCTATTCCCCTGATCGTTCCTGTTTCCGAGGGCGATCGATTGTATTGCCTAGATTCTACTCCGCCGGGCTGGACTTCAAATCAACCCACCATCGTTCTCATGCACGGACTCGAAGGCTCCAGCCGTTCACGTTACTTGGTGAGACTTTGTCGCTATCTTTTCGGAACGGGGCAGCGTGTGATACGAGTGAATTCTCGAGGTTGTGGACTAGGAGAAGGAATGGCCCGTAAGCCAAGTCATGCCGGTCAAAGTGATGATATTATCGCTGTATGTAGGGCGCTAAAAAATCAATTTCCTCAGTCGGATTTAAAACTTGCCGGGTTTTCCCTCTCGGGAAATATTGTGCTTAAAATGCTGGGCGAACTAGGTACAGATGCTATTCCCCTGGTTGAAAGAGCAATAGCGGTATGCCCCTCGGTCGATCTTCATGCAGGAATTATTTACATAGGAAAGCCTGAAAAGCGCATTTTCGAAAATTACTATCTTAAATATCTGATGAAAAAAATAGAACGGAAAAAAAAGATCTACTCCGACTATCCCAACATCAAATTTCCCAACCATCTCAGCTTGAATATTTTTGATGAACTCTACACAGCTCCTCTTTCAGGCTTTCAAAATGCGGAAGAATATTATGAGACTTGCAGCTCCAGCCGAATCATCCATAAAATCGCTATTCCTACAAAGATCTTATACTCTTTAGATGATCCGATCATCCCTGCAAAATCAATTCAAGACTTGCAGCTTTCTCCAAGCGTAACATCGTATGCAACAGAGCATGGAGGTCATGTCGGCTTTTTAGGCTGGACAGGCTCTGATTTCGGGTTCCGGTGGATGGATAAAAGAGTTGTGAGATGGCTTAATAGCGGGGCGTGACAAATGTTTGTCATCAATATTTTTGATACTGATTTTTCTGAGTATTTTTCTTAAATCTCCGAGCTAAAATTATCAAAAAAAACTTGCTGGAATGATTTTTCGATGACAGGCGCAGAGAATTAATTGCAGAACTAAAATTTTCTTTTGTTGAAAATACAGGATTCAAAGGCCCCGGTAAATGTTGCAAAAAAAACACCCCCGAAGGGCGGTGTCGGACTGTAGCCCAGTGCAAGACCCTCTTCCGAGCGCCTAGCGAGGTTTGAGGGGCGCAGCTCTGGGTAAACCGTCAACATCGCTCTCGCACCCCCGAAGGGGTGTGCCGGAAAGAAAAACATCACAAAAAACGAACATTTAAAGAAGCATTTATTCAATTTTATGAGAAGTATTTGAGGTTTAAAATTGTGAATTCCGGCACACCCCTTCGGGGGTGGCTGTAAAATATCATTTTGTTGGAAATTCGTAAGATAATAACGCATGGTAAATATCGCACAAATGACCGCTCTTCGGAGGGAATTCCAGAACTAAAATTTTTTTGAGAATTTTTCGCAAATTCATATTAAATTTAAAAAAATAATTGACACTTCTGCAATTGCCTCCGGAGGTGCGACACAATTGGTTTCAGAAATGACCCGATTTTTAAAGTGAAAAATACGGCTCTAACAAGTCAAATGTGAGGCTTGACCCCCTATATTATTGAACATCCCATTGAAACAGATGCTGTGTACCCACAACCAGTAACGTGATACACATTGATGATTGCTTGCTTACGACCAGGTGGTTTTTGTCTGACAACTATGTCAATATTTTGCCCTAAATTATTCAAGAAGTGAATCAGACACTCTACAGAAAAACCATCAAGCTTTAGTCGGATTAATGCGGACACTTTCAACGCCAATATCTGCGAAAATACTTCTTGGATGGATAAAAAAGAAAGGACGTTAATGGATACATTAACGTCCGAAAAAATGAGTCTTGATGGACTCGAACCATCGACCCCCTCATTAAAAGTGAGAGGAATTCCCATATTACCCAGTTTTATCCAATCGCTATGGGCATGATGATAAATGATTTCCGTTCAAAACGCTACTGGATTTTACCGGTTTTTGATGGTGCAATACGAAAACCATTGCACCGCTACTGCACCATTCATTTTCCAAGACCCTAATCGATGAAATGAATTTTATTGAGAAGCTGTTTTTTCAACCCTTCTACTAATGGGGTGAGGCTATCTGAAATTTTACCGAAATTGTCAGCAAGGAATTCTTTTTCTTTTGGGGGATAACTTACATGATGCAAACGCATGATTTGGGACGAAAGAGGTTTTAGTATTACTTCTAAATCAATAAATTTTTGATATAGCTTTTCTTCATTTAATCGATACGCAGTATTCTTTGCTTTAATAAATATTAAAAAGTCATTTTCAAATTTTTTACAAAAATTGTGAACTTCATAGGGATCTACATCGCAGTTTTTATTGAATTGAATTTTTTTATCTTCAGGCAATTCATGAAATTTGTTCATATTTGCCTTGTCATTCCTGTTATAAATCAACCAAGAGTTCGCATATAATAGCCATTGATTAATACACATGTCGTAAGATTCCAACGATGTTAACGCATCTTCCGCAATGAGACTCTTCCTGTCAAAAATTTTTTCTGTTCTCCATCTGTAAAATGAAGCTACAGCATCGTATGAAATATACGCCAATGCGACCGTTCCAACACCCAAGCAAAATGTTCCTATAGCATTCAGAATGTCTATATTATTTTTATCGAACAAGTTCATATTGTGGAGACCTCTTTGGAAGTTTCTTTAGGGTTCCAATCTGGTTTTGACAATTTTGCTAATGGGTATCGCACGGGAATTTTAAAACGAATTCTACTCACCGTTGATTGCCCCCCTTCCGCTTCAGTTTCACATCCTAATTCGCCAGAATAAACCCCAACAACTTGGACTTGAGCAGCACCATTAGCCTTGGCCGACGTGGATTCCCTAACAGTAATAGCCAAATCGAATTCAAGTTCGTGCATTTTATCTGCGTGTCCTTTAGCGCTTCCCCCAGCGTCAGATAACGGAGGTCCCCATGCCGGAGAAATCAAGGGATCGTAGGCACTATTGCCTTGGCTGAACTCATTTTGAGCGTCCCGTATTCCACACATAACTCCAATGATAGATGCTTTAACGAATTCCCTTATGTCCATAGATGCTGAGGATGATGATGGATGATGTTTTTTTCTTTTAAACCAAGATAGAAATTTCATAAAAATCCCGTTTATAAACACGTTTCAAAGGTATAGTATCAAATTTGAGCTGTGAATGTCAAGAAATGAACAATTAATCGGGGAGAATATCTTTTAAGGGACAACTTAAAGCCTTTGACAAGCTGATGAGGGATATGAGAAAAGGATTCCGCACCGCCCTTTCAATTCCTCCCACATAGTTTACGTGAAACTGAGCTCTCTCAGCAAGTTGCTCTTGTGTAAGCCCAAGGGCATGACGTCTGTTTCTTACCTTAGTGGCAAATTTAACTAGAATCGGATTTTTTTTATTTTTTTTTGATTGAATCACTTAAACCCAAACTTCCATAAAGCCATGAGGTTAAGTGATTACTTACTTCAAAAAACACACGATAGTGTTGAAAATAAACACAATCGTGTGCATATTTTAATGGAACGCGCCAAAAAAATGCGCCAATGAGTAAACAAATATTTTAAAACCAAAATAAAGGAGAATAATAATGGTAAGTTTAGAAGGTGATTTTTTGGATGAACAAATAATTGAAACTAGAAATCCACCTCCAGGGTATCCAGAACTTTCCGAGTATGGTGTTGTTTGCTATGACTATAACTGCGGACAACCTATTGGATGGGGTTTTAAAATTCGTTCCCATCTAGGTGAAGAGAGGTTTAGTGCGTTGGGAAAATATGGTAAATTGGAATGTTTAGAACTTGGTAATTATGTTCTTGTTATAAAATGGATGACTCCCGAGGAAGCTATCGAAAAATATGGTCCAATAACTCATCAGTTATTTGGACCTCAGGGTGGTTGGAAGTCTGTTACTTACGGCACCACCAAATTTATGAACAAACAATTAAAGCCAACGCCGGAATTGGAAAAACGATTTAATTATTTACGAGAAGTACTACCAAGGGGTGGTGTAGAAAAACCCAAATACTCTACACAAGAATTGGAGATCTCTCAAGACATGAAAAAAATCAGAAAAAAACACGGGCTTTCGCAAGAAAAATTGGCTGAACTTTTGAGGGTAAAAAAAACCACCATTCGAGATTGGGAAAATATGAAAAATTAATCTATCTCGTTTATTTAATTTTGAAATGTTTATAGGTGGTTCGAGATTTTTATCGAATCATTTTATAGCATGTACTCATTTTTTAATCGCCATCCTTCCAGCGAAAGTCCTTTACTTTCAAGTTTCTTGATCCCAACAGCAAGCATTCTGAAAGCGTCGGCTCCGAGGCTCGCGATATGGAGGGGACGGCTAGACTAACATCCGTGGCGATCGTTCCATTCCTTCTTATAAGCATCTAGAGCAGAGATTCCCTTCGTACACTTTTCTTCGTCAAACCAACATCGCGGGAGGAGATTTCGTGCGGCTTCAATGCCCTCGTTAACACCAATGCCCAGTATGACGGTAAAAGTTACGCCTGGCTTAAGTGGAGTAAAGGTTATTGTTAATTGAATTTTTTGATGCTTGTGCAAGAGAGCTAATTTTAAAAGCTGCCAAATATTAGATTTCTCCTTTTTAAACGAAGACCATAAAACTTCGTGAGCTTCCAGGCCTTTGTGGATATATTACTAAAACTACTTCGAGATACACCCTATATAAATGCTATTCTTACTATGGAGAGCGAAAATAGACCCATTTACCTTTCTTAAGAAGCTGGTTACAGATTTTTAGAAAGTAGATCCCTAAGAGAGCACGCCAGCTCCTTCACCTTTAGACTCCTCAATGTCGAGCACTTTGAAATCGAACAAAAAGAGTTTTCAAAACCTAAAAAGAAAAAGGTCGTCTAATTTCTATTCACAATGTTCGACAGAAAAATCTAGGTTGGGATATCCTGTTTCTTTCTATCGTCAAAAAAACTGCGGATTTGTTTAAACCAAGATTTTAAAAATGGGCGTTAAAATACAGTTAATGGATGTTTGATTTTAATATACACGTCCAAATGCACTTCTAAGAGATGGTGGTAAGAGTGTTCGTTGTGGAATATTATTGACTCTCAACAACTGTCATATAGACCACATTCTTTCTGGAAGAAGGGGAAGCAGCCGTTT
The DNA here is from genome assembly GCA_964513575.1 of uncultured bacterium. Lineage (GTDB taxonomy): Bacteria > Chlamydiota > Chlamydiia > Chlamydiales > Parachlamydiaceae > CAMFKA01. Next base: position 14,050 of record CAZENM010000004.1, on the reverse strand, counting down.
AAGCAATCTAAGGACGCTATGCTGACGTTGTCATATTTTGAGGGCCGATCCACAGCATCGGGGAATGATAGAAAAGTCCTTGGGTGATGGGGTTATTCTTCTAATAATTGAAGAGAATTAGTTTGGGAATGATAGCTACGAATTTATGAGTATTGACGTGCGTATAACCATCTATATACATCCGTGAATGATGATTTTACCTAATTCTAGTTGAGTGGAATTTGAAGCGCCCTATCACTAGGAATAGGTTGTGGTCCTAGCAAAAATAAAAACCAAGAGAGATAAATGTATGGAACTAGTTAAAGAGGCTGCCTCAGCACATGATGTGATATTTTGCATCATGATTGTTATGGGATATGCAATAGCATTCTCGTACTTACTGATCGTTCTAGCAAAACGTGAAATGGGATATCTGAGAAAGGATAATGAACGCGATTTAAAATACCTTCAAGAGCGTTTTGCAATGGATATAAAATGGCTTAGAGAAGAAAATTCTCAGTTGCGAAAGGAACTGCGGGATTCAACTCCGAAAAACTAAGGAAAGTTATAATGGGCTTTGAATATTTTTTGATCATTATGGTGTGCTTGTGGGTTTTTTTGCGCATTAATAGCGATTCTTCCACACAGCCAACCGAAGAAAGAACGGTTGTAGATTTACTGAAAAGCATTGAAAACAAACTTGAATGCCTCATATTGATTTGTCGAGAGCAAGAACAATCGAATGAAAAGATGGAGAAATAGTAAATATTTCTTTTAGATTGTGCTCAATCGTTTCTTTTTATTAAACTCGTGCTTTGTTACTTGATCGTAACATCATCGAGATATCCTTGAGTGGGTATCCCCCTTTGATTTGGGGCCTGAATCTGGAATGATAAATTAATGTTGACTCTAGGTAGCTTCAAAACGTTGAAGCTGTAATTTGAATTTAAATTACTTTTTAAAGGTTATATAAATCATGAAAACAAAGTTAACATTTTCCGATCCCTCATTTCAAAAAATCAATGAAGAGGCGGAGTCTGTAATATCAAAACATCTAGAAGAATTAGACCGAATATCCAATGATATCAAAGCTTTGGAAGAAAGACTAAAGATTTCAGGAAGCCCTTTTACATTCACCTATCTTATTTCCTCTGATAAAGAAAGATGTACCGGTACAGCCTACTATTATTGTGATGTTTATGAACAAGTCCCATATACAGCTCAATTTGATAAATACACTGAAAGTTGTCTCTTTTGGGGGAAGAATAAAGATAATGATCATCGTCTTAGTCTTAATATCTATACAACCGAAGATGAAATAGAGACTTACGTGACTGATGACGGAAAAAGGTCTGAAAAATTAATAGCAGAAGGAATCCCGCTGCTGTTATCATCTAAGCCATTGATTGAAACAAAATCTAATGTTCGTGTGAAGTTTTATAAGGAATTGTTGGGCTTTTACACTTCATTTATTGAAGCGTTAAAGACCAAGCGAGATCAAGAGTGTATTTATGAGTACTCCTCAAATTACAATCGACAGATCGCTGCGAAAATAGATCCGGATCCAATCCAGTTTATTTTCAGATAAGACTATTTTTGGCTCGAGGGTATCTCGGGCCAATTTTAATTAAATATTCAATCCTAATACACTTAAACATCGGATCAAAACGAAATGACACAACACCATTTTTCAAAAGATGAAACTGACAAGTTATTTCACTGTTGGTATAACGGTGAGAAAGTTAATGACTTATTGCAGAAAAATCGAATCGAAAAATTACCAAATACATCATTTGTAAAACACTTTCCAGCTATTTACTGCGGACTATCATGTCCATATTGTTATGAGGACATGTTTGCGTTTCGGTCTGATCCGTCTCACTACAAAAAAACTCAAATGTTGTACGACACTTCGACTGCACATTGTCTTAATTGCGGACATGACCTCAAAAAATCAAACTGCCGATGCGAAGGGTGTCTCCTACAGAAACAAGAGGAGGCAGAGGCTTTAGCTAAGCTGCAAGCTGAACGACTTCAACAGCGGGAGCTCAAACTTCAAAAGTATTATGAAGAAAGGCAACCGATAAATTTTGATGAAATGAGTATGACGGGTTTAATATATCTATATGCTTTGTGTTATCAATCAACTTGCGAGGATGTGTCACTAATTTCTCCTTTGATGAATTCGGAATCACCATTTACACCATCAGTAGATTGGGATGTAGAGTGCCTAGAACCACTGCTAAAGTATATATTTCCTTTTTGTAAAGATGATAACATTTTGTTTTTCAATGATGCGGGAAACATTCAATGGTATGGCACTAAAGTTTTTTATAAGATAAAAATTGAGAATGTTGACAAATCAGATTTTTTGGAAAGTTTGTTGGAATACCTAAAAAAGAAGATAAGAAATTCTTCCGTTTCAGATCGTTATGAACTGCATCTCTTATTTGAAAAATTAATGATTTCTGAGTGTATTATTTTTTTGAAAAACGAAAGAATTTCTTATGGATTACCTCATGAGGCTGGAGAGAAAACAATAGCATTATTTAAAAAACTTATACAAAATTGGCGCTTAGATCAGATTTATAATATTATTTGGAGCCGATGTAAGGATGCCGTTGCTCTCCAAGTGCAAAACAGCCTTCCAAAGTATCGCGCAAGCAATACCATTATAGGTTCTATTGATAGATACGTAGAAAGGGCAATCTTGAACAAATGGGAAATAAAAAGCTCTTACAGAGATGCTTCAAATGTGCAATCAATTTTAAATTATGTTATGTTTAATAAAATATTACAATTCGATGGCTTTGGTGTAGAATACAACTTTGAAGATGTGTCGACAAGGATCGACGGATTAATTAGTTCCGAGATTGTAGAAGACATAGAATAGGCATTTTTTGATTAATTAAAATAAAAACTCATTACGCAAAGCCTTCCACTCCGCAGCAGTAAGTCCCTTGCTTATGAGCCTACTTACTCCGACAGCAAGAATTCTGAAAGCGTCTGCTCCATGACTAGCGAAGTTATGGAGCGGACGACTTGACCAGCAACCATGGCGATCGTTCCATTCTTTTCGATAAGCATCAAGTGCGGTGACCCCCTTGGAACATTTTTGCTCGTCAAACCAACATCGCGGAAGAAGATTGCGTGTGGCATCGATGCCTTCGTTGATTCCGATGTCGGCGACAACGGTGAAGGTTACACCTAGGTTTCTAGCCACTACAACGCGTGATAGTCCCGTGCTATATTCATGGACTCCGGCGTCATGCGGAACAAGATGCTTTCCATATGTGTATGGCTTATTTTTGATGTAATGCAGATAGTGAGTTAAAGCCTCCCCGCTGTTCTCATAGTATTCTAACAGGTGGATTTCTTGTCCGCATTGCTGAAAGAACCAAATGGCTGTCGAGTCGTTATAACCCAAGTCCCAAGCTGTGTGGACGGGAACGTTCTGATCGTGAAAGGTTTTGCGGATCCGGCCTTGTTGTCTGGCCTCAAGGAGCTGCCTTCCGTAATATAAGCCTTCGTTAGAAGACTCGAAAGCTTCTGTTGAGCTGCTAGGAAATTCGCGCTTCATGTCGTCGCCCTGTGTGATTGCTCTTTTCGAATACCACGCACGTTGACCCTGATTTATCTTAATCCTTAAACGACCTTCCAGCACGTCAAAATAGTCGACGAGGTGTGTTGATATAACTGCACCCTCCGGATCGATCTTGTAGCTTTCTTCGCACCACCAAGGAAAAAAGTGAAAGCGGAAGTCAAGGGGCGTTAGTTGATTCCCTGAAATCTTATTAGCTTCTGCAGTCCGGCACAAGTCATAAAAATAACCTTCTCGACCCTCGGCTGTGGATTCTATAAAGACATACTGCCCGGGTGCGAGCGCATTTAGAGATCCGGTAACGATCTCTCTTGCCTTATCCGGGTACTTGGCGCAAACCTTGCCAAATTCGCTTATATGCAGGTATTGAAGCGTACTAGAGCGCATCGATGTCCCAACCCTTAAGGTGGATCCGTTCGAAAGGTGCAACTCCCGTGCATTGTCGGTGTTGACGGTTAATAGGTTTTTGATCTGCGGAGCGAGGTTGTCATAGGCGAATTTTACCCGACGGAACATTACTTCGGCGTCCTCTCGGGTGTGCGCGATGATCCCTGCGCTGCAATTGCTGTTAAAGAGACAGCGATCTAAAAAAAGCAAGCAAATGAAAGTCGAAATTCCCAGCTGACGAGCCTTTAAGACAATATTGCAATACCAAATATTGTGATAAAGCTCCTCCTGGGCCCAATTGAACTTGAATATTGACTTATCACCATTCTTGTCGATAATCGAGTAAAGGTTATTTAAACGCCAAAGAGGGTCGCCAATCCTCTCTTCGGCAACAGTAAAATCAATGTTGTTCATTAACGAGATCCTTTGATTGTCCATCCATCTTTTGCAACAGGAAAGCAAGGGGATTGACAACATCTCCGCTGATTTGTTGTTTATCAGACCAGCCGGATAGGTTTGCCATGGCAAACTTGGCGAAGCTGGAGTTCACCTTGTTGAAAAGCGCTCCTTCTACGATTTTACATTCTTGCCACGCTTTTGCGAACATATACGCTCGGTTAAAGACTTCGCTCTTTCTGGCGAAGTTCGCGAGCTCGTCTGGTGGATAACCCCTTTCTAGAGCAAACCGTTTGAAATAGATGTTCTCTGGCTTTGAAAACCAATTGATAAACGCTATAGCTTCTTTTTCTATGAACTCTTGGGTGAATTTGCTTGGTGGTTGTCCGCTGTTCCCAACAGCATATTTGTTTCCTTTAGGTGCTGGCATATGATGACCTCATGTTGTTTGTTTATTTACTTGATGCGGTGAACTAAACGGGACAGACGGGACATGTCTAAAGACAATGTCCCGTCTGTCCCGCTACTTAGTCCAGGACATGTCCCGCAAATGTCCCGTCCTTGTCTCGTGTCCCATACAGGCTGTAATAATCGCCGACGACTTCGATGCAGTTCTTCTCTCTGAGGTCTTTTACAGCTCTTTGAAAAGCTTTCTTTTTTGTGTCTGGGTTTGATGATGCTGAAATGCATGCTTCATATGTAGCTTTCCGCCATGAATCGATATGAACACCTTTTGAAAGGTTATCATCGATCTCAGCGCTCAACTTCACTAGACAATCATACGCTATCTTCTGGGAGGCCGTTAACCGTTTATCTCCCTTTTGGGCATTACCATTTGTTCTTTTCAACACACATGATGTCATCATTTCGCCATCGTCTTCATCTATCCAATCCCACAACGTAATAGTTTGCGGTGTGAAAAAGATATCCGGAGGCGGCTCATGGTCTTTTACCTTCTTATTCGATAACTTTCGTAAGTTGTCGACTTTGGTGATGCAATACTCCCAATCTAGTGCACCACGCAATGCGGAGGCGCCTCTTCCCCTCCCGGAATCGTTTAGCGGCGAATGATGCACGATTAAGACAGCACACCCATATCGCAGTCTAATAGTGGAATCAATGCTATTAACGAATTTAGTCATGTCACTGGTTACGTTTTCATCGCCCGGTCCGAAATTTCGATTCAAAGTGTCGATGATTACAAACACGGGATTACCATGCTCTGTTCTCAATTCGTCGATCGCTACAGAAACTTCTGCGGCACTATTTTCATCCAGAAACTGAGCAGGCCTATCCGATACAAAGAAAGGCACTCCATCAAGAGCGATCCCGCTATCAATCTCCCAGGCGTGTAATCTTTTAGAAAGTCCCGCAAGTCCTTCTCCAGCGATGTAAAAAACCGTACCACTTTGTCTAACAGGTAAATCGTGGTATGGACGACCTGTTGCTACGCACAGCCCCATATCTAACGCTAAAAATGTCTTCATAGATCCAGGTTCTCCAAAAAGCTCTCCGAACGACCCCTGGTCTAGATAGGGTTTTATCAACCAGTTTGGTTTCGCAGGTTCCCGAATTAATTGCGAGGCAGGACGAAAATGAAAGCCTTTGGGTCGTTCTTTTGCTTGTGGAACTGCCGATAACTGTTGTTTGACTTCAGCGATCCCGCAGAGAACATGGAGGTCATTAAAATCTGTTAGAGATGAGCTCTTGGAGTTTTCAGGGGCAATTAATCCAGGGGACAGCAGCTCTTCTGGAAAGGAGGGAAAGACCACATTGCATCCATATTTGCCGGCAGCAGCTTCTGCTTTAGTTCTTCCCGGGTTTCCATCGGTTTCGACGTCGTCATCACCGCACACGGTGATCGATTTTTTGGGAAATTGTTGTCGAAGTTTCGCAACCACAGGCAACAGATTGTGACAGTCAAACGCGACCACAACGACCGTAGTACTCATCGCTTCGTAAATCGAACATGCAGTCGCATAGCCCTCCGCCACAAATATGGAAGTGCCCTCTGAGAGCCCCCCTAAAACAAAAAAATTTCCGGCTTTCTCTGCACCCCCTAGAAAGGTCTTATACACAGTATCATCGTTACCTACGGATATAAACTGTAAGGATCTAAGATCATCTTGAATATTCCGTAGTGGAATAATCATTGAAGGATTGCCTTGGGGATTGTTTCCAAAGCGAACACCGACAGCTTTGATTTTTTTGAGAGTGCAGTACCTGTGATGTGCTGCCACGGACGCTTCATCAGCACTTTCGCCCCAAATTTTGCTCGCTTCGATCGCCGCGGCTTCGGTTGCTTCTTGTCGAAACTTCTCTTGTTCCGCGCACTTTTGTTTAAATTCGTTTTGGAGTTCCTTTCTTTCGATGACATCGAAACGGTGATCTTTGTCGTAAGATTTGAAGCAATATTTTCCATCGGTTGATCCAAAATCACTCCAAGAGCCGTATATGCAACAAAGATATTCGTTATTTCTCAGGCTAATCCCGCTGTAAGCTACATACCACTCGTCTTTTTGACGTCGATTTGGAGCAGAACTGAATCTATGAATTTCCCCATCAGAAATGATCGATCCATGGAATTCAATACCATTCTTAGCCATATCATCAATACATCTACGCTCAAGCTCACTATTCATTTGTGATGTCATCTATCACCCTCGAAGATGGAGCGATGATGATGTTGAGATCGTCTAACATGCTCCTGCAAGAGATCCGCGATTTCCTCGGGAAGATGCTCTCTTAATTCCTCCTGCTCCAGGAACAATTTTTCGCATTCACTCCAAAATAATTCGTCCTCCGTGGAATTCCCAGGAGCCTTCCGAAACAACTCCAGTGACTCCAGGAGACATCTACAAACTCGAACAAATTCGGATGCTGAACGAAAAAGATATTCTTGTTCATGTAATAGTAAAAAATTAGAATTTCTATTAAAGCTATACTGTCCCATTACTTTTCCTCCGATTGTTTTTCGATCCAAAGGTCGAAAAGGTCTTTGCGGAGGTAAAGTCTTTTACCGATTTTTCTGACAGCTTTTTCTAGATCATTTTTGTGTCGATGCAACAGAAAGTGTCTAAGTTGCCCTTTAGTAAATGGGTAGCAAGTGGTTTCTTCAATTTGCTTAACGGACAAATACACCGATGAATCGTTCATACCGTACCTCCTGGCGATGATGCGCTTTATTGGGTTAATACGAATGTAATTGGATCATAACTAGTGGTGTTTTGTCGTACCTGTCTTCGAAAAAATTCGGGTTTATGATTTGCAAGACTAGAAAATTCTACTCCTAATCTATATGTGAGCCTTCCTGTCTCTAATTGCTTGTTTGATATCTTTTTTAATTTCCGAGGATTTAATTCTATAGGGTGAGTTTTTGATGAGTTCCGCTTGCTTGTCTATTAAGCGTCTTGCTTCGATAGAAATCCGTAAGCCTGATATTACATGAACTCTTTCGAGAAAGTCTTTGGGCAATAATTTCCCTTCTTCTCCATATAGTTTTCTTGAGGCTCTGGAAAGGACATCCTCCAAGTTGTCGTGGGTGAGGCTTTGGAAAAGAAATTCTTTCCTTTTTTTACCCTGAATATATGCTTGAATAATCTCCTTAAGACCGGTGCTAATGTCAACTTCACTGTCACCTATTTTAACGATGTGATTTTCTAAGCAAAGGTTTTTAATCTGTAGTGAAATTATATCACTTACTGATAGGTGTAATCCTGAAAATGCCGTATGTTGCGCAATCCAAATGAAAATAATCGCTTCAGCTGGTATCGGTTTTTTAGTTTTTGAATTGATGAATTCGCTTATCAATATGTAGAGTACCTGCGCACATTCAACATCGCTAATCGATAAAGCAGGTCGTTTTGCTTGATAAGATGATCTAAGGGCTTTTTTTTTGGGGTTTCTGAGTTGATTAATTAGATCACACTTCATATCATCAGATAATGTAGTATGATTGATTAATTTATTATCTATCCATTTTATGAATTCCCACCAAAGGGATTTTAGGATGGGATTTCTTGTAGAGGCCGCTTTTTTATGTACTAATTTATATCCATTAATTAGGCTCATGACCGGTTTTAGTGTGTTTACTGCTTGAGGATAAAGATCCTGCCAGGTGGTTTCCTTTTTGCGTAATAATTCTTTTTGAGTTCGACTAAGTGCTATATGTGAATCCGTTAGAGCGTATTCATAGACAAAATTTTCAAAGAAAGAAAGTACCGGAGCCGACAATTGAAATTGGATACGGTTCAGAATGATTGATTCATTGATCGTTTGATGGAGAAGAGGAGTTAAACGAATAGCTTCCGTCTGCGGTTCAAACCATTCATCCCAAGCATGGTCTTCATGATCATGCATGCAAAAAAGAAGAGCTCGGGAAATGGTGGTTTGTTGCCAACGATCGTCAAATTGAGGATGTTCTAATGTTATTACATAGTCATCGATTGATGACTCATCATTAACGGATTTGCGTGGGTCAATCGGGGTTATGGGAAGCGTACTATATCTGAGGTAGTATCCTATGGCATTAATTCCTGAAAAATGATTGGTAGCGAATTGCTCAATTTGTTTCTGAATTTCTGGGGTTGGTTTACGAGCTTGTGAATGTCTGGGATTCACTAAACACGCACCAAAAGGTTGTCCTTTTTCTATTATATTCGTAAAGTACTTGTGAAGTCTGTTAAGTAACAATTCCAAGCTCAACGCTAATTTTTGGCATGGGTTTTCTATCATATTTCATCTCGAAGTTCGCTACTTTCTGTATCGCTTAAGCGCTCACGTGCATGTTTAATTGCTTTATGCAATTTTTCCTGCAATACATTCTTTGAAGGTAACGCCGTGAGATACTCTGCCACATGAATTCCTGACTTACCCAGCTCCAACAGCTCGATTCGTTCCTTCTTTTTGCCGGCGCAGAGAATTAGTCCGATGGGAGATTCCTCTTCGGAACGGCGTTCGTATTTATCCAACCAACGAAGATAAAGTTCCATTTGTCCTTTGTATTCAGGCTTAAAGTCACCCAGTTTAAGTTCAATCGCCACGAGTCTCTTGAGATCCCTGTGGTAGAATAGAAGATCGATATGAAAGTCCTCGTCATCAATCGTAATCCGCTTTTGCCGCGCAAGAAAGCTAAACCCAACCCCCAACTCCAATAGGAACAATTCAAGTTCACGCATGATCGCATCTTCGAGGTCTTTTTCAAGATATCGATCGTTAAGATTCAAAAATTCCAATACATAGGGATCACGGAAAACCAGGTCTGGAGTCAAGCGATCTTCTTTGCGTAACTTGTCCAGCTCGGCGCGTACGACTAATTCCGGTTTTTTTGAAAGAGCGGTTCGTTCGTAAAGCATCGAATCAATTTTAGCACGCAAAGTCTTAACGTTCCATCCTTCGACTCGGCACATCTCTGCATAAAAATTTCGTTTAATATCCTCTTTCAAAGGTATAAGAGCAATGAAATGAGTCCAACTCAATTGTCGTATCAGCGATACGACAATCTTTTCATCGGGGAAGGTTTCTGCGAGTTGTATCATTCTCCGTAAGTTTTTCTCCGTGAATCCATTCCCGTAATCTTTAACCAATTGTCGCGACAGTATCGCGACAATTGTTTGACCATACTCAGCTCTTTGCGCTCGTAAAATCTCCTGGTGTATACGATTGCCTACGTGCCAATATAACGCAGTCAAACTTGCATTGACTGTCGACGCTACAGATTGTCGCGTTTTTTCGATCATGTTGCGTAGGTCATTGACTACCTTATCCACCACCACTACTGGTTGTTTACTAGCTTTTTTTCGAGGAAGATTACTACGTTTTGAAGTCATGGGGAAACTCCTTGAAGGATTTGTTCGGAAATGTTGTTGCTAAATTTTTTAGTGACTTGAACGTCGAGGTGCGTATACCGCTGCAACATCTGAAGAGTCCGATGCCCCATTGCTGTTGCCAATTCAAGATTTGAAGCTCCTTGCCGGGAGGCTAGTGTAGAAAATGTATGCCGAAGATCGTGAAAGCGAAGACCGTTGATTTCTGCCTTCCTGAGAGCCCCCTGCCACGATTTTTTGATATCGACCTTCCCAAATGCGCTTGTGCTAGCAAAAACAAGAGGCTTAAGTGGCTGTCGTTTTTCGTATAGCTTTTTTAGCTCCGCGATGACGGCATCCGATAAAGCAACGCTTCTTGGTTTTCCGTTCTTAGTTTCTTTAAAGTGAGCTATATTTTGTTTAAAATCGACGTGACTCCATTCGAGCCCTAAAATCTCTCCCCGCCGAGCTCCTGTCGTAATAGCAATCAAGACTATGCAATAGAGATACGGTGATTTACTCTTTCGACAAGCATCTAACAGCCCCGCAAATTCGTTTTCTTGCAAAATTCGGTCGCGCCCGGAATTGTCTTTTAACTTCAGCAAGTTGGAACAGGGATTTTCATTGAGCCATCGAAGTCGTTTAACAGCGTAAGTGAAAGTAGAGGCAAGAACTGCCATGTAACGGTTGATCGTTCCGGGAGCTCGCTTCGTTCCTTTCGGTGTCGGAGTCTCCATCAAGATCTTTCGCTCTTTAGCGATGAGTTCAGGAGTAATGTGAACTAGGGCATACTGATCTAGGCGATTTTGCCAGTACTCAAATTGAGAGCGAATTTTGTCGAAAGAGCGTTGATGTTCAAAGGCGCCATCGGCTTTTTGACGCTCTATGAGTTCTTGATAGGTGTATTGCTGTTTGTGACCGTTAAAATTAAATTGACCGGCTTTGATCCGCTGTTCGGTATCTTGCGCCCAGTCTTCCGCTTCCTGCTTCCGATCGAATGTATTACAGGTCGTGGGGTATCCTTTTATCCGGACGACTGCACGCCATCCAGTAAGTTTACCGTCTTTATCTTTTCGCTTGTAAATTGATGCCATGTCTCCAACCTCTTGATTTAGGGAGTTTGGCGCTTGGACGCACTTGTATAGAATGTTCTTTAATGCACCGTTATTGCACCGTGAGCAAAAAAAAGCCAAAAGCTAAACCGGATAATTTCGGTAGCTTTTGGCGTAGATATCTAAAATACAAGTACTTGAAAAAATGAGTCTTGATGGACTCGAACCATCGACCCCCTCATTAAAAGTGAGGTGCTCTAACCAACTGAGCTAAAGACTCAAAGACACATATGACCCCAAGGGGATTCGAACCCCTGTTATCGGAATGAAAATCCGGTGTCCTAGACCAGGCTAGACGATGGGGCCAGGACCACTTCGTTAGCTTCGTTATGACTTAACATATCTTATCGCTGACGAACTTAAAATATGCAATTTTTCCGATTTATTTGCAAATATTAAATCTTCATTACTTCGCTTTCTTTTGCTGCGGTCACCTCATCTGCCTCTTTGCAGTACTTGTCAGTGAGTTCTTGAATTTTTTTCTCGCTAGATTTCATTACATCTTCCGGCAAATGTCCATCGGCTTTTTGTTGGCGAACTGCTTTATTTGCGTCTTGTCTAATGTTTCTAATGCTAATTTTCGCCTCTTCAGAACGTTTGTGACACTCTTTTGCCATTTGCTTACGTAAATTTTCATCCATTTGGGGAATCGGCACTCGCACTGCATTCCCGTCCACAATCGGATTAAAACCAATATTTGCCTCGATGATCGCTTTGCCGATTAACGATGCGTGTGAACGATCAAACGGAACAATGAGCAACATCCGAGGCTCAGGGGCGTTAATCGAAGCAAGCTCCTTTAAACGCATTCTTGAGCCGTAAACTTCCACATGAACGTTGTCTAACATTGCGGGATTGGCTCTGCCGGTGCGAATCGATTTTAATTCAGATTTTAAATGTTCAATCGCATGCGCCATTTTCTCTTTTACGTCGTCTAAAATACTCATTTTTTTACTCCTTTATTCATCCACCAGGGTTCCTAGAGCCCCTGTGACGAGATCATTTAATAGTGTTGGTTTAGACAGCAATTCCATCTGAAAAACATAGACCGGAATTTTATTGCTGCGGCATAGGGCAATAGATGTAGCATCCATCACTTGTAATTTTTCTGCAAGCACTTGGGAATAGGTAATACGGGGATAAAACGTGGCATCAGGATATTTTAATGGATCTTTTGAGTAAATTCCGTTGACTTTCGTGGCTTTCAAAATAGCATCAGCGCCTATTTCACTAGCTCTAAGAGCAGCCGCGGTATCGGTTGTGAAATAAGGATTGCCTGTCCCCCCTACAAATATCACGATTTTACCGCTAGAAAGCGCTTCATTGCATTTCGACCATTGATAGGCCTCCACAACTTTCGGACACTCTAACGCACTCATCACTAGAGACGGAAATCCTGCGAGCTCTAATGCCTGTTGTAATGCGATTCCGTTCATTAAAGTTGCAAGCATCCCCATCTGATCAGCGGGAGTACGCGCAATGCCGTTATCGCTAAGGTTTATTCCTCGGAAGATGTTTCCACCACCTAAAACGACCCCTACTTCAATTCCTTGTTGGGTAAGCTGACCAATGGCGTGGGAAAGCGTTACGGCGGCTTTCATGTCTATTCCAAAGGATTGACTGCCTTGGAGCATTTCCCCCGACAACTTCAATAAGACTCGCTTGAATTTTTTCATTTATTCTCCGGGTAAAAAAAAAGGGGGAGACTTTCGTCTCCCCCTTATCACGTTCGGGATTAGGATCCCCCGACTCCCCATCTTAAGAATGAGGCAATTTTAATCGGTTTTCCCGTCTTCTTAGCGTGTTCTTCAACAACTTCCGCGATTGTTTTATCAGATTCACGGATATATTTTTGGCAAACGAAACAACTTTCATCGTAATAGGCCTTGATCTTTCCTTCAACAATCTTTTCTACAATGTTTTCAGGTTTACCTTTGATCTGGCTTCTTGCGATCTCTTTTTCGCCTTCTAAAACAGCTGCTGGAACTTTCTCTGGAGAAAGAAACTCTGGGCTTGCTGCGGCAACGTGCATTGCTAATTCTTTAGCAAAGTTGACGTCTTCGTTAGAGCCTTTGAGTTCCACAACTGTGATTAACTTTCCGGCTTGGTGATTGTAAACACCGATAGAAGAATCAGACTGTTTCTGGATTATTTTAATCCTACGAATCTGAATATTTTCCCCGATAGTTTGAATCACTGTCGCTCTGTACTCATCGATCGTCAATTGACTATCTTTAGAGAATTTTTGCGCCAAAAAGCTTTCCAATGAAGCGGGATTGGTTTTTGCGACTTCTTCCGCGATATTTTTAAGGAATTCTTGGAACCGATCGTTTTTAGCGACGAAATCGGTTTCCGCGTTCACTTCAACGATTGCAACAGCAGAATCTGTTTCAGCAGATCCAACCAGGCCTTCATTGGTGGCGCGTCCTTCTTTTTTCACGGCAGAGGCAACTCCTGCTTTGCGAAGATTCGCAATCGCAAGTTCCATGTCCCCTTTAGATTCTTCTAGAGCTTCTTTGCACTTACCCATGCCGACGCCGGTACGTTCGCGAATCTCTTTAATCATTGCTGGAGTGACTTGTGTCATAGATTACTCCTTCTCGAACATTTTATCGGCGAGTTCACTGGAGATTTCTTCTCCAGCTTCTTCTTGCTCTTCTTCGTCAGATGATCCTTTCTCTTCTTTATCACCCTTGATAGCCATTACTCTCATTTCATTTTTCTTTTCAATGATAGAGGAAGCTAGAGTGGAAAGGATTAATCTAACGCTT
>CAZENM010000003.1:0-40782 GCA_964513575.1 uncultured bacterium | reverse complement strand
CTTTGCAGTTGTGTGATCACCTCTTCCAGGAGTTTTCCTTCTTTAGGGTCGATTTTGATGGTATTGATAAACTCCAGAGCGTTCTTCATGGCTAAATGGCAAAGGTCGCTGATGGAGTGGTCATTAATGGTGACACTTCTTCCCAGTGGATTGATTCTGGAACCCTTACAAGAAAAACATTCCACTTCATCAAGCAGGGGAATCACGCTTTCTCGAAGTTCGCCCGTCGCAGCTTTGCCTACTTTTGCCAGGACGTTGTGGAGTCCGATCCAGCGGAGCCTAAGGCCATTTTTTAATTCTACCCACTTCTCGGATTGACCACCATTCAGGACGAATTGGAGTTGCGGGAGTTTAAGTTCCTCTAGGGGAGTGAATAAATCAATTTTTTCTTCGCTGAATAGTTTTTCAGCCGCGTCGATAGCAAATGGATCCAAATGTCCCCAGAATACCCTTAAAATAGACGCGCTGGTCATTTGGAGGATGTCAGGTCTGTGGGATAAGTTTGCGCCGTATTGGTATCCTAACCCCATGCAATCGGGACACATTCCCTCCGCAACGTTGAAAGCAAACGTGTGTGGAGTAATTTCGGGATAAGACTTTCCGGTGCTCTCGACGGAGAATGATAGGTTGAATAAAATTTCTTCATCTTCTTTAAGGGCGATCAATTTGCCCTTTCCAAAGGATGAGGCGCTTTCAACAGCCTCAAAAAGACGGTGTCTGGATGCGGGATCTACCTTCAGCCTGTCGATCACGAGTTGTAAGACATTTTTTCTCTTTTTATCGAAAGGGATCGCTTCATCTTCTAAATCGTAGATTTCGCCGTTAAGACGTATTCGAAGGAACCCTTGGCGACGTAGACGTCCGAGAACATCCTCGAATTTTTCGTTTTTCTGCAGCTCTATTGGAGCGAGGATCTGCAGTTTTGTTCCTTCTTCCCAGGTTAACATCCTTTCGACAACGTGGTCCTTACTGATCGCCTTGATCACCTCACCCGTTTCCGGACAGTGTGGAATCCCTATTCTCGAGTACAGAACGCGGAGGAAGTCATAAATTTCTGTCATCGTTCCCACAGTAGAACGGGGGTTTCCCGCGTGGGCCTTTTGTTCGATGGCGATTGCGGGGGAAAGGCCGTCGACATGTCCGACTTTCGGTTTCGGCATCTGCTTTACGAATTGCCTTGCATAAGGGGAAAGCGATTCAATATAGCGACGCTGCCCTTCGGCATAGATAGTATCAAAGGCTAGCGATGTCTTCCCGGAGCCTGAAGGGCCTGTGAAAATTGTTAGTTTTTCACGTGGAATTTTTAGGGAAATGCTCTTCAGGTTGTTTTGTTCTGCATTCTCAACAGAGATTTCAGTGATAATACTCGTTTCTTTTTTCCGCTCAGGTCTTTTTGCGATTGCTTTGATTTTTTCTTTCGGGTTGTGGTGGAGAGCTTCGTGGATTGCATGTCCGCTTGGGGTTTCGAGCTTGGCAATTTTTTCGGGCGTTCCTGTTGCGATGATTTCTCCGCCCCCGCTACCACCCTCCGGGCCTAGGTCGATGATCCAATCGGCGGTTTTGACGACGTCCATGTTGTGTTCGATCACAACCACGGTATTTCCCCGTTCGACTAGCTCATGCAATACTGTCAATAGGTGATTGATGTCGTGGAAATGAAGCCCGGTAGTGGGTTCATCGAAAATGTAAAGGGTTTTTCCGGTGGCGGGTCTGACCAGTTCTTTTGCCAGTTTTATCCTTTGTGCTTCTCCACCCGATAATGTTGTCGAGGATTGCCCTAGCTTGATATACTCCATACCCACTTTTTTCAACGTTTCAAGTTTATGTTTGATGGAGGGAATATGAGTGAATAATTCTAAGGCTTGGGAGACGTCCATTTCCAAAATATCATGGATATTGCGTCCTTTGAAATAGACAGACAGAGTTTCATGGTCGAAGCGACGGTTTTTACATTGGGGGCATTCGATCCATTCATCTTCCAGGAAGTCCATATCAATTTTGACCATTCCCATCCCTTGGCATTGAGGGCAGGAGCCTTCTTTGACGTTAAAGCTAAAGCGTCCCGGCTTATAGCCTCTCGCTTGGCTTTCGGGGAGCTGGGCAAATAAGTCGCGGATTTCATCGAAGACTTTAATATAAGTGCCGGGATTGGAACGGGGATTTCGACCGATGGGGGACTGGTCGATGGCGATCACTTTGTCCAGAAAATCGATCCCTTTAATTTCCTTATGCGGGCCAACGGTGTGTTCACCTTTATGGAGAAAATTCGATAAGGCAGGATAGAGGATGTCGGAAATTAGCGACGACTTTCCTGAGCCCGAAACCCCGGTCACGGCGACAAATAGACCAATCGGAATCTTCAAATGCGCATTTTTTAAGTTGTGATGGGTTGCTCCGATCACTTCTAAATAGTCTTTTGAGGGCTTTCTACGTTTTTTGGGGATGGTGATCTTTTCTCGTCCGCTCAGGTAAGCGCCCGTCACGGAATTTGGATTGTGTAGCAATTCTTCTAATGTTCCGTTCACGAGGATTTCTCCACCGCGGACACCGGCGCCCGGTCCAAAATCGACGACCCGGTCGGCTTCCCAGATTGTTTCCTCGTCATGTTCCACGACGACAACAGTGTTCCCCATATCTCGCAGGTGTTTTAACGTTTGAATCAATTGTTTATTATCTCTGGGATGGAGGCCGATAGAGGGTTCGTCTAACACATAGGTGATCCCGACAAGTCCGCAGCCGATTTGGGAGGCGAGTCTTACTCGTTGGGCTTCTCCCCCTGATAATGTAGGAGCTGTGCGGTTCAATGTCAGATAGTGGAGACCCACGTTCAGCATGAATTGCAGACGTTCTCTAATTTCTTTAAGCAATTCGATGGCGATGATTTGGTCTTGGGGGGGGAGCTTGATCTCTTTGAAAAAATTGGCACATTCTCCGATCGTTAACGAGGTGATTTCGCTGATCCTTTTTCCGGCTAATAGCGTTGCAGCGGGGTAGGGTTTCAATCTTTCACCGTGGCATTCCGGGCAGATTTGTTCGCTCATGAGTTTGCGCATTTTATTGCGGTACAGGTCGCTTTTAGCCTCTGCGAAGCGGGTTTGAGCTTCGTAAAGGACTCCTCGCCAATGAACATGATCGGTCCAGGTCGATCCGGTGACGGGGTGGACAAATTCCATTCGGGTCCATTTTTTTTCGGTGCCGGTTAGGAATACTTTTTTGGCTTCTTCAGAAAGTTTCTTCCAGGGAGTATGGACGCTGAAATGGTAGATCCGTGCGAGGTTGTCGTAGATGTTTCCAAATCGGACAGTTTCGTAGGAGCTGGCGATGGAACAGCAGTCTTCGGCGATGCTTTTATTTGGGTCGATGATCAGGTCTAGGTTAAATTCATTGACCGTTCCCAAACCGCTGCATCGGGGACACATTCCGCTGGGGCTATTAAAGGAAAAATCATGTGGTTCTAACGAGGAGTAGGAGCGTTGTGATTTTGGAGAATAGGCATGCATGGAGAATAGGGATTCTTCTTCGTGATCGGGGTCGTAGACAGAACAGACGCCCGCGCCAAAGTTTAATGCGTTTGTGAGGGCTTCGGCGATTCTAGAGTTGTTTTCTTCGGAGACGGTTAGACGGTCAATAACGATATCGATGGTGTGGGCGACATTTCCATCTAGGGCTATGTCGTCGGTGATATTTAGGATAGATCCATCTACACGGACTCGGGTGAAACCTTTTCTAAGGAGGTCTTGGAAGTCTTCTTTGAATTCCCCTTTTTTTGAGCTGGCGAAAGGGGCTAGGATTAGTAGCTTTGTGCCGGGCTTTAGGCTTTGGACAACTTTAATGATCCGTTCACGGCTTTGCGGTAGAACGGGTTCTCCGCTAATTGGGCAATGGGGGACTCCGACGCGGGCGTAGAGGACTCTGATATAATCGTAGATTTCGGTCAGTGTTCCTACTGTGGAGCGTGGATTCTTACCGGCTGTTTTTTGCTCGATGGAAATTGTGGGGGTGATTCCTTCGGCGTGTTCCATTTCAGGTTTTGACATTTCGCCCATTTGCCTGCGGGCAAATGTGGAGAGAGACTCCACATAGCGTCGTTGGCCCTCGGCGTACAGAGTATCAAATGCCAACGAAGATTTTCCTGAGCCCGAAACTCCGGTGAATACGATCAGGTCGTTCGTGTCCAACGATAAATTTACGGATTTAAGGTTGTGGACGCGTACATTTTTTAAAATAATTTGTCGGTGATTCACGTGACTATCGGGGTTATGGTGGTCTTAAGATTCATTAACAAACGGCCTCGAGAAACGCCAATTTCTGGGGGAGTTTTGAGTATATAATAACTGAGAGAGAAATAAACGGAAAGGGGCCAAAAACATTTTCAATCACCCCCGAAGAGACGTGCCGGAACAACATCCTATTTCAAAAAACGTCTGACCCCTAACATTTTTTTAAAAGAAAAGGCTTGTCTCCTTTTAACAGGTTTTCAGGCGGCTTCTATGAAAACAAGCATATGAAAACCGTCTCTTTCCAGAATATCTTGAAGACAGAGCCTAATAAATTGATCTCTAGAATACCCCAGAACATCTGCGTATTTGGCTGCCAACTTAGGGCTAACGCATCTTCTTCCCTTTTCTATATCGCATAAACATTGTTTTGAAATTTTCAAAAGCAAAGCAAAACACTCTTGTGTCATTTCCTCGCCCAATCTAATAGATTTAATTAAATTCCCAAAAGTAAGCCTTTCTCCCGCTATAGACTCTAGTCTATTGATCAACTTTTGGTTTACATTCTTTTTAGTAGTCATGTTTATTCACCTCCAATATTTTTACTAGGGCAATTTTTTTGTTGTCTTCGGTAATATAGATCGCTCGATAGTTCCTACTCAACCTTATCGATCTTTGCCCTTTTCTCTGACCTTTCAATGGTTCATCATGATAACCCGGAACTTTTCTCACCTCTGAAAGACCAATACGACCTACATCCTCGACCCACCCAGTTAATTTAAGCACTATGTGTTGAGGTAATTTTTCCAATTCTTTTTCCACTGACCTCGGCACAAATACTTTAAAAATTTCCATGCCAACACCCTTCTTCTTTGTCTTAATAGTACATATTTAATGTGTACTATTCAAGTGTTTTTTACCTCGACCACATCAATCGCCCTAAAAGACTCAATGATCGGGGTCACTGTTGAAAGGCTAACACACACAATGCTGTCATCTGAATTTGGATATTTTTCATGTCGTTCAAATCAATCAATATTAACTGCCATGCCTGACCTTTTTTCGGCTTATTTTGTATGTTAAGGCCGGTATCCGTGGATAAATTACAGAGGATATCAAAATTCGACATGAGTACTTTGATAAAGTCATTTTTAGACTTAACCATGCTTTAGTATAGTCTTCAATGGAATTTGAGATTCATATTTCATAAATACCGCATCAAGTGTATGATTTTCGATAAATTCTAACAGAAGAGTGATTGTGAACAAATATGAACCGGAAATGAAGCTTTCAGAATCTGAGATAAAAGTGAGGCGAGATTGGCGTGCGATATTTATAATATTTTCTTTTATCATGCTGACGCTCAATTTTGGTGCGTTTTCCGCATTGCTTCTTGAATGGGACACTTCTGCGGCTAATATTTTATTAGGTCTAGTATTAGCACAGGCTATTTTCTTTGCATTTTTTTATTATTTTGCTTTCATGAAATTTGGGACTAAGTGGATAGCGTTATTTATTTTCATGTCCCCATTTAAAAACATCGAGACTGTATTGAAGGAGACCATAACGCTCCTTAACTCATCATCTTTAACAGCTGTCGAAACCAGTATTGCGTTGATAGTTAATTTATTATCCTTCTCACTTTATGGATATTTCTGGATGCACTGTTTGAGGCTTTATAGGCTAAATAAAAGTTTAAAAAAGAAAAATCCTCTTAAAAACCTAAATGATCTAAAACTGGAAAGAATCGTATGATAAATATTTTACATGTCCTTTCAGTTGTTAATATTTTTTTAGCTTTGGGGTTATTGTTTGTCTTCCCTCTAGGCTTGCATCTATCTTCAGCCATACCAATAAGTTCTGAAATCCGTTGGGTTTTTACGCTTAGCATGTTCTGTGCTTACATGTCTCTTGTTTATCCGGCCTGTAAATTGTTTTTCAGAATGGATTCCGATTTTTTAAAAAGAAAAAAGGTTATTTTTTATGCTTCTCTCTTTTTATTGGTTAGCTCCTATGTTCAGACAATCGAATTAACTTCGACAAAAACTCAAAATATAAATAGTGAAATTGCATTCAAAGATTTGGAGAAAAAACTATTAGAAGGTGGTTCAGAAGAACTTGTCCACAGAAATTTCACTTCCAAGGAATATGGTCAAAACGCTCCTTTTTTGAAAAGTTTTTCCGATCTTGTTGATTTTACAAATCAGCAAGACAAAATCCTTGAAGCAGCCTATCAAGAGTCAAAATTTGAGACTATGCTTACCCCTAGCAATCTTGATCGACGAAACCTAAAACATTCTTTAAAAAACTTGGTGGCCTTAAAACAACAGGTAGATGAGAATCTGAAACGGAGACTTGAATACAGGCAACAATATCTTGCAGAAATAAGCTCGATCTTAAAAACTAGTTTTTCCCAAAGCAAAAATTCAGTTGAAATATATATGAATAAGGAAAAAGCAAGCACAAATCTCTTAAAAGAGCTTTTTAGAATTAAACAGAAAATTATTCATCAATTAGAAAGCCTTCTCAGCTTTTTGTTGGAAATCCGAGATTCATTTGTATTTGAGAATGATATGCTTGTTTTTGATTACGATGAACAACTCCAAGAGTATAGAGAGCGCTTTACGGATCTAGAAAAGTTAGCTACTGAAGAAAATAGCATTTTTTTAAAAATTTGCGAACCATGAATGAACGAAATTTTCAAAACATCACTAGTAGGCGACGCAATAAGTCTTGAGGTGTAAAACAGCGCGAATGCTCCCGCGGTTGAACGATCGTAAGTCGGTCAATATTGACTAATAATCGGGGTCAGGGATGGGGCGTCACATTTGACCTGTTAGAGTCATATTTTTCACCGCAAAAATCGAGTCGTTTCTGGCTCAAAATGTGTCACCCCTCCGGGACTAAATGTGTTTTTTCCCTCTACCCAGGCATCGCTCACCCCTCCGGGGCACGCCACAGCCTGGGCTTTTATGTTTAGGCCTCTCCGGGGCTTAGCTAAAATCTATGCTATACCCCAGAGGGGCTGGCGAAGTCTAGGTGAGCAGCAATCATCCCTGATTTCTGTCCAATCAATGGGGTCCACCTTAGTCCATTCCGTCCATGATGCCCATAAAACATAACTAACAACCTATTTGGCGGGCGACACAATTTTTTATTTTTTGGCGATGTTGCGGACGGGTCAACCTGCCCAAAAGAAGGGGTGTTTTTTATTTTTTCGTTCCATTTTAAAAAAACCTTTAGGCAGATTTTTCGAGGAAATATTCGCTAAGAAGCCTCTTAGAGTGTGTTTCTAACCTTCGGGTTTTATGGGTCGCTATCATAAGAATAAAAATAATTAATTGCCACAAAATTATAGATGCTGAATATTAACGTTTTGATAGAGGTTGTCAAGTAAGGACGATCTTAAGATTTTAGGTTAGTACTCTGTAATGAAAGTTTTGGCGGGAAATTTTAATTTGAAAGCTCCCGCGGTTGAGCGATCGTAAGTCGGTTAATATTAGACAATATTGACCGACTTACGATCGATCAACCCCGGGGCTTTGAATTTAAAATTTACGCGCAAAACTTTCGTTACAGAGTACTAGATCGGTTTATAAGGAAAAATATCATGAAAAGATCTATAGCAACGACTCTTTTAGCAGCTACATTGGTCTCATTTTGCGTAGAGGCACACGCTCCGGGAACCCTATTTACAAATCAAGAGTGGAAAGAATGGGTTTCAGCACAGCCCCATGAACACGATCTTATCCTCTTGAAAGATGGCACATCCCTGACAGGAACCGTTACGACGATTCCCACAACTCATATTGCCGGCAATGCTATTCATTTTAATCCCGATCAACTCACAATCATCGCGACCGCTTTTGTGGAAGATCACCCAAAAATACAGTGGATGACTCTTTCCGGTTACAGTTTTATCACCGATATTCCTTCCGATTCTATCGTGTTATCCGATAAGAAAATCCCCCTGCAATCGATCGATACCATCCTTTTCCATAATCAGGAAACTTCCGGTAATCATTCCTTAGCGAGTGTAGAATTAAAAAACGGAGACGTTTTCCCAATCCACCTGTTAAGCGATAAAGTGGAAAGCAGTAGAGGGCAACTTCTGACAGCCGATTTTTACGATGTGTTATTTGATGGCGGACTCCATGGAACTCTTCGTCAGGATGGAAAGTACCAATTTTTCCCCCATACAACCCTTGTTGAGCCCAACTTCCACGGCCAAGTTCCCTACGTCAACGATATTTTAGTCTTTAATTGGAACCAAGTAAACCGTGTCCAATCCGATACCAATGGGTTTATCGACCAAAGCCGCACCCATTGCCATGATAAATCTTGTGAAGAAGCCCTTCCTGGGATTTTCACGATTAGCTATTTGAATCATGAAGATACGGATGATGAAACCTGGGCCGTTCTGGATCCTATGCTTGCCGGCGCTTTTGCGTTTGCTTCCGAGGGATTTACGGCACTTTTAGAGCCTTCCGCAGATATCAATGAACCAAAAGACCCGGCTATTGAATTGCAGCCAAAAATAACGACTCCCCCCGATTTTGCGATTAATGAACTGCATATCCGTTCCTTGCCCGATGTTGTGTTCTTTGATTCCTTTGCCAGCGAATCTGAAAAACTTTTCGAAGAAATCTACCTCAGCCAGCTGAATGAAGAACTTCAGTTGATGAATGATTACGATGAATTGCTAACAGCTCTTTCGAATGAAGAGGAAAAAAAGCTCATCCAGCAAAAACATGAAGACCTTAAGCTAGAACATGATTACCATGAACTACTTAGCGCCTACTCTTACAATCATGAATTTGATTTACTCACTCGCTATCGGGAAAATCTTCAGTCTCAGTCGGATTATGACGAGCTTATGGATGCCTTAGCTGTGCAAGATATCGATAAGAAAGCGTTCGATATTAAATTTAATGATGCCTCCAGCGAAGAGGACTCCAATCACCCACAAGAAGCTATAGACTTTGCAGCTCTCTTTCAAGCTGTTGAATGGCAGCTACAGCCTCACATGGAAGAAAGAGAATTGGCTTATATATCCAGAGTTCTAGAAAATTCCGAATCTAAAAAAGCAGAATCGAACGATTCAGAGAAATCGGAATCTGTGGAATCTACAGATCAAAAGTAGATTGTGAATAAAAGAGCGTCATCAGGAGTGCAAAAGCACACTCGAGTGCTCTTTGAGGCTGTGAAAAAATTAGAATCCGTTTGATCTCGATCGAAATCAAACGGATTCTAATTTTTTCACAGCCTCCCTAAAACTTACCCACAGAACGAGTCCGCTGCTAATACTAGCAAGCCCCACCCAGTACCAACCCGCGCTAGATGCCATGCCCGTTTGCTGGTAGATCCATAAAGAAACCGCTGTGGTTGGAATACCAAATAGCTGTGACCCGAGGCTATATGCTAACCCCGTGGCGGTAAATCGTGCTGAGGGAGGAAGTAGGCTTTGTGACCATGGCAATACGGCAGCGGAAAATGAAACCCCCACTAACATTAAGAGAAATCGCACGCAAAGCGCTTGTGGTAAATTCGCCCCTTCGAGCGCGGCAAATAGTGGGATACCCAACGCCATGACACTCAATCCACCGATGATCAACAGTATGCGGTTGGATACATAACTCCCTAGCCAACCAAAAAGCGGAAGCAGCAAAATATCCACTGCCATAAAGAGTGTATTTGTTTCCATTGCCTTAGCTTTTGATAAAGTCGAAACATAGGGGAGTAAGGCATTAATCAGAACAAACGCAACAGAAAAACATGAGTGTGAAAATCCTGAAATCACGGCGATGATGAATATCGCTTTTTTGTGCTCCCACAATGTATTCATAAGATCTTTCGGAGATGTCTTTTTCTTCAGAGTTGCTTTTGAAGGTGTATTTCTTCGTAAAAAATAGACCAAAAAAATCGTGATACTTCCAAAAAGATAAAGAACTCTCCAGCCATTTTCCACCATACCATAGCGACCTAAAAGCGTCACCGCGATCGAGGAGAGCAAAATCCCAGCCACTGTCGAGCTGTTATAAAGGCTGCTCATCATGACTTTATCTTCACTGCGGGTGTTTTCCATCAACAGCACGCCGCCGCTCGAAATCTCGGCGGCAGAAAAAAAACTTAGAAGCATTCTCGAGAGCGATAGCAGGATCGGAGACCAGAATCCTACTTCGTTATAGGTGGGGAGGAAGGCCATCAAAATTGTCACAAAAGCAACCCCCAATAGCGAAAGAGTAAACGCTTTTCCTCCACCGAGTATGTCTCCAATAGTCCCAAAAAACATGGTTCCCAAGGGGCGCGAGATTAGGCCAAGGGGCATGAGCGCATACGCAAGGATGATGGCAGTTAATGGGTCGACATTGGTCGGGAAAAATTGGTGAGCAATAAAAGGGGTTAAGAGTCCATATAACGCTGTGTCATAGTGATCGAAAACGTTGCCTAAAAGGACGCCCCACTGGAATTTATTAGGTAAAGATTTCATGGTTAGACCCGTGATATGAGCAATCATTTTAGGCGTCTAACTTGTTAAAAACAATCTAGAAATAATTTTAAAATAAATTGAACAATTTGAGGTTCCCGGGTAAAGTTGTTTTTTATCAAAATAAAAGGGTGCACACAATGTTGAAAACTGTTTTAGTCGCGTGTTTTCTTTGCGGGAGTATGGCGGCTCAAGAAGGCGCTTCGGTAAAAAGCGACAGTTCTTCCGAATTGGCAAAAAAAGTTCAAAATCCTGTTGCGGATCTTATTAGTTTGCCATTTCAAAATAACACCAACTTCAAATATGGCCCGCATCATGATCAAATTCAAAATGTGTTGAATATACAGCCTGTGATACCCTATAAATTAACTAAAGATTGGAATATTGTCACCCGAACGATCCTCCCAGTGATCTCCCAGCCATGGCCTGTAAAGGCTAACGGAATCGGTGATATCGACCTCACTGTTTTCTTGACCCCCGCAAATTCGAAAAAATTTATCTGGGGGGTTGGACCGATTTTTCAATTTCCTTCCGGAACAACAGTAAGAATAGGCCACGACCGTTACGCCTCCGCTTTAGGATTTGGCAAATGGTGTATTGGTCCCTCTGCCGTTGGTGTTCTTCTGGATGGCTCATGGGTTCTTGGAGTTCTTATTAACAATTTATGGTCCTTCGCCGGAAGGCAAGACTTTCGAAAATATAACCAAATGTTGATTCAACCTTTTCTAAACTATAATTTTCCTAAAGGGTGGTACGTGACTTTTTCTCCGATCATTACGGCAAATTGGGAGGCAAAAAGAAGAGATGTTTGGGTGATCCCTGTGGGGGCTGGTGCAGGAAAAGTATTTTCTATCGGCAAGCAGTCGTTTAATGCCTCTGCTCAATACTACTATAACGTCGCGCACCCCAAAAGTTATGGCCCTGATTGGCAGCTTCGTTTGCAGTTTGCCCTTTTATTTCCCACTTAATGATAAAGAGCGGCAAAAGAAAAATTTTGCCTCTGCAATTAGCTTTATTAGTGGGGATGAGTTTTGTTCTTTTGTTTAATTTCAAATTGTTGTATTATTTTTTTGGATTTAACAAACAAAGGAACTTGTAATGAAAAAAGTATTAATTTCACTTTTTCTTGCTATTGCTTCAATAAGCTTTACGCAAAATCTTGAGGCGATCAAGAATTTTGAAATGATTTACCCTTCAGTCACCCAAACGCTGGAAGATAAGTTAGTGTTTGGAGGGGATCGACATGGCGAGTTTGAGGGCGATCTTGTTGCCTTTTTATCCGATGGATCGGCTTGGAAAATTCACCCCACACAACGGCAACAGTTTAGAACTTGGGAAAATGGGGATCAAGTTCGCATCAAAGTTCGAACCGATCACTATTGGTTCAAAAGAGAGCATAAATTTTCACTTTATAACGAAACTCGTGGCGAAGCGCTAAAAGTGATGATTGTTCGTCATATTGACACTCCTATTCAACTTAAAATTGTTTCAACCGATCTTTATGTAAAGGAATATACAACCACACCAGTCAGTAGTTATCAGTGGGTTTTCGAGAATGGCCAAATGCGTGAACGTGAAGTCGTTCAATTTATTACAATTCCTGTATATCGTAAAGTGTTAGTTCTGAGCGACGGAAGTTCTTGGGTGATTAAAGACAATATCGACGAGTTTAGAATTAACAGTTACGTCTATGTGGGTGCTCAAGGGAATCCAAAAAACTGGTATGATTTCATTATGATTACCGGTACGGAAAGAGAAGCTATTTGGTCGTTCGGCCGTCCGCAAAACTAAAGGTCGGTTGTCCGCACCTATAATCGGGGCCGTGCCTGCATAACTGCGTAACTTTTAAAGCAAGCTACGTGGTTATGCAGGCACGGCCTTAATGGTGTTAGCTTAAGTGTTTATACCACCCTTACAGAGGTAATTGCAGAACATAAAAACTATTTTATGTTCTGTGTGAAATCTTGACCTGAATTACATCGATAGGTGGGTCCAAAAACTACAACTTTTGGATGTTTATAATAAGGTAAGGTACAAAAGTCATGAATGATACTCCTCTACATAGAACTCAGAAGCTTTGTGAATTATTCCAAAAGAAGACTCCCTCTGAGCGATACATGATGGGATGGTCGATGCTCTTAACTTCAAAATTCTTAATCACACGCTCGATTTTGGAGGAAAACCCCCATTGCTCACAAATAGAGCTTAAAAAAGAATTGTTTTTACGGTTCTATAGCACTGATTTCTCCGAGGAACAGAAGATAAAAATTCTTGACCATCTGTCAAAACTTATTTGTTGACCTGCTAGGTTAAGACTTTTTCAGCAATCGATGGAGCTAGAGCATTTACAATGTTTGGGGACAGCCCTTATGCTGATATTGGCATAAGGGCTATCACATGACTTGTTATATTAGGTGTCGTGTTCGTCTTCGTCGAAGAACTCTTCTCCTAATTCGTCGTAGTCGTCATCTCCATCATCGCTGTCATCTTGATCTTTGACTTTTTGAGCTTCGCTCTCGTGGTGCTCTTGCCAGCCGCCTTTAGCCATTTCTAGAACGTCGGGACGATGGCGTTGAGCTTCTCGTTTTGAAGGAGATTTACCCTTTAAGTGGAACGCGATGGGAACTCCCAAGAATCCGTATTCTTCACGGAATTGGTTGTACAAGTATTTCTTGTAGCTTTCCATCATCAGGTTAGGGTAGTTGACGAATAGGACGAAGACGGGGGGTTGTGTGCCGACTTGGGCCATGTAGTAGATGCGGAGTCGTTTACCTTGGACCATTGGGGGGTGGTTTCGCTGCATTGCCGCTGCGACGAATTTGTTCAGTTGGTGTGTTGTGATTCGTTTCCTGGAGTCTTCGTAAACTTCTTTGATGACGCCGAAGATTTTTTCGACGTTTCTTCCGGTTTTTGCGGAAATAAACAATTTTGGGCAATGCTTTAGGAAGGGGACTTCCTCTTCAATTCCTTGAAGGCAGTGTTCCATCCGGAACCCTTCGCTGAGGTCCCATTTGTTGAATAGAAGGATACAACCGCGTCCGGAGGCTTCGATATCATTAGCGATTTTCTTTTCCTGAGTCGTGATCCCTTGCATCGAATCGAGCATAAGGAGGCAGATGTCGGAACGTTCAATCGATCTTTCTGTACGGATTGCAGCGAATTTATCGACCACTTCATGTTCAGATTTTTTTCGTCTTACCCCGGCGGTATCGATTAAGGTGTAGTGCTGATCATTATGCAGAAAGGGGATGTCGATGCTGTCGCGGGTTGTTCCGGCGATCGGGCTGACGATACATCTCTCTTCTTCTAGGAAGTAGTTTACTAGTGATGATTTCCCAACATTCGGCCGACCAACAACGCAGATTTTAATAGTAGGCTCTTCCTCGGCAACTGCAGGCTCATTCCGGAATTTCTCCAAAGCAGTTTCTAAAAGTTCGGCAATATGCCACCCTTGCATCGCTGAAACACCCACAATTTTTTTGATTCCCAACGAATAATATTCGTGGATCTGGTCTTGGTTGTCGAGGTTGTCAATTTTATTAACAGCTAGGCAGACCGGTTTTTTTGTTCGGAGTAGGATGGAAGCAACTTCTTTGTCCAAATCTGTGATGCCGACACTCGAGTCAACCACAAGGATCAGAGCATCCGCTTCTTCGATGGCGATTTCAGCTTGCCGCTTAATCTCTTCATTAAACACAGCTTTGGAGCGTGAGTTGATTCCTCCGGTATCGATGACCTCAAAAGGCATTCCGAACAGGTCGGTAACAGCGTAGAGCCTGTCTCGGGTAATCCCTTCGGCTTCATCGACAATTGCAATTCTTTTCTTTACAATTCGATTGAAGAGAGCGGACTTTCCTACGTTTGGACGTCCGACGATAGCGAGCTTTGGTAATTTTGACATAATTTGGTCTTTAGAATTAACTTGCATTAGAAATGAATAATTATAACAATAGAGTCATTTCTTGTCATTGGTTTTCATAATATATGGAGAAATTTAATCGATGGGTCTTAATTATCAACCCGATAATGTGTCATTATTAGCCTGTAAGAAGGATTTAGAGGGGACTTCATTTAAATCCCTAGGCCACGATATCCTGGCAGGGCTTTCTGTTGCTCTTCTTACTCTACCTCAAGCAATGGCTTATTCCATGCTTGCCGGATTACCCCTATATTGCGGATTAATGGCGGCAATTTACTCCGCTATGGTCGCTTCCTTTTTTGGCTCTTCCCGGCATTTGATTGTTGGACCTAGCAACGCGATTGCAATTTTGATCCAGTATGGAACTTCGGAAATTTTATTTACCTATTATCGACACCTTTCGGGGTTAGAACGAGAGATTGTCTCCGTCCAGATTTTAACGCAGCTAACTCTCGTTGTCGGGGTGATTCAATTATTGGTTGCTCTATTTCGCTGGGGAAGATTGGTTCAATGTGTAAGTCACTCCGTCGTAGTGGGTTACCTTGCCGGGACGGCGATTGCGGTTATAGTGAACCAGCTTTACGGAGCGCTAGGTGTTTCAAGATCCGCGGATGTACAATCTTTATATGAAAGAGGCGCCTATTTTATTTCCCATCTCAGCTACCTGCATATTCCCACAGCGGTGATCGGAATTTCCTCATTACTGATGCTGATTGTTCTTAAAAGAATTAATGTAAAACTTCCCGCAGCCTTAATCACACTTTTTGTGATGAGCTGCGTCGTGCAATTATTTCACTTTTCCACATTTTCGACCGATGGTTTTGTTTTAGATTTTGAAGAGGTAGACCGAATTCAAAAAATTCTTTTAGTTGGAGATTTTGACGCCTCCTTCGATGTAATCCCTCATTTTGCCCTTCCTTATTTTGATACCGGGATTATGAATCAGATTCTGTCAGTGTCATTCGCGGTGGCTCTATTAAGTGTGATGGAAACGATATCCGTTGCAAAATCCACTGCCGCAAGCTCGGGACAGCGTCTTTCTGTGAATCAGGATATTTTGGGGCTCAGCTTGGCAAATATTCTTTCATCTTTTACCAGCGGAGTTCCCGTCGCAGGAAGCGCCTCTAGAACAACATTAAATTTTAAAAGCGGAGCGCAAACTCGTTTGGCCGGTGTTTTCGGAGCTCTTATTTGTGCCGCAATTTTATTTTCAATGGGGAAATTCGTTCAACTTATCCCGATGGCCTCTTTGTCAGCGTTACTGCTATTTACTTCGGTATACATTGTCAATCCGAAGCAGTTTTTCGTCTGCCATAAGGCTACATTTGCCGATAAAGTCGCTTTGTGGGCAACCCTGCTTGCGTGCTTATTCTTTAGTTTGGACATCGCGTTTTATATCGGAGTATTTTTCTCGATCTTTTCCTATCTGAACAAAGCTGCCATTCCTCTATTAAATGAGTATGAAGTGGATGAAGAGGGTGAGTTACATCAGGTGGAGCCGGGTCAAACTGTCAGCCATAAGCCCATTCGACTGATTAAGGTCGAAGGCGAATTGTTCTTTGGCGCGGCGGATCTTTTTCAAACCACCTTAAAAGCTTTTGCCGAGGATGATACCCACACAAAAGTGATCATCCTGCAATTGAAAAATGCCCGGGATATCGACGCGACTGCTTGTCTTGCGATTCAACAGCTATACGAGTATCTTAAGGGCTCCGGAAGGTTCCTGATTGCCTGCGGCATCACACAGCATGTTTGGGATGTACTTAGCGACTCCGGGCTGGTGGAACAGATCGGAAAAGAAAATTTATTGATTTTCGATGAACGCCACCCCCATTACTTTATGGTAAAAGCGTTATCTCGTGCTCGCGCGCTTGTTTTAGAGTCGGAACCGGATCGTGCTGTCGTTGTAGATGGTGTGGAAAGTGCCGTAAAAGTCGAGTATGCAACCTAGGTGTCGTTATGGGCGATTTTACCACAGAAATAACTTAGAATGAGTCTGTAGTATATACACAGACTCATTCTAAGTTGTTTCTGTGGTGAAATTACCCTTTGCGCTTCTATGACTCCCCGGTGAAGTTCACAGGGGTGTTGTAAGCATGTATTTTGGGTTCATGGAACCGGGTCGTGTTTCATCAGCTCACCGGCGTCATTGACAGTTTCACGGTAAACCCATGGGTCGTTATTTTCCCTCATCAGTCGGTCGCACCCCATCGCAAATCCCTGAAAAAATCCATATTTATTCACCGCGTCCAGCATATATTGCGAGCTGCTGGGGATGTAATGGCTTCTTGGGCCGTCTGCCGGGGAAATCACCTCTTGGTGAAAGCGGATAATATTCCGCGCCAAAGACCCTAAAATAGGTGTGTCGCGGGTGCATGGAACGCAGGGAGTGTTTTTTGAGTTTGCAAGATCGGAGTCCTTTCCCCAAGGCTGATCTGAAAGAAGTGGGAATGCAAAGAACTGAAGATACGCAACTAGTCCAATCGTCGGGATTAGTAAGGGGAGAAGTTTCCGCTTCATGCTAAAAAGATTTGCTAAAATGGAAAACAGGGAATAGCCTTTCCTGATACATCAGCTCTTTAGTGTTCACATCGTACATCCGCTGGTTGTATTCACGCGCAGCTAATCCGGCGCCATTGATCCCTCCGATATACCAACCCGTCTCAAAACTCAATGTAATCAATCCCGCAGCAATATTTCCCTTATGAAAAAAATGATAGGCCGCACCGATAAAGAGCGCGTTCAATAAGAATGAAGTCACAGCCGTTTTTTTTTGACCTACATAATAGTAGCCTGCGCCGGGTAATACGGCATTCAGATTGCGTGCCTTCGAGACAGATTTTTCGTGGCATCTAAAGTCATCCAAAAACTCTGAGATCGTCTCCCCGGTGGGGTAGCCGGCCGCCAGTTCGTAGGCTTGGCAGATATTTCCCTGGTTAAGAGATTCGTAGAGCCGGAGTGATAATCCTACCTCTGCTGAGTGTGTGTTAATCAGCCTTAAAATGAGTTCCGCTTTTTCACATTTTTCCATTTTGGTATACGAATCATACAACATCACTAGAAGGTCATCATACTGAGAAAACTCTTCAGGGGTTGCCCCATAAAGCGAGCTGCCTTCGAAGATTTCGGTCACTTCTTTATGCTTATTCCCAAGGTAATAAGCGAGTAAGATGGTGTATTCTATCTGTTGCAGTCGCGGTTTTTTGTTGGAGGGAAGTAGGATCTTGGCTCTTTTAAGGGCGGTAATCGCGCGGTAATAGTCTTCATCGCGTGTGAATTCCTGACCGATCAGCAGTTCTCTTCCCCAGTTTGTGGCAAGCTCCCTGTCTGTGAGCTCCGGAAAGCCTTCCGGAAGGAATTTGATGTTGGAGATATTAGGGGTATAGGTGATATGGGGTTCGAGCGTAGTGCATACCGGAGAACATCCATTCAGGAAAAGGGAGCCAATCAGGCTAGATATAAGGACTTTCTTTCTCATCGGTTTATCTTGTGTTTAAAGGGGGGAGGGAAGCTCCCCCCTGTTTTAGGAATTGTTCAACTTATTATTGAACACTTTCCTACCTAAAGTCGTCTGTCTGTTCGAAGACAGGGTCTTCGTCGTCTTGCTCACGTTTCTTCAGATTCATAAACTCAAGAGCACCCTCAACAGCATCCATATATTCCTTTTTCAAACGACGTTTGAAGGTAAAGATTTTTTGTTGATCCGCTGTGATACGGTTGAGCTGTTCTTCGGTATCCATTATTTCGGGACGGATAAAAATCATCAAGTTTTGTTTGTGATTTTTATTCTGTGTACTCTTGAACGCAGCGCCAAGAACAGGAATCCCACCCAGGCAAGGGACTTGACTTCGTTTATCTTCCAATCCATCCTCCAAAATACCGCTCAAGATAACAAAAAAGCCGCTTGGAACGTGCACTCTAGTTGTTGTCTTGTTGATCGACGTGGAAGGACCGGCACCTGTACTGTTCACATCTGATAGAGTAATAACCTGCGAGCGTTCTTGAGAAATTTCCAAAGTAATGATATCGGAATTTCCCAGGAAGGGAGTCACGCGCAATCGGGTTCCCACATCACGGAATTCAAAGTTTTTCGTGACCGCATTTCCGTTGACGTTCGAGATTGCTTGAGTTTGAAAGCTGGTATTGACCCCAACAAAAATCTCTGCCGGGACACTGTCCTCTGTCATGATTTTGGGGTTCAAGATCAGGTTTGACGTTTGTCTTGTCTGGATGGCTTTTACCAAAGCAGCAATAGAATTGAATTCCAATCCTAGCGCTGTGTTGATGATTTTAGATCCGATGACTCCTAAAGAGAAAGTGCCCGTTTGCTTGAAACTTCCCGGAGAGGGGAACATTGTTCCGTTGTCTTTGTCCTGAACATCATCAATCGTGCTATCGGGGTTAAAGGCTACCTGACCGGCACTCCATTCCCCTTGACTTCTGTCGCTCCACGTGACGCTGTAATCCAGGGAGTCCTGTACCGTCGTTTCCATGATCAACATTTCAATGAACACTTGTCTTAGCGGTTGGTCGATGATTTCAACGAGGAATTCAATTTTTTCAAGAGAGTGAGAATCACCGCTAAAGATAAGAGAGTTGGAGGTTTCCAACCACTGGACGCTGGAAAGAGCGGCAGCTAGCGGCTCATTGCTGCGTCCGCCGTTTGTGATTAAAGCCTCCGCCATCTTCTGTAGGGAACTTTCAATCTCAAAACCTTTACGGTATTGCAGCTTGTGGATGTAAAACTGATTTTTCTTTTTCTCTTTATAGGGAATTGGCGCATTTCTGGGCTCAGGGCGAACTAACTTGTTGACAGTGATCGATTCGGTAGGATCCAACAAGAATGTCCAAGTACCAAGTTCATCCAGCTTCCAGTCGCCTTTTGGCTTTGGTGCGGCTTCTGCGGGAACAGAGACACCTTGAGTAGGTAATACACCGGTAGTCGATCCGGGGATAAATTCCCAGTTGCCGGAAGCGTCGACATCCCAACGACCTTGTGGAGGGGTATTTTGGTCAAAAGGAATTTCCGGAGCGAATTCTACTTTTAAAAACCAATTCCCTTGCGGGTCTAAATTCCAAGGCGTTGTTTGTTGCTTGGGTGGCTGTGGAAGCGTTTCGGTTCCTTGGGGGGCATTTACATTCTGAGTTCCCAAGAGGGGGACTGAAATTGGTGGAGGATTAAATTGAGGGCTAAATCCTGGTCTAAAGGTAGCTCCTTCTCCCGGAAAAGGTTCTTGCAATTCTAGCCCTTTTTCTTGAGCGGGCGAGTAGGCGCTTCCATTTAAGAAGACCCCGGCAGGCGGTAGTTTGATTTCTTCTTTGGTCTCAAACGTAGGCAGCTGGTACTTAAAGTCGCGGTAGTCATAGATTTTATTGGCTTTTTGATTCTGATCCATGTGCTGAAGGATAGAAATCGTTCTTTCAACAAGGTATGGTGAGGATACAATAAAAATACTATTGGCGATATGGTGGGGAACAAAGATCAGTGTCTGATCATTAGCAATCGGCTGCATGATCTGTTCTGCCATATTAATCAATGCTTCAATAGAGCTGGTCCTGACGACATATTGACCAATCACCATGCCGCTCTTAGGAGCGTCGAGGTTTTTGATCAGTTTCCCGATT
Organism: uncultured bacterium; assembly: GCA_964513575.1. GTDB lineage: Bacteria > Chlamydiota > Chlamydiia > Chlamydiales > Parachlamydiaceae > CAMFKA01. Next base: position 20,534 of record CAZENM010000003.1, on the reverse strand, counting down.
TCAGCGACGTTTGAAGTCAGGTCGGTAACGACGATGTGGTTGGTCTCTTTCAACACATCCAAAATGGCATCTTTAGATATAAGCGGACGGATAATACTCGCCACTTTTTCAGCATCGGTAGAGTTAAGTCTAAACACCTGTGTAACGACTTCGTTTTCGGCTGTGTATGGATTTAGTGTGTCTTCTGCCATGACTCTAGAGATAGCCTGAACACTCTTATTTTTGTGGATGATAAGGTTGTTTCCCTGCTCAATCAACATCAAGTCATGAATACGCAATTCTTGGATCAGCGCCGTAAGGATATTCTCGATCGTAGTGGGTTCTTCAGATATGATCGTAACGTTGAATTGAAGATCATTTTCATCAAAAACAAAGTTCTTGTTAGAGACACGGCTGATAAATCGAATAAACTCCACAATGCTTACATTGTTGAAGTTGATTAAAATGGTCTTTTGCTGGTCTGTCGGAGTCGGTTTCGGAAATTCCGGAACGGCTAAATCTTCCGGAAGGATGTTTTTAGTTGTTGTCTGTTCCGCTTGGGCTATTTCGTTCGGAGGCAAAGTTTGTTGCCGCAGGGGAGGTCGCGGGGCGTTAGGGGGAGCGCTTTCTCTTTCTAAACTTTTTAGAGCGATCACGGGGGTGCTGGGCGGGGAGTAGGGTTCGTTATCAGTGAGAGTGGCGTTCCTCTCCTTACCGCTAAAGCGTCCTGTTTGCAGGTTCTGGGGAATTTCTCCATCAATAGACCACAAGATTCCTTCCTGTGGGGAAGTAGAAAAAGCGTTAACCGCTTTTTGGTCTAGGAAACAGGTCGCAAGGACCGCTCCAAGTTTGAGAATTAAATGTTTACGATATTTTTTTTTCATAATATTATTGTATGACTTTTCATAGTCGGAATACTTGTTATTTCAAAAATTCCGATTAAATTCCAGAATAATTGACCTTTTGATGAAAAAATCCTGAGAATTGGAAATGAAGTTTATGAAAAGAACCTTTTTACTGCGTTATTTTCTTTGGATTCCAACAAGAGCTATAGACTCTTTGTCCGCATATCCGCCGGGAATGTGAAGCTTGACTTTTCGCATCAAACACTCCACTAGCTTATTTAGCCCGAATTGTTCTGTTTCCTCAACGGCTTGTATGAGCAGCGTCGCGGAAATCTCATCCTCTTTATGAGGGTCGTTGCTGAAGCGAATCCCTCTAATAATTAGGATCTTATCTCCAGTTGTCCAAGAATGCTCTACAGGTTTGTATTCTGTAGATAAATTTAATCCTAGTGGAGGAGATGAAGCTTCTAAAAGCTGGCAAGTTTTCGTTCCATTCGGAATAACCCATAATTGCCCGGTACCGCATTGCATCGTTTGAAATAGATTTTCCTTTGGACGCAAAGTGATGTAGCTCATAGCGAAAATCTGATCCATGGTGTCGTTAACGAGCAGTTGGTTTAAAGCATTCGCCACCTGTTCGTCGGTTGGGTTGCTGCTCCAAAGCGTCTTTAACATCCCCCGGACTACCGCTGTATAGATGATTCCCTCAGCACCCTTGACGGAAGATTCACCGGACATCCATGTATAGGAACCATCTTGATGCGTATAATGCTCGCGGATCGAACCCATCAGCCTTAACGGTTTTGTTCGTAGAGTAAAAAACTCAATTTCAGGCCAGTTTGGGAGGCTAGAGGGCGAGAGAACGGCATCATCGAAGCGAAAGTTCTCGGTGAATTCATTGATTTGGTCGTTAGCTTTTTTATCTTTATCGATCATTGCTGAGTTTAAGTAGCTTGTGATATCGCTGATAAAGTCGACAATATCCTGATAACGGTCTTCAGGTTTTGTCTGCAGGGCGCGCACCAAGATTTTTTGCAATCCTTTGGGCATTAAAGACAGATGCACTTGCCCATGAGATAATCGACCAAGCACAAGTTCATAAGTGATAATTCCCAGGGAATAGATATCGGAAGGGTAAGAAACTTCGCTTGGGTTATTGCGCTGTTCAGGGCTCATATAGACCGGTGTTCCCACTAATCTTTTTTTCTCGCCCTCAGCCTGTTTTTCTGTCATTAACTGCGCGATGCCAAAGTCGATCACCTTGATCGTTCCATTTTCATTCACTAAGATATTTTCAGGTTTCAGATCGCGGTGGATGATTCCATGTGTGTGCAGGTGGCAAAGGGCATAGGAAATATCAAGAGTGACTTCTAAAGCGCGTTTAAGCGACAGTGGGGTCTGAAGAAGGTATTGCCTTAGGGTGATTCCTTGAATGAATTCCATCGCAATGTACAGACCTCTTTCCCACTTGCCGTGTCCATAGAGTTTCACGATATTTGGGTGGTCCGCAAGGGCGATGATTTCGGCTTCTTTTAGGAATCTTTCCACAATATCGGGTTGTGAAAGGAATTTATCGGAAAGGACTTTGATCGTGGTGGGTTCTTTAGTTTCAGGGTGGGTCCCCAAGTAGAGGACACTCATTCCACCCTGTTCGAGCAAGCTTTCAATAGTGTAGGGACCTATATTTTTTGGAACGTGGACAGGGGGAGATTGGTCTGTTTGACTCCCCGGGAGAGTGTTCTGTTTATGAAATTTAGACACCTCCACTTATCCACCTCAAATAGGCCTTAACCGATATCAATGATACGAACTCCAAGATTGTCCCCTAGCGATAGCAGTTCTGCTGTAGCAATTTTTTGCCCGTTGACAACGAGATCAACACTTCTTTCCGGATGGATATCAAGTTCTAGCATATTCCCGGGTTGAAGTTCTAAGATTTTTTGAATGCTCATTCTTACCCGTCCGATTTCCACAACGATGTCTAAAGGAATATCTTTGGTTCCGACAGGTTTGGAGGTTACTTTTTCGGGGTGAGAAACTTGTTGAGTTTGCTCTTCCTCTTCGTCGGTAATTGAAGTGTGTTCGAGTGATTTTTCACTGTAATCCAAAGACTCTTCTTTCTCGGATGTCTCTTCCTCTAGCTCTTCGAGCTGGGAAAGATCGGTTTGGCTCAGAAGATCTTCGTTCTCGTTATTTTCTTCAGTTTCTTCTAGTTCATCGAAGTTGGATTCTTCGTCATTAAAATCGGTTCCCTCGTCGCTGAAGTCAACATCTTCTTCGTCTTCATTATCAAATTTTTTGCTGGGCATGGGGGTTAAATCCTCGTGGTAAAGTGGATTCTCTAGAATCTTTATGTTGCCATCTTTTAATTTTCCCCGAAAGAGTAGATTACCATCCAATAAAAGTGTGACTCTTCCACGGTTCCCTGAGCGTTCTAAAGAACAGGAATCTAGCTTGACGAAGTCGCCGGGTTTTACCTTTTTCCACTCATCTAAGGTGAGTTGAATTTTCCCCGCCTCGATATGGATGATCATTTGAATTTTTTTGGCTAGGGGAGTGCTAAGGCTGACTTGAAGTTTTTTGGGGGCGTAATACTCTTTCCAGGCATGACGGAAGTTTGCCGGGATGATTAACCGTACGATAGTGTTCGCATGGTTAAGGGAAACAGAGATGTCGCAATAATGGGAAATCGTTTTAGGAAGTTCTGATGGTGCGGTATTTAGCGAAAACGACAAGCTATCATCGAAGTCGACTTTACTTAAGGTATTCACAATTTCCATCGCCATAAAGTTGTAAAATGGCTCGATGAATTCGCGATCTAACTGAAGAGGGGAATCTTGATTGGTTAAAAACGCAGAGAGAAGTTTCGCGATGTCTTGCTCTGAGATTACAAAAAAGAGATCGTGATCAATAGGTGCCACAGCGACAGCCATGACCCTATTGGGCGATCCTATCCCGTTTAGCAATTGCTCGCCATCACCTTGTGTGACATCTGAACAGGAAATTTTTAGCTGCTCGATATGAAGTTTGCTTCTTAGCAACTCTGACAGATGATCCAAAGGAAAGGTGGGTGAACCTCCGAAAAGGGGAATATCATCATTTGAAAGAGCTTCGGCGGGAACCCTTTTAAGCCAGTCATAGGGTACTTTTATTGTTTTATGTGTGTCGGTTGTCAATGTTATCCTTCCTAATTATCACTTCTTCTTCTGTTGCTTTTGCTGCTCTTGTTGCTGTTCTCGTCCCTGCCCTTGCTTCTGTTCTTGATCTTTTTTCTCTGCTTGTCCAGTGAAAATCGGATTTTCTACAGTTGTAGAGGTCGTAATGATGTGGACGTTATACCCTTCTTTGTTTAGTGCCAGCAATAAAGTTTCACGGTTTAGTTTATTATCCAACAAATCTTTTGCTTGCTGGGTCAAATTCTCGAATGAAATATTAAACTCTCCACGCGCGCTTTCAAACGTGGTGATTTTCACTTGCGCCCCTTCAAAAATGGGGGGATGTCGGATAGTCATCACCGTGTCTGTGACATCTCCAGTCTTAACGACATACATCTCTTTGACTATTTGGTCAATCAGATCTTTCATATCCTTTGTGTTGCGAGGGACCTCAACAGGCTTCGCTTCAGTCATCGGATTCACTAAGGGAGCCTGCTGCTGAGATTGTGCACGGGGATCAATAAAAGTTGTATCCGGCCGTTCTTTAGAAATTTCAGCGCGGATTTTTTCTTTTGAACCTTCGGCTTGTTCAGATGCTAAATCATAAGCGCCCCGTGAAATTTTGGGTTTTTCCGGTTTTTTTATTGAATCTGCGCGAGTTTCCCCTTGGGCTTCTGCTTGGGCGACTAGATTTTCAGGATCTTCGGCTTGTTCGGTATCTTTTTCTTTTACCGGGACCTGTTTAGGAGTCTCTGAAACGATCACGGGTTTGGGGAGAGTGTCTCCTTCGGAAGCGGTGTCTTTTTCGGGAGCTTCTACCAGTTGCGGGGATTTCGGAATCTCATCAAATTTTTTGGGTTGTTCCTTACCGGCAAGCATTTTATTTTCTGCCATTCCCACCAGATTTTCCTCAAGAGCCTGATCATCTGTCGGGGCTTTCATCACAAAAGGCTGTGGGGTGAGCGGCTTAGGTTTAAGAGGGCGACTAAGATCAAAAAGACCGGCCGGTTTTTGTCTAACGGGGGCTTCTTCTTCACCTTCACTGGATCCCTCGAGATCACCAACTTCTAGGCCATCTTCATCTTTTTTCGAGGTTTTCCCTTCTTTGTGTTCCTGTTTTCCTTCCCTGCGATCTTTATTCATCACTTTTTCAAAGTTTTTACTGGAGTCGGGAGCGCCGGTAGGACGTTTAGATTCGCTGGAAGAATCTGGCGATCTTACATTGGTTGTATTAATACGAAAATCGGGATTTACCATAGGTTTTTTTCTCCTTATCGCAATTTTAGGGCTTTTCGGCGTGCTTGATTCGTTGTATGGATTGTGGAACCGAGATCGTCTTGCTCGCGTCCTTCAATAATTTCCATCTCTCTTCTCATTTCACGCTCCCAGTCAATCTGGTGGGTCTGCAATTTATCCACCTCAAGACGTCGAAGTTTTAAAAGTTCACGCGCTTCTTCCAGGGCTTTTTCTGCAATTTCAACCTGGTCTCGCTGTTCTTTAACTTTCTTTTCTTCGATTTTCACCATTTCATGAGCCACTTTCAAGTAAGCCTTCATTTGCATGATCTTTGGGGTTGTTGTCCCATGATCCAGCTCATCTCGCAGTTGTTTTAGCTTTGCCGCGGCATGTTGCTTGGCTTTATCGCGTTCGGCTTCTCTTTCTTTTAGCTTCTCTTGTTCTTTCTCTAGGGCAAGTCTTTTGTCTTGCACGACCTTTTCTTGGTCATCGACCCGTTTTCTTTTAACTTCTAGGACCTGAAGTAAAGGGTATACAATTTTTGCCATAATTTATTATTTAAATATCGCTCTTAAAAGTTGCATGGATTCGGCAAAAGTACACTTTTCATCCACGGATTGTTTTAGGAATTTTAATACCTTGTCTATGTGATCGATGGCAAAATCTCCCATCTTATCCGCGCCTCTCTTGTATTCCCCAATTTTGATCAGCAGTTCGTTTTTCTTATAGTTGGCAAGAACTTCTTTGAGTTTTCCCACAAGTTGCAAATGCTCTTTCGGAACAATCGAAGTCATCACCCGGCTGGCAGAATCTAAAATACTGATTGCGGGGTAGTGGTACTGTCGAGCAAGTTCTGCCGATAAAATGATGTGTCCATCAAGAATGGAACGCACTTCGTCGGCGACAGGTTCGTTCATATCATCCCCCGCAACCAGAATGGTGTAAAATGCGGTAATTGATCCTTTATCCGAGTTTCCGGAACGTTCTAGGAGCTTTGGTAAGGTGGCGAATACAGATGGAGTATACCCCGCTCTCGCAGGGGGCTCGCCGGCGGCAAGCCCAACTTCACGTAAGGCTCTGGCAAAACGAGTAACCGAATCCATCATGAGGATGACAGACTTCCCTTGGTCGCGGAAGTATTCGGCTATCGCAGTTCCTACATAGGCAGCGTTTAATCTTAGTTGCGAGGCTTGATCGGAAGTGGAAACAACTAGTACAGATCGTTTCAGACCTTCGGGACCTAAATCTTTTTCGATGAAATCACGCAATTCACGTCCCCGTTCTCCGATGAGCGCTATGACGTTCACATCAGCGACAGCATTTCTGGCGATCATTCCTAAGGTCGTGGATTTACCACCCCCGGCTGCCGCGAATATCCCCACACGCTGCCCTTTACCTGTTGTCAAACAAGCGTCAATCGCTCTGATTCCGGTGGATAAAGGCTCGCTAATTCGATTACGCTTGGTGGCTTCGGGAGGTGCCTGAAGTACGGGATAATACTCGGAACATTCTAAGGGACCCATGGTTTCGGTGTCTATCGGTTCCCCGAGTCCATTCAAAATTCGTCCTACAAGCTCCGGACCTACTTTGATTTTTAGTGTGGTGTGGGTTGCGATCACTTCACTGGACGGGCCGATCCCTGTCATTTCCCCTAGGGGAGAAAGGAAAACTTCCTCTTGCGTAAATCCCACAACTTCAGTAAGCAAAGGAGGACCTTCTCGCTGAACAAGGCAAATCTCGCCGATTTTTACTCCCGGAACGACAGCTTTTATCAGCATCCCGACTGTTTCGGTGATCCTGCCATTAACAGTCGTGAGTTCGACGTCTTCAAGGCTTCCGATTAATCTATCAAATTGGTCATCTAAGCTCATTGCCGCCTCGGTTCTAAAAAAAAAGGGGCGACCCTAAATATAGCGCCGCCCCGTGTATGTCGTTTATACTTGAACGTTCATGATCGTTTTTGTCGATTCTAGAGACTTACTCAAAAGGCTTGTAAACAGCTCCATCTCTTGCTGGATAAATCCCACCTTAATTTGCAATGATAACATTGCTGCGGGTGTGATTTCTTGCTTGTTTAAGCTTAATGCCTGCACATCAGTAGTAATGGATTCTAAGCGAGCCTGACTATCTGTTAAGAGAGACAGAAAACGCTCTATAGGGTTTTGCCCTTCAACTTTCGAGCTTGGCGAATACTCTACACCGGCACGATCAAGCGCGACTTTGATGTTGTCATCGATGTGTGTGAGTTTGTTTTTTAGGACATCCTCAGAGGCTCCGCTTACGGGAGTTGTCGTTGTTGAAAGCTTAGCTTTCAACTTCTCCATCTGCCCCATAACATCTTCTGCTTGCGCAAGAAATTCCTGCGGAGAAGCTCCCTTTAGGCCGTCGACTCTGTGGTTGAGTTGATTCATCTCATCCATCAGGCTAACTCGACCTTGGTCCATCTTATTTGCTTCGATGGGGGCTACGCCACGTGTTTGGTCAACCATTATGGAATCAAATTTTTCCTTATCTGGTTGCGCGATAGCCTCGGGCTCAATTTCCATCTCTTGGATTGGATTGGCGCCCTTTTTATCGACTTTGGACACGGACTTAATTTCTTCAATTTCTTCAAAGCTCATAACAACAATCCTTGCTAAATGTTGGATACACTAATCCTTTCAGCATCTGAACCGCAGCACTAGGCACGATTTATCAGAACAATTTATTTAACGTTAATCTAAAATGTCATCACGAAGATGAATTTTTTGACTTGTTAAATAGTCTGCTCAACGCGCGCATGTCTAGAGTGCGGCCGTTCTGGTGCTGAATTAGATCGCGTTCACCTTTGTTAAAGGTTCAAACTTTACGTTCCGCGATTGTCATTAAAGAATGGTGACTTAGATTTTTGAAGATCTTTTTCACTCCACTCCAACGCAAGAACACCAAGATTTTTTATCGTTGGGTCATCCGTTTTACCAATCGCCTCTCGGATTAATACTTCACCCTGTTTTCGCTTAGCTTTGTTTAACAAAAAGCACATTCCCAAAAAAGTTTGGGCAAGCATATTATCAGGTTCAAGTTTAATCACGTCTTCAAAAGCCTGAGTTGCAGTGCGCATCTCGAGCTTATTGAGAGCAATATAGCCAAGACCAATTTTCGGTGCTGTGGACTGTGGATTCAAGATCTGTGCGGCATTGAATAATCGCGTTGCGCTGGATTCGTCTAATTGCTTTACAGCAACAAATCCCGCCTCGATGAATAGAGCAAAGTCAGTTTTAAATTCTTGCATAAGTACCGATGTCATTGCTATTGCCCCCTGTAATTCCTAAAACATCTCTATATAAAGAGCCAGGTCACCAAGCGAGCTTCGCGACGAAGTCTCGACTTTGGCGACCCGTTTATGGTTAGGATGGTTTGGACCCATCCTAACACATAATAGACGATTAACTATCCTTTAACGCCTCTGGCCATACTGTTAATCGCCGTATTGGATGCTGACACAACACCTGTCGACATCTCTGAGAGCTGCGATAAGTGATTCATCAGCATCTGCATCTCAAACATATCTCCGATACTAACGGAGCTTTGGTTCTTTTTGATTTGCGAGAGCTTTGCTTTCGCGCTAACGGTTGCATCGTTTACAATGGCAAACAACTGCTTCACATTAAAGCCCGACTGGACTCCTTTTCCTTCGAAACTAGTAGACATAATGTTATCTCCATGTTTTTTTTAAACTCGGAGGTTAACATTGCGGGGCTGATCCATACTCGAAATTACATTTCCCGAACTTTTGGATTTTAATCCAATCGTTCATTTCTGGATCAGAACAATGATAAACCGCACAATTTAGGTCATTTTGGGTTAAACCTCGACATCACCTTTTGAAGCGAAGTATATCCCTGAAGCAAAGTACCAAATTGATCAAACTCTTCTTTGGCCTCACCGCTTCGTAACTTATCTCTCACGCTTTGGACTCTGTCCTCAACTTTCTTCTTAAGCTCATTATATTTGGATCTTACCTTGAGTTCAACTTCAATATCGAAATTAAACTCCTCTTCTTTTTTCTTCTTTTGATTTTCTAATCCAAACATTCTTCACCTCGTGGTCGTAGCTCATTTGCATTCTTAATGGTAGAGGACTTGCTCTCCATACCTATATTTTATCACCTGCCGATTTATTGTGGTAATAATACTTTAATTATTATCAAAAATAAATAAATCAACACTAAAGTATTTTCTTTAGCTCGGTTTTCGGCAGGTTAATCATTACCCAGGCATTTTTTAAAAAGGGAGCAGCAGGGGATGCATGCGCATATTACCCAAGAGCACGCACAACCCTTAGTGAGTCGACTGTAAGTTTCACAACAAGACTCGTTCGAGTCATCCGGCTGGGAAAAACAGCAGATAAAAGGGTAGGCGATCCAATTCAAGCAGAGTTCACTTGATAGACAGCAGCTAGCCTCTTCCGTGGAAATATCTTTTACATGACGCCCATTTAATTGACCCGTTTGTGGATTCTGGGGTTGATTCTGATAAGTGTCTGAAACTTTCGTTTCTTCCATTAAGATCGGGGATGCCATTTTGCTACCGCCTTGGGTGGTAAAAAATTACTGTTTATAAGGCTTCTAAATGCTTTTCGATAGCGCTCAAGTCCGAATTTGTAAGTTCTTTATTTAGTTCAGCAATGATGGTCTTGCGAACTTGAGGGCTGAGGTGTTGTCTTATCAGCCCAAGGAATGTAGGGCCCGCAAAGATGTAAAGACGATTGAATTTACCCTTTTCGACTTCAGTGGTTAGAAGGTTTGACAAGTAGTGGGCAAATTTATCTGCTTCAACTTGCTTAGGCTCTAGTTCCGGTTCATAGGAATACCTTACGCCGCCGCCTCTTTGAGCGCTGCTACCCGGTTTGACTCCGCTTATTTCTTGGTTGCTTAATCGACCCTCTGGATGTTCTAGGATGGCGATTTCTTCGATTTTTGGGAATTTTACAACGCTGTAGATCTTTGCTTGGCAGGTGTCTGCGACAACGACCCAGGTACGTGAATCAGATTTATTTGGCATTGGAATCTCCTTGTGGTACGTTGGTTCTTATAATTCTTTTGTAGTAGGTTAATATTTTTTTTTAAATGCTTAATATATTGAGTACAAATTTCAATAGGGACCTGTCAGCCCCGCCTTTAAACACCCAAGCTGTGAATGGGATGTATATCTGTTAAAGTGTTTGTAGAGGTTTCGGAAGCTCTTAAAATGGCTTGTTTCGACCAGCTTTTAACTTTTTCTCCAGTGGTGAGTATGTAAGCTCTATCGAGTTGGTCAGGAAAAGACCTTTTATAGGTAGTAGATTCCATTCCCACCGGCATCGTTGTGACGACGAGTTTGTTTTTCGAATCTGTATAATAGTGCATTTTATGCGCATGACCCCTGAACAACATTTTAATCGGGTGGTGAAGGCTGGAGAGACGTAAAGAATGCTTGAGGTCTGGAGCTGAGATTTTCCAATCTCTATCTTGTATGGGGCCAAGCTGGGATTCATCTTCTGTAGTTAGGTCACCCCAGCAATAAACAGAAGGCCTTATATTTGACGGAAAATCATTTTCACATAAGGAGTGGATTTTCGCTGCGGCAATCTGTTGTTTCCGTTTTCTTCTTAACAGAGGGTTAGTTTTAGGGGGGATTTCTGTGTTTAACTGGAGGGCGTTAATTTGTTTTAGCCGTGAAACTCTTTCACTAAATGAACAGCATTTTCTGACATTTAGGATTGCTTGATGATTTGTGGAGGCAAGCATCTTTTGAGGGTCTACATAAAGTTCTAATGCCCCATGAGTAAACTGCACATATTGCCGTTCTCCCGAAGTGATTTCAGACATGTATAAAGTGATGGGCATTGTTTCATAAATATACCTTAAATGATGTCTGTTATCGACACTTTGAAGGTAGTTTTTAAAATTTTTATCTTTATACATATAACGACGGTTGAGGGTGATGTCTTCATGGTTGCCGCGAATTAGAGTGACTTGACGCCGGTTTTCTAACTTAAGGGAAAGAAGAATTTGCAGTACCTCCATACTATGAGAGCCTCTGTCCGCGTAATCGCCTAAAAAAACCAAGTGGACGTTCTTGTTGCAGCGGTATTCGGGATCTAGATGACCTTCGGTTCTCAATGTTTTAAGGTTTTCCAATAAGCTTTTCAAGTCGCCGTGGAGGTCTCCGCGAACAAAAATTTTAGTTCCCGGTTCTACATCCCTCTTTAGAATATGACCATAATGAATTCGGGAATCCATTCGTATAATGAACTGACTGATAAATGTACGTGTTAATTCATTAAAGTGGGCTTTGTTGAAGGGGAGGTTGAGGAACTTTTTGGCCTCCGAAGACCATTGTTGATCATAGATTTCTATGAGGTTAGCGACCGGGGGCGGGTTATTCGTTTGAATGTTATCGTATATAGGAGTGTTGGACGTCAGCTCCAATCCCGCTAATCTTAAAAATTCCTCTGCAGTTGTTGCAAAGATCGCATTCAAACGTTTTAAAGGAATCGGATGCGCACCTTGGGATTCTGAAGGACGCTCCCGTTTTCTTACCGCTGTAGAAGAGGATGTTGTGGAAGAAGAGGTTGTAGAAGAGGAGGAGGTGGAAGAAGATGTTGTAGAAGAGGAGGAGGTGGGAGTTGTGTAATGTCCTAACGGTGATGTGCTCATAAATGCCTTTGGATTGTTATTTCTGCATAAGATTCATAACATGCTGTCTAATTAATAAGAGCTTGTTATTTCATGCTTATAAGCAGGTTATTTTATTTTATGCGTTGAGCCTACTCTAAACAGTTTATCTTTGTCAAGCTGTCTTGGAGATGAAAACGTGAAAAACTTTTTCCTGTTAAAAATAAATATTTACTGTGAAGTTTGTTCGGCCTGTCATGTCAGAATTTTTTTAGGTAAGTTCCTTATCCATGTGCAATTTTTTTGTTAAAAAAGTGATTTAAGAAGGACTAATGGATTTTGGCAATGAATTTGGATTTAAGAGGGTAAAAAACATTAACAATCCACAGATTTGAGTTGAAAAGGGCTTCAGGGTATGTTAAGGAGTTGATGAGAAAAAAATATTGTTAAATTTTCTAGTAACGAATAATCTGAATTTTTTTCAAACAGGTTAGGAGTTAATATGAATTTTTTTTCAATGAACACCCTTAAGGGGGTCGTTTTGTCACTAATATCCGCTGCAAGCTGTTTAGCAGCAGATCATGGAGTCTATAATCGAGACAATGTTTTTTTTATAGATTCTTCCCAGGTTTTGGAATCCACGTTGAAAAAAGGTGCGATTACACGCAACGAGTTCAAAGGCTTTTATGACGATTTTCTAGTTCTTCATTGCTTAGTTAAAAAGTATAAACCTGTTAATCTTTTCGAAATTGGCACATGTGAGGGTGTAGGGACAATGATAATAAAAAACGCTATGGGAGCAGGAACGGTTTACAGCCTTGATCTACCCCCAAATGTTATCAAAGAATATCATTTTTTAAATGAATTGACAACAGGAGGAAGATGCACTTTGCCCTATATTCAACTGTTTGGAGATAGCATGACTTATAATTATAAACAACACTTCCCAATAGACTCATGGTTTATCGATGGTGAACATGACTATGCTCATGCATTCTACGAATCCTTTCAAGCACTTCTATCTTGTCCGAGCACGTGTTTTTGGCACGACACTGATATTCCAGAGATTTTCGAAGCTGTACTAGATACTTTCGGGCAAAGTAATGACTATAATGTTTACAGGGTCTTGGATACACGTATAACTTTTGCAGTAAAAAAATCGTTAGATTATTAATACAAGGATTTATTTGTGAGTTACTCATATGTCGCCCGTCAATTGTTTATATCTTTGTTGGTTTTTCTGTGGATATTACCGATTTCTGCAAATGAAAAAGTATTGATTTATACTTATAGTTATAATCGACCAGATTTTATCGAAATTCAACATGCTACGCTTGAAAAATATCTTTTGGATGACTATGAGTTTATTGTTTTCAATGACTCTAACAAGCCCCAAATGTACGATCAAATACATCAAACTTGCTCAAAGCTGGGAATTACTTGCATAGATATGCCCCAGGAGCTTCATTTTTCGCGGGCACCCTCTCACCGTAATGCAGCAATTGTAAATTATTCTTTAAAAAATTATGGAATTCAACATAACGGAATTGTTACTTTACTGGATTCGGATATGTTTTTGGTCAAAGAATTTAGCATCATAGAACATTTGTCTGATTATCTATTGAGCGGTCTCTATCAGGAAAGAAAATCTGAATATTATGTTGTAGATTATATTTGGGTAGGAATTGCTTTTCTTGATATGGCCCGATTGCCCAATAAAGAAAAAATTGATTTCGGTATTGAAGCAATAAACGGAATTAATACAGATACAGGAGGAAATACTCATAAGTATTTAGTGGAAAATCGCGGTATACCCATTCGTTATATTAATCAAAGATATACTCAAGAGGCTTTTAATATTTTGCACAAATGTAAATGTCAGGGGTGTTTGAGTGGTAATTACTGTAATGATACAATTAACAATATGAAAATTTATGGAGAGTTTGATGACAATCAAATTCGTTTCATAGATGCAACAGGTGGTGATAATAGTGAGTTTTATGTAGATGCTCATTTTTTTCACTATAGAGCAGGTAGTAACTGGGATCAACAATCTAGTCAGTACCACTCAAAAAAAACAAGTAGTTTTAATGATTATATTCATGCAATCCTCAATGATTGATCGCTCTGGTGGTATTGGTTACCTAATCCACTAGATGTATAGCTTTTTTTATCATTGATACACACAGCGGTATCTGCGAACAAAGGTAAACTAATTTGCTATGACATCGCCTGTGTACAGGACTTCCAGCGACATTTGCTAAAACCTCTGATTACTGCTAAGCTCCTAAGGAGCGGCCTATGATAGCCCAGGCCACCGCCATACTTCTACCCACATCTTTTTATCTATCTCATCAAATTCTGAATAGATTCCAAATAATACTTTAAGAAAAATCGAAGAAAATGAAAGTTTACTTTGGATTATAGGGTTTAAAGAAACATGCAAAATAGCTGAGAGCTGTCCGGAGACTCCCTGTGTAAGCATTTGTGATAGAGGATCTGATCTTTACGAGCTTGCACTCGAAGGTGTAGAACCTTCAAACAAAGCTAAATTTACTATCAGAACATAGCATGATCGAACCCCTATAACACGTTTATCTATTCAAAATTAACGTTTTTTTTACGGTAAACTTGAAAAGCAAAAAACAGTAATAAACATAAATTTAAACGCTTCTTAATTTGCAGTAAGATTTTTTTTGTGTTGACTTCTTGTGGGTTTTTACTTAAAGTATTGAAGGATAAACACTTGATTACCCATGAGGAAAAATCATGATGAAAAGTTTTATCCATTATATCTTCGCTATCGTCACCCTGACGACATTCCTACAGACTTCTCTCTTTGCAAGTCTCGACTATGTTATTGAAAACCAAACACATGTATTCGAGCAAATTATTCAAATCGATCAAAAAATGGATTTAGACTCTTTTACCTATTACTGTAAATCATAAATTCAATTAAACGGGAAAAAAAATGCTTAAATACTATTTTAAATTTTTTATTATCGCAACCAATCTAATGTTAGGGATGTGCTGCCTACCTATTCATGCGGAAAAAGTGGATTACTGGGGGCTCAGTCCTGATATTTGCTTAGGAACTAACGAAAGCCATTTATACAATTATTCTGCAAGGGTTCTAATAAACAAAAAAACTGAGAACTTCGTCGAATTACTTCTACACATCAGAGATTCTCAAGATCCTCAAAAATTTACTCAAGCTTGGGTTAAAAGAAGAATAGACGACAATAATATGCTAGAACTGTATTCGCTAGGGGATGAGGTCGTGCTTGGCATCGACCCATTTCAACCTGAAAATTCGATCATTATAGGGTCGAAAACAGGGCCGGAAGGACTCTTAGTAGAGGCCTCTTGGCTCTATGCTGATGAAAAAAGTTGGATCATCTCTAATACTCCTCAACCTAGTGCTGATACATGCTTAAACCTAGACGGTATCGATTATTTCATTTACTCGGGTGAAATAGTCTATAGCCATTACACCACATGGATTTATGAAAATTTAGACTTCCATAGATGGATGTATCACAAGGTTGATATCGATATTAAAATTAAAGGGGAGGAAACCCAACACTACGTCGACAGGCGTGAGGACGCAGCATACATATCAAATCCAAACAGTCTAATACGTAGAAGCCCTGAAGGGTTTGACGATAATATCTTAAAAATGCTGCGTAAATGGGAAGGTTCTGACGAAATAAAAATTCTCATAAATCGCTACTATCCTGGTTTTTGGTGGATCATGAATGAATCAAGATACGAAGCTGTATTCGTAGCACATGGGAAAGCCCAGAAATTCGACTACGATCTCTGGCACAGATTGACTAATTGAAAGGAAAAGGGGCGATCCAGCCTCTTTTTTATTCAAACAATCATTAACAAACAATAACGTTTACTTTAATTATTAATAGTGATATCTTATATAATTTAGAATTAAATCGATAAAGGATTAAAATGAAAAAAGTTTATTTAGTTATATTTTTCGTGATTTCCGCTTTTACTCAAATACATGCCGATGTAGAGCGACGAGCGGCGATTGATATCGGTTCGGGCGGGACAAAGGTGGCAATTGCTGATGTTGATACAGAAACAAATCAAATTGTTCAGGTCGTTCTAGAGACCTCTTTTCCGGTTCCCTACCAGGCCTCTCTTGACAAATCTGTAGATGGCACATTTGATGCGGAAACAAAAGAGCTTGGAATGAAGACTTTTACAGAAATTAAAGAAATAGCAGATCAATACCAGGTTAAAAAAATTGTAGCAATTGCGACATCAGCATTTCGCAAAGCCAATAATAGCAAAGGATATATTTCAGAAATCGAAAAGCAAACACAAATTCGAGTCCAGATTATTCCCCAGAGAGAAGAAGGCGAAATTGCTTTTTTTAGCGCTTTGGCCTCGGGTGAATTTAATCCTAAAGAAACTGTCGTTTGGGATATTGGTACAGGAAGCCTTCAAATTACAACTGCGGATACCAACGAAGGCTTAACTGTTTATATGGGAGAGCAAATGGGGTCGGTTGCATTTAAAAACTACATTGTCGATGCAATACAGGAAAATGATATTGAAGATATCGACTCACCTAACCCAATGAGTAAGGAAGATCTTAAAACGGCTGATGGCTATGCCCGCGCTTTTGCCCGAAAAGCTTATCCCACCATTAAGCAGAAGATTCAAAATCAAGGTACCGTTGTCGGGATCGGACGCCTCTTTTATCATAGTATTCGACCTGTTGCCTCAGAGGGTGATGTCATTACTCGAAGTGGATTACGAAAGTTTATCGAGAACTCTTTAAATAAAACTGATGAAGAACTCAATAATCCCTTTGCCCATGTAGACGTTTCCAACTGCATTTTAACATTGGCAATCATGAAGGCGCTTCATATACAAGAAGTTCGTCCTATTGAAACGACAACAACAAGAGGTCTTTTAGTTTCTCCATCTTATTGGATGGAAGAGAGGTAAATTTTACTCTTCGACACAGCCTCTGACCATCGCTTCGCTTTGGTCAGGGCTATCATTTCCTGCTTCTTCTGAGCTTAGCAAAGTATTGATTGAATTTGGAATGGGATCACCTAAGCACAGAAATGCCAGCGATATTTGACTTAAAGCCTTTGTTTGCTGTTAAGCTCTTAAGTTGACACCATTCCCGCCGCAACCCTTATATCAACTACCCGAGTTTTATATTCGGTGTTGTTGCGATATAATCCCTAAACTCGATTCCAACGGTACTTTTAAGAAGGGGGAGTGTTGTCAGTTCAGAATCATTTTGAGCTTCCAATAATTTGGGATAACGTACTTCAAATTCTTTGATGATCGCTTCGGCCTCAGCAGTATCATCACCGTTTAGTTTAAACATTATCCCTAGGCATTCAGACAAGTCCGGTAGCGCCTCCGAACTGCCTTCTGGATTGTTTGCTGGATATTTTTCTGATAGCGTCAGTACTTTCAGGGCGATCTCTTTAACCTTTTCGGCAAGCTCTTTTGGAATTGTCGAATCCATCTTATTCCCTAAAAAACCTTCATTAATTTCGGAGGTCTGGGCACCTTCCTCAAAGGTTTGCGCGAATAATGCTTCGATTGAATATTTGATCTTTGATTCGTCGGAATAATTAAATAGGTCATGTGAGACTGTGCATCGAAAAAACACCTTACTTTCCGGGAGGAAGAAAAGGTAATTTGTCTGGCATATAACCGGCTAAGCTTCGCCATAAATTTGACGATATTGCATAGGTTCAGTGCCTTGGAAAGTGGATGTAGAAATGCTCATGATGGACTCCTTGTGAAGGTTTGAGTTTCAGCGGAGCTTAGTGATTACATGGATAATTTTCAATAAATTCCTGAGAAGCGACAGTTACACAGCATCTAAGAGACTGTGTCTGCATAAGTTAGTCTTTCACCTGCACAGCAGGTGGTGTCCACGAACCATTTAGAATGGCTTCTTTTGGCCAGTACATCCGAAGCATTAGAACAAATTTCCCTTCAGGGGCAGGGAGCCAGTTTTCTTCGTGGTCTTTATCGGGGGATTCTCGTTGAATATAGAGATCTAATGAACCATCTTGGTTGTATTTAAGGGCGTTTCTAGGGCTCACGGTGTAACGGTTAAGGGGATTGTCAACAAAGAAAAACTGGTCGTTATACATCGTAATGGACCAAAACCCATCGACAGGGGGAGTTTCCCCTTTATTAAAATGGATCACATACTTGCGAGATCCTTCCAGAGGATTTCCTTGATTGTCAGTCTGCGTAAATGGATAGACTGCGTCATTGGGTAAATTCGCCCCCAAGCCCACTTCAGTGACTAAAGCCCTTTGCAAATAATTCGTTCCATAAGAACCGGTATTTAAGAAGAAAGTCCATCCATTCACACGTTTAACAGCCGTTTTACCATAGGTTGCTATTTTTGCTTGAGCAATGACAGGTGCTTTTTGGATAGCGTTTATGAATAAGGTGTCTAGTTTGTTGATTTCGAAATCTTTTCCCGGAACGATTCCCATTTTTTCCAGCTTAGCAACCATGAGAGCATCTTCAGCCTTCGGTGGATTGTTTTTCAAAAGCTCGGCAAATTTTTTAAAAAAGATTTTACCGTTTAGGCTGCGCACTTGGTCTCTTACGGCCGTTTTCATATTTAAGTTAGGATTAACAATTCCTTTTGGAGGGGTATAGGGCTTTCCCCATGAACTTAATGGTGTTAAGGAATATTTATCCTGAATTTCATGGACGGCTTTGTAATCTTCAGGGGTTCCAGTGCAGTAAGTTCGTCCCAGAATCCACACAATATTAGTGCTCGATTTGTATTCAGTGATGCCTTCGGGAAGGGTTCCCTTCCAGCCCGGCCCGGTAATTGCAAAATTGCCGGCTTTTGTTCCTGTGGTGCGAGTGCCGGGATCGGCAAATACATTCGTCCATCCATCAAGCATAGGCATCAAATAATAACGGTTAGGTTCGTCGGGGACATGTAAAATGTAGGGCTCTTTAGCGACATCTAACCACGCGGAAGAATAGAGGGTGTCCGCATTGGGTGCGGTCACATCATGGAAAGTGGCGTTTGGATAGGTTCTGGCATTTGCAAACTGTCCCATCGGCGCTTTCATTGAATCCTGAGCGGCAACGTTGGTCATCACTTGTCTGGTGAGGTCCGTGGTGATTAAAGGATAGGCGTAGATGTAGGCTTCGACCGCCATAGCTTCAGCTTCACGCTCCGAAAGCGTTGCTTGTAGGGAAGATGTAAGCGCCACGGAAAGTATTAGAGAAATAATTCTTTTTGTTCCGTTCAACACTTTCATTGTTATGCTCCCTAAACTGAAAATTTCTTTATCGGTCATTTCCGCTAGATGGATGATTTGATAACAGCTCCATGTCTGAATTAACCATCAGTTTTACCAGTTCGTGAAACGTTGTTTTTGGTGACCACTTCAGAATTTTTTTAGCTTTATCAGCGTTTCCAAGTAATAGGTCCACTTCAGTGGGACGGAAGTAGCGGGGGTCTACTTTCACAACGATTTTGCCTGTATTCGAATCGATTCCGTATTCATTTTCATTGCTGCCATGCCATTCGATGTCCATTCCTAGTTCCCGGTAAACCAATTCAATGAACTCACGGACGGTGTGGGTTTCTCCTGTTGCGATCACAAAATCCTCCGGACGCTCCTGCTGGAGCATCATCCACATCGCTTCTACATAGTCTTTTGCATAGCCCCAATCCCGTTTCGAGTCCAGATTGCCGATGTAAAGGATATCTTGGAGTCCTAATTTTGTGCGGCACGCTGCAAGAGTGACCTTACGAGTGACGAAGGTTTCTCCGCGCAGGGGCGATTCATGATTAAATAAGATTCCATTGCAGGCAAACAGATCATAAGCTTCCCGGTAGTTGACGGTGATCCAATAGCCGTAAAGCTTAGCGACACCATAGGGAGAACGTGGGTAAAATGGGGTCTTTTCTGTTTGCGGGGTTTCTTGCACAAGCCCAAACAGTTCGCTGGTAGAGGCTTGGTAGAATTTTGTTTTTTTTGTCAGTCCAAGCATATTAATTGCTTCAAGAATATGCAAAGTACCTAAGGCGTCTACCTGCGCGGTGTATTCGGGAAGTTCAAACGAAACCTTTACGTGGCTTTGGGCGGCTAAATTATAAATTTCATCCGGTTGAATTTGCTGGATTAATCCGATCACATTCACAGCATCGGTGAGGTCGCCATAATGAAGAAATAACTTTGTGTTCTCGTTGCGTGAATCTTGGTAAAACCGGTCGATCCTTCCCGTGTTTGGGCTGGAAGAGCGTCGTTTCACTCCATGCACTTCGTAGTCTTTGTCTAGAAGTAACTCAGTAAGATAGGCGCCATCTTGTCCTGTAATCCCAAAAATTAGAGCGACTTTCTTTGGGGATTCAGAATAAAGATTCTCTAGCGGTGAGAATAAAAACACACCCAAAAATATTAGTGAATAGAAAAATTGATTGCCCATAAAAGACCCTTAGTAATTTCAACTACCTGAGTCTAGCTAGATCCAAGGCTGTTTGTAAATATAATTTTTAATTTGTTTTTTCAGCCGGAACTGGGTGTTCTTCGGGCGGCTGCTCTTTTATAGGAAATCCTAAATCAAAAGGGGTAGGGTATCGTGGGGAAGATACGGGACTGCATGGCGGCGTCATAAAACACTCCTAATCCTATGGAT
>CAZENM010000002.1:0-47354 GCA_964513575.1 uncultured bacterium | reverse complement strand
GGACGAGATGAGAGATGCCTTTGACTTGGCTAGAATGGATCCTGAAATCGGGGTGATTGTTCTTACAGGAGAAGGCGACAAAGCTTTTTGTTCCGGCGGTGATCAAAACGTGCGCGGCGAAGGTGGGTATGTTGGAGGGGGGGGGTTGCCCAGATTGAATGTTCTGGACTTGCAAAAACAGATCCGTTCTTTACCTAAACCTGTTGTTGCTATGGTCGCGGGTTGGGCTGTGGGAGGAGGGCACGTTCTTCATGTTGTCTGCGACTTGTCGATCGCGTCAGAAAATGCTCAATTTGGGCAAGTGGGTCCTAAAATGGGATCTTTTGATGGCGGACTTGGAAGCAGTTATCTTGCCCGTGTTGTAGGTCAAAAGAAAGCTAGAGAGATATGGTTTTTATGCAGATTTTACAGCGCTAAGGAAGCTTTGGATATGGGGCTTGTCAACTGTGTTGTTCCTTTAGAAAAGCTAGAAGATGAGACCTTAAAATGGTGTCGTGAGATGTTGGCGAACTCACCGTTGGCGTTGCGTTTCTGTAAAGCCGCGTTGAATGCAGATTGCGATGGTCAGATCGGATTATTGGATCTTGCCGGAGATGCCACACTGTTGTATTACATGACTGACGAGGCTAAAGAAGGGAAAAACGCACTCTTAGAAAAAAGAAAACCTGATTTTTCTAAATTCCCCCGTCTTCCATGAGAATCGACCATCATTCATATCAGCTGAGCTATAAAGACAACTATGGGACTGTGGGTCCCGGGAGCATCCGTGAAGGGATGCTCCTTCGTCTGACCTTCGATGATGGGTTAGTTGGGTATTGTGATTGCCATCCTTGGGTTGAGCTTGGGGATTGGCCATTGTCTAAACAACTATCTGCGTTGCGAACACATCAGAAGACACCTCTTCTGGAATGTTCATTTCGTTTTGCTCGTTTAGATGCCGAAGCGCGGCATGAACAACGTTCGCTGTTTATCGGTCTGGAGATCCCGCCAAGTCATCGCTTAGTTTCACTTTCGGATAATCTCGCAGCGTTGACCATCGAGGGGTTTACGCGCTTTAAGTTGAAAATAGGAAAGGATCCTGAGCGGGAGATCTCCACAATGAACGTTTGGGTGAAAAGTAATCCTGGAGTTAAGCTGCGTCTTGATTTCAATGAAAGGCTCACTAGGGATGATTTTCTTGGTTATTGGACAAAAATTCCTCTTACACTGCGCGAATGCATTGATTATTTAGAAGATCCCTATTTTTATGAGCCTGAAATTTGGCAGAAGGATCAACAAGAGCTAGGGGTTTCCTTTGCGGCGGATCACAGCGCCGTCAAGGCTTTACAATTTCCGAAGTCTGCCCGTGTGATCGTCCATAAACCGGCTGTTGAAGTTCTTTCACAAAAATTAGATGAAACCACACAACTGGTTATCACGACCTATTTGGACCACCCTTTTGGCCAAATGTGCGCTGCTTACACCGCAGCTCTGTTAAAGGTGCAATATCCGCGTCAGGTGGGTTATTGCGGCTTGTTATCTCATGAATGCTATCAGAGTGACCCTTTTATCGACTCCGTGCATGCGGTGGGGGTCCATTTAAGCCCTCCCGGCGGAACGGGATTTGGTTTTAATAATCTATTGGAGGGGTTACAATGGCAGAGCCTTTAATTGATTGGACTAGCGACGAATCGCATGTGTTTATCAACCCTTTGCTTCCGAAGGACACCCAAGATCTTTTACAGAATGCTGTGGCTCCATATCGCGATTTAAAGGGGCATATTTGGCTTGCCAGCTCCGGAACTGAAAGTTTTCCTAAGATGATCGCTTTATCAAAAAAGGCGATGTTGATTTCCGCGAATGGAGTGAATCACCATCTACTGATAGAAAAAAAACATCCCTGGTTGAATGTTCTCCCTCTTTTTCATGCGGGAGGCTTAGGGATCCACGCGAGGGCTTTACTTACAGATTCACAGGTTTTTGACTTCTCTGAAAAAAAATGGAATCCTACTGGATTTGTGGAAAGCTTGGAAGAGTTTAACATCTCTTTTTCATCTTTGACCCCCACGCACGTTTATGATCTTGTCTCCCTTAATTTACGGCCTCCCAAGCATCTGGAAGCAATTATAGTGGGTGGGGGAGAGCTTCCGAAAAAACTCCATGAGGAGGCCTTTGCGCTGGGGTGGCCGTTGCTGAAAAGTTATGGAATGACAGAAACCTGTTCTCAAATTGCTACAGCGTTACACTCAAATCCAGAAACACAATTAGTCATCCTCAATCATGTGGAATTGAGGTTCAATGCGGAAGAATTTATTGAAGTGCGCAGCGAGGCGTTACTCACCGGCTATGTTCATGGGAATGACCCCCTCTGTAGGTTTATTGATCCAAAGGTAGACGGGTGGTACACCACCCAAGACAAGGGACGTATAGAAGCTGACTTCCTGCAAATTTTTGGTAGGGGCAGTAATTTTATTAAGATTGGGGGAGAAAATATCAATTTTTCAGATTTGGAGACCGTTTGGGAGAATATCAAAGTGAAGCATCACTGTCATGAGGATGTGGTATTAATTGATTTGCCTGATGAACGATTAGGAAGAATTGTTTGTTTAGCCATTGTAAAGGGCCAGGGAAACGTAAATCTTACCGCTTGGATGGAAGAATATCGTCAGCAGGTGCTTCCGATCGCAAAAATCCGCGATATCTATCAAGTAGAATTTTTACCCCGTACGGAGTTGTTCAAATTGAAAAAAAATGAACTTCGAGAGATGATCATGAACCAAAAAAAGAACGAGCCAACCATTTCTTAAAGATCTAACGGGTCTTCTAAAAAGCGGTAGCCGACGCCGCGAACGGTTTCAATTGGTTCGAAATTAGGGCCTAATTTTTTTCTTAAAGATGCGATATGGACGTCGATATTTCTGTCGACAATGAACGCGTCGTTATTTTGAATGTCATCCAATAATTGGTTACGGGTGAGTACTTTTCCTCTGTTTAAGAGAAGTCGGCGTAAAATTCCAAATTCTGAAAGGGTGACAGGAATGTATTTATCCTTTTTCCGCAGTTGATATTTGTCAACCTCAAGGACGAAGTCATAAAATTTGATCACTTGGGGGGCTTTTTCCACTTCTACGCCGCGTCTTAGGATTGCTCTGATCTTTGAAAAGAGAACTTTTGGGGAGAATGGTTTGGTGACATAATCATCAGCCCCTAGCTCTAATCCCAGAACGATGTCAATTTCCTCGCTCTTGGCTGAAATCATGATAATAGGAATCGATTTGAGGTCTGGATTGGATTTAATTTTTCTACAGACATCTAGTCCGCTTTGTCCGGGGAGCATAATATCTAAAATGACGAGGTCCGGACGTTCTTTTTCGACAGCGCGGAGTCCATTTAATCCGTCCACTTCGATCAATAACTTGTACCCATAGATCTCTGCTTGCAATTTGATCAATGCGGCGATGTCTTCTTCATCTTCTATGAGGAGTAATTTTGTCTTCTGCATACGTCCCTCGCAATATAGAAATTAAATGTTATTTTCACTATCTTTATTAAAGCATAATAATAAATTTATACTCAATATTTTTTAACAGTACTTTAACAAAGTCGCGTTGAGAATTAATGTTTTTTGGGTGTTTACAAATCTCAAGTACAGCCATTTGAGATTTGTAAACGTCTTTTTAAGCCGCTACCCCGGGAAATAGTGGCTTCTTTTAAACATGAGCTCTCTAACTGGAATGTTTAGGGGTGGATAAGTTCTCCAATACCGATAATCAAAATGCCACCAAACCCGTTCCGATCGAATAAATCCATGTCTTGCCATAATATTTTCAAGTTTTTGGAGGGTGGAGGTGCAGGCGGGGTTAAAGCAAGGGAAGTCGCCTTTGGGGCAGTCGGCTAAAAGAGTATAAGGAGGGCAGGGAAGAAGTAAAGGATTACCGCTGGTATACTCAATCGTGACGTCTACAGCAGTTCCGCGGCTAAAGGTTCGACTGATCCGATCTTGGTTGACATCGGCAAAGCATGCGGGGGATTCCGATTCAGGGAGATAGGCTCGAAGAATAATTAAGGAGATTCCTTCTTTGTCAAGGTCTCGTTGGACTCGGCTGAGCTGTATGGCCGCTTCTTTGACAAGAAACGCCTCTCCAAGTCCTCCAAAAAGGAAATAAGAGTTGTATTCCCTAAGGTTAACCAGTTCATGTCCGCCTAGATTTATGCTAAACGTAAGGATTGCAAGTGCTAGCCATTTTATCATTTGGGCTCCCAATTTGAAAACCTTATCGTATTAAATCAAACCTTTTTTTGACATTTACATCTGAGTAAGTTATGAGATTTTATTTGGATGCAGAATTTTTTATACCGGGTATTTTTATGAAATCTAAAGCGTTGATTCTTGGCTTATCTCTAGCGGGGATTTATTTCCTGAAAGCATTTTGGTGGGATCCATCTTCTGTGGAAGAAAAAATTGACGATACTTTTTTCTCAAAAAATTATCCAAAATTTCAAGAATTGGTGCTGGAAAATGGTAATATGTTCACTGAAGGGAAGAAGCATCTTCTTTTGGCTTACGGCTATAGCGGTGCCGGCGACCTTTCAAAGTCTAATGAGGAGTTGGATATTGCTATACAACAGTTGGATAATACCCCTCAATTAAACTTAGAAATTGTTTTGAATCAGGCTTTGAATGCTTATTTAGGAAACGATTTGCCCGCCTTGAATATGTATATCGATCAAATCAACGTAGAAAAGCCTGTTGGTAGGCAATGGAAAAGAGTTTTTCAAGGCGCCTTAGCGCTAAAATTAGACAATTGCAGCGAAGCTTTACAATATTTTTCTAAGCCATTGCCCTTTGAGGCTTTGAATCCTTTGATGCACCAAGTCTTTACTGAAAAACTTCCCCCTGCTTGGACATCGCTACAGCTAGCGTCTTGTGAGATTGGAATGGGGAAGTATCGAGAGGCTCGCACAAGGGTGTCTCAACCTGGATTAATTCATACCGAGTATGAAGGGCAACTTGCGCATACTCTGATGGGAAAAAGCTACTTGTTAGAAGGAAATACCAAAAACAGCAAAGATTCCATTATTTATTACGGGCTAGCTATTGGTGAATTAGGAAAAGTTGCCGCGGGGTCTGTGGAAGCTGAAATGTTGAAGAAACTATTTGTTGAATCGCTTCAAACTCGTTTACAGGGCGCGCTTGCGTCTCAACAAATTGATCAAGTTTTATTTTTTGAAAGTGCTTTAAGTCACTACCAGAAGCCTGAATTGAATCAAGTGTTGGTTGCTGTAAAAGAAACTCCTTTTGATGTTAAGAGTGTTGTAAAAGAACACCTTCCGCAGATAAATATTGAAGATTGGGAATACGAGACCCCCTTGGATTGGAATTACGCGATGATTCAGGGAAGAATCGACTCCATATTAGATGGTGACAAGTTATGGGTGAATCTAGATGAGCAGCTTGAAGAAGATAGTGTGTTTTTGAATCTACTCACTCAAATACAGCCTCCATTGTCCCCGGTATTTTTCTTACTTGGACAAGTCGAGCTTTTACGCGACCATAATGAAAACGCGAGGCGCGCTTTTGAAGCCTATGTTAATTTAGAGCCAGAAAATGTGTGGGGATGGAAGCTATTGGCATTAGCGCAAATATCTGTGGGGGATAGATCTGCCGCGGAGAAAAGTTTTAAAGAGGCGATCAAGATCAATCCGGTGGATTTAGCTGCGTGGAAGAGTCTTGGAAAAATTTATGTTGAAGAAAGTAACGGTGGGAAAGCTACCCATGCTTACGAAAATGCGTTAAGGATGGATCCTTTTGATGTTAACATCATACTGGCGTTGAATCAGTTGTACTACGACCAACAAAATAAGGAGTTGGCATTGGGTCTGATTCATGGAGTTTACCGGAATCACCAGGGTAATCCTTTGATTTTACAGGCGTTGCAGGTGACGATGGGTCAAGTGGGATATTAGGACTGAAAACCGGATCTCAATTTTTTCACAGGTATAAAATCCAGGGCATTTTAATTACGGAATCACCTCTTTAAGCTTGATAAAACACTATTATAAAATTGTCTTTTTTTCTTGTATCTGTTAAACTACGTGCCAAAACACAAGGCGTTAAGGGTGTTAGAGTAAAGTAAGGTGCCTGCGGGTTTTGCTTTTGCTCCAACGTCTAGCGATGCTTAAAATGATGGTTTCATGGCACTAGTTATTCTTTTATATGCACTTTTTGCGAGCGTCTTTACTGTAGGGAAAATAGGTCTTTCCGCAGCATCCCCTTTTTTTCTTGTCGGATCCCGAATGGGGATTGCGGGGGTGTTGATGTTAGGTTATTTATTTTTCTTTAAGCGAGATGAATTCAAGCTGAAAAAGGAAGATTTGCTCCAGTTTTTTTTGCTAGGCGCGTTCAATATTTACGTCACTAATGCGTGTGAGTTTTGGGGGTTAAAGTATTTGACCAGCGCAAAGACCTGTTTTCTTTATAGCCTTTCCCCATTTGTATCTGCTTTACTTGCGTATTGGTTGTTGAAAGAAAAGATGAATTCAAAAAAATGGTTGGGTTTGATTGTTGGGTTTATTGGCTTTATTCCGATATTGCTAAATCAGACCACGGAAGAGGAACTTACCGGTCATTTCTTGATGTTTTCCTGGGCAGAACTTGCGGTCATGACAGCAGCGATTTCAAGTGTGTATGGCTGGATTATTTTAAGTAAGCTGGTCAGAGCGGGCTATCATCCGTTAATGGTGAATGGTGTGAGTATGGCCCTTGGGGGGAGCATGACTCTAATACAGTCGGCTTGTTTTGAGACGTGGGATCCTGTTCCCGTCACCGATTTTGCCACCTTTTTTGTCGTGTGCGGCTTCCTGATGACCGTTTCAAATTTTATTTGTTATAACCTTTATGGTTACTTGTTGAAGCGGTTTTCGGCTACCTTTATTTCTTTTGCCGGATTTACAACCCCGTTAATAACGGCGATTTTGGGTTGGCTATATTTGGGAGAAACTGTGAGTTTTTCTTTCTTCCTTTCCGCAGGAATTGTTTTTGCCGGACTCACCTTATTTTACTATGAAGAACTACGAGCATCTTATGGCGAGCCTGTCATGCAGGCAGCCAACGCGTGAACTTGACTTTGACTAAGCCTCTTGTAGAAGAGAAATCGAAAAATTTACAAAGCCGAGCAGAAAACAAATACTAATTTTTGAAGTTGTTTATGAATCTCTATTTTTTTACAGCCTCATAGTGCCTTAAATTCCTACTCTTTGCTATAACTCAGCCTTATGACAACGACCGCATATCAAACAACATCTAAGATAGACCTTTCTCATTTCGAGGAAGATGTCTGCGCCTCTTTTAAGAAGGCCGCGTCATTTTTCTTTTGGCTTCATTTTAATTTTATTGTTCTGATTGCCTTAGAAGTCCTTTTCTTTTTTATATTTCTTCCATTTTTGCAGCAAAGCTATTGGATTGCTTTCGCTATCGCGATCGTTTTTTTAACCTGTTTTACTTACTATGTACTCTCCATCTATTATCGATCGGTGAAAGGTTCTGATTTTATAATGATTCGTGATCAGTTCTTGAAAAAGAGCCTAGAATCTATTGGCGAGGATCTCTTATTGCATTCAAGGATCGCAGGAAATGCAATTCGTGTTTCAGAGACATTAAAAGGGATGGAATATAATTTCTTTAGGGCTCCCCGTTGGTTTGCGTTAGCGGATGGACCTATGGAGAGGTTAAGCGTTTGGGCTTTCTCCCATGATGTGTTCGTGATGCGATCCGAATTTCTTCATTTGGCAATTTTTCAGTATATCGAGCAGATTGTTACAAATCCGATGGATCTGGAAGGACATCAGGAAATCGCAAATGCTTATGTGATGCTCTATAGCTTGTTGACGGAAAATGGACAAATCGAAGAAGGGCGACGGTATTGTCGCAGGGCCATTGAAGAGTTTAAAATATTATGTCAGTATGCTCCGCATGATCCTTGGGTACATACTCAGCTTGCTTATGGGTATCATGACCTCCAAATGCCTAAAGAAGAGATTCGAGAGTATGAAATCCTTTTAAAGCTTTGCCCCTATGACAGACAGGTTCTTTATGATTTAGGGGTTCTTTATTTTGAGCAAGGAATGAATGCCCAGGGATTAAAAATTTACGACGATCTTAAACGAGTCAATCTGCAAAAAGCTGACACACTGATCCAACATTACGGCTTGATTGACGACCAGGAAAAATAGGAATTTTATGTATTGTGAACACTGTGGAACGCAAATCATGCCCGAGAACAAGTTTTGTCCCCAATGCGGCGAGCCATCTTCTTCTGAAAGTCCAGCGCCAAAAAAAAGAAAATGGTGGTTTTGGGTTCTTGTGGGCATCGCTTTGATTTTAGCTGTTTTGTTCCTGCTGGGTAGATCTATTAGTCTTCCCGGTGAGACCATCACGGAGCAGCTTCGTTCTTTAAGGGAAGGTCAGTTAACCGAAGCTTATTATGGGTTCACATCAAAGGATTTTCAGAAAACAGTCCCCTTAGAGGTGTTTAAGAAGTACATTAAAACAAACCCGATTCTGGAGAAAAATAAATCTTTTATTTTGGAAGATGAGGGCATTGTTGGAGATATAAGCACCATTCGCGGGTATGTTGTTGCCGAGGACGGATCTTCGATAGAGGCTGTCTATAAGCTTATTTTAGAGGATGATGAATGGAAGATTTTCAGTATCAGCCCAATTGTCCGGGGGGAAGCTGAAAAGACTTCTCAAACAACCATTACGAAGCAGATGCTTGACCCGGTTGTGGTGTTTTTGAACACCCTGCGTAAACCGGAGTTTCCTCAAATTTTTCAATCGAAAGTTTCGAAATATTTCATTCAAAACACACCATACGACCAATTTCAGAAGTTTATCGATAAAAATTCTATTTTAACAAACTTCACGGAATATGAAATCGTGGAACATGAGTTGAATAGAGGGCGCGGAGAGCTTTTGGTTCTTTTGAATCCACAGGCAGATGACATTCCCTTTGCGTTTACCGTAGTTAAGGAAGATGGCGTTTGGAAAATATTTAGAATGGCTTTGGGTTCTGCGAAAGAGGAAGCTGGTTTAAAATCCACCGAACTTTTTGAAAGAGAATTGATTCCTTTTATTAAAACTAGCGCGCAGATGTTGAAAAATGGGAACATCGCCCAATTTTATCAGAACAACACAGCCCGTGAATTTCAGACCGAGGTGGATTTGCATCTTTTTAATGAGTTTGTGAAGGAATATCCTGTTTTATCCCAATATACAGAGCTAACAGTGAAGGATAAGGGAGAGATTGGGGACCTTGCTTGGGTGGACCTTCAATTCACGAAGGGCGGCGCCTCTAAAGTCGTGGAATTTACATTAGGAAAAGATGAAGGGGAATGGAAAATATGGGGCATCCGGATGAATGAAGAGAATTCTCCCAATCTGTGAACGGTTTGTTAAATTTTTCATGCCTGTGTTTCTGATGTTGAAAAGGACTTTTTCTTCAGGAAGTTTTTGTTAAGTTGAATAGGTTAAACTGGGTTGTTATTTGCGAGGTTTATTGTAGAACAACATCAACGATGTGGTTGGCGCCATCATCCACTAAATGGATTTCAGGAGATGGTAGCAGGGTTCCGTCTAGCGTTATCGAGGGAGATCCGGAGCTGACATGATTTGGGTTTCTTACTGTGATATCATAGTGAGAAGACTTATAGCGATATTGTAGTTTGAACTCGTCCCATTCCTTGGGAATCACACACTTAAACGATAGTGTTTGGCCGCGCAGTGTGAAGCCAATGACCTCTTCCAGCCATATTCGGTAGATCCACCCAGCGGAACCTGTGTACCAGGTCCAGCCTCCGCGCCCCTCTTGATTTTTCAGATCGTAAATATCTGCCGCGATCACATAGGGTTCGACTCTATAGAGCGCGTTTTCTTCTTCATTTGATGTATGGGAAGTCGGAGATAGCATTCGCAAGAGCTCTACTGCTTTGTTTCCATTTCCGCTTCTGGCGTAGGCCATCGCTAGCCAGGAGGATCCATGTGTATATTGCCCGCCGTTTTCTCGAACACCGGGAGGATACCCCTTGATATATCCCGGGTCTAGAGGCGTTTTATCAAAGGGTGGGGTGAGCAATAGGACTAGGTTGTTTTTCGTTTTTATCAGATATTCTTCGGCAGAATGAAGGGCTGTGGCAGTTCTTTCGGGGTTTGCCAGTCCGGATATAATCGCCCAGGATTGCGTGAGCGAGTCGATAGAAGCTTCTATATTTTTTTTAGAACCCAAGGGAGTGCCATCATCAAAATAGGCGCGATGGTACCAGGCACCATCCCACGCCGTTGATTCGATTACTTCTGCAAGGCGTTTTGCCTCGATACGGTATCCTTCACCCGAATCTGTATTTCCACTGCTAATACTCAGTAATTCAGCGAAATCATTCATGACCTGAATAAGGAACCAAGCCAGCCACACGCTTTCTCCTTTTCCCTTAATCCCTACACGATTCATTCCATCATTCCAGTCGCAGCTTCCGATGAGCGGCAACCCTTGGGGTCCGGTTGTGGTTCCTTTTTTGACAGCTCTGCGGCAGTGTTCTAGCAGAGTATCAGTTTCTTCGGAGATTGTGGGGACTTGGAACACTTCTTCTTGATCTTCATTTAACTTCTCCCCCTCTAGAAAGGAGATTTTTTCATTAAGTATCGAAGCGTCGCCAGTCACACGGACATAGTGTGCTGTGACGTAAGGAAGCCATAGAAGGTCATCTGAGCATCGCGTTCTTATTCCGGCTCCCGTTTGGGGATGCCACCAGTGTTGAACATCTCCTTCGATAAACTGTCGCGAAGCTGCGGTAAGGATATATTCCCGAGCAATTTTTGGTAGCGAATACATAATTGCCATTACATCTTGAAGCTGGTCTCGAAATCCATAGGCTCCGCTTGATTGATAAAACCCCGATCTTCCCCAGAAACGGCAGCTAAGATCTTGATAGACAAGCCATCGATTGATTAAGAAGTTGGCTGCTTTGTCCGGAACGTTTACTTGAATTGTTCCAAGGGTTTTATCCCACCAGGTTTGTGTTTCGGAGAATAGATGTTCTATTTTCCCTAGGCTTCGACATTGCAATATTAGTTCGCGAGCCTCTGTAGCGCTCGAAGCATAACCCATAATAAAGATCACTTCTGTTTCTTGACCCGGATCAATTTCTACAACAACTTGTAGCGCTGAGCAGGGATCCAAAGCTGCGCCGGTGTGTCCTGAAAGGGATTTTCGTGTTAGGGCTTCCGGTGAGGATGTCGAATGGTTGCGCCCTAGAAATTCGGCGCGGTCTCCGGTATATGAAGCAGCGGGGGTCAGCGAGGTTGAAAATGCCACATGGCTTCCAAAATCGGAGTTGTAGCGGTTGTAAGCAAAGAGGGCCTGAGTTTCTGAATCCCATTCAGTGATCAGATGCATTTGGGTCTCTTCTCGATCCCCCCCTAAAACCCATTCTGTATAAGCTGTTAAACTAAGATGGCGACGGCGCGAGGAGTGATTGGACAATCGAAGGCGTTGGATGCGCAAAGGAAGACCTCCTGCATCGTTTACGGGGACAAATATGACCAAATCTTGTTCGATTCCATGGCTATTGTGTTCAAAACGGGAATAACCTTGGCTGTGGGAAATTCGATAAGCATCTAACTCTCGAATGGGAGCCGGTGTGGGTGTCCAGACGGTTCCCATTTCCTCATCACGAATATAGATGGCATCGGTGATAGGATTTAATACAGGGTCATTGTTCCAGGGGGTTAGTCGATTGGTTTGGCTATTGCCATACCAAGTGGTGCCTAAGCCAGCCTCTGTGACAATTGTTCCGAATAGAGGATTAGCAAGTACGTTGATCCATGGAGCCGGAGTGTTTGTGTTCGGTCCCAGATATATCACGTAGGAGTGTCCATCTTCCGAATAGCCCCCTAGACCATTGAAATAAGGAAGCTCAAGGAATGGCAACGGTCTGGAAGGTTCTTCTATAAACTTTTGATTAATCACAAGTTTTGGCGGATAAGGCGCTCTAAGTTTGGGAGAAATAAGTTGTTGCCGCAGTGAACCCCTTGCAGCAACTAACACTGCTCGCGCCGAGCATAGAATGAGGTTCAACTCATCAGGCGGAGTCTGGTTTGAGTTTTTAAGGAAGACTCCTCCCGGAGCATGACCTGTGACGCGATAGGAATAGCCTTGTATCAGGCTTTGCAGTTGCTCTTGGAGGGGTTGTGTGTAGCCGGCCTCTTCTTCGTTAAGGATGATTAAATCTACTTTAAGTCCGCGAAGGCCCCAAAAGGCATGGGCAATTAAGAGTTGTTTTACCAGATCGATATCGTAGATGTCGCCGACAGTAACAACCACGATAGGTAAATCCCCTGAAATTCCCTGAGCCCATAACCCTGATTGGCTCAATTGATTTTTGCGAAGTCTTTCTTCGACTGTTCTAAGTTGAATATGGGGATAGAGGATGCGGCCGGCAAGCTTTTGGAATAGTTGCGCCTCTTCTTGATGGATATGCAAATGACGCAATTCTAGCTGAGCATAGGCCCAAGCAAGTTCTATGGCTCGGTGGCTTGCCGGAAGTTCTTTGTATTTTTCGATCAGAGCGATAGCTGTAGTACGATTATCTGTAATGGCTGTGACAAAAGAAAGCTGAACCCGGGAGCCTGATGGAATGAACACTCGTCGTCGTAAACTAAAAATAGGATCAAGAACTGTTCCTGTAGTGTTAGAGAGATCTCCATCAAGAGCCGCAGGGTGCTGTAGTGATTTACCGCGTCCGATGAAACGGTTTCTATCTGTTTCGTATTGAAGCTCTTCATCGCATGGGGTGCTTACAGATAACACATGTACCGCCCAAAGGGGTTGATCCTCCGGAGAGCGCAGACGTCGAAAAGCTATTAGCGCTGAAAGTTCGGGTAACGCTTCTGTTTCGATAAATAGCTTATTAAAGCAGGGATGTGCGCGGTCTGTAAGGTGAGGAGCTAAAGCTAATTCTAAATAGCTTGTCAGTTCGATATGACGTGTTTCATTGGAATGGTTAATCAGGGTGATCAATCGTATTTCAGCGTTGTCTTCGGGGGAGACAACGATTTCTGTCTGTGTTTCAATTTGATGATCTTTTCGTCTAAATTCCGATTTGTCCGCTTTAAAGTTAACTGAATACTCTTTACTAGCATTTTGAGTCGGCTGATAGGCTGCAGACCAGAGATCGTTTGATTTTAGATCTCGGATGTAACAAAAGCTGCCCCATGGGTCTTGTGTGGTATCTGCCCGCCATCTGTAGATATCTATATCACGCCAGCGGCTGTATCCACCCCCAGTGTTACTGATCATTAAGGAATAATTCCCGTTCGACAGAAGATTGATTTTAGGAGTTGTGCTTTCCGGCGTTTCTACCACTCCCATGATCGGTCTTTGTGAAAAAGGCTCTAGTCTGCGATGGACGGGTTCTTTTTGAATGCCGGTGGTTTTTAATGTAGGGGATGCCGGAATTTTTTCATAAAGCAGCGAGTTAACACCGCGTATCCGTGGATCTTTATGGAAGCGGTTGCTTAAAGCGTCGTCATTCAAAATGTTGTTAATTGAGGAAAGGATCATCCCTTGGTGATGGGCCATATAGACGTAAACGACGACTCCGCGTTCCCCTTTGGGGCTTCTTTGTCTAGTGAAGTCTATGGAATCGTAGTAACCGTATGGGCCCATCAGATCGAGATGGTTTTTTCCGGATAACTTTTTTAAATTTTTGATGGACGATTCTATATCTACCGGAAGGGCCAGCGCGGAAGAGTAGGGGCTGACAACAAGGTCGCTTTCTAAACCCCGTTTAAGGCCTATTCCAGGGATTCCAAAGCTTTTATATTGATAGATCTTGTGCGAGTCTATAGCGCTGTAAGCAGATTCTGATATACCCCAAGGGATTCCCCTTGTTTTTCCGTATTCAATTTGGCAGGCGACAGCGGCATCACAGGCCTCCCCCATCAGGGAATCAGGGTATTGTTTGTTGAATATTAACGGCATTAAATATTCAAACATCGTCCCTCCCCACGACAACAGCACTTTTCTCCCTTGCGCAACCCTGTATAGCCTTCCAAGGGACCACCAATGCTCTAGGGGAACATCTTCTTTTGCTATGGCGACGAGGCTGGCGATTCGAGCTTCGCTCGCGAGTAAATCATAGTAGGAATTGTCTAGCTTACGATCATCGACGTTATACCCTATTGCGAATAGCTTTCTATCAGAGCTGTAAAGGAATTTTAAATTCATCTCTTTAGAAAATTCATCGATTTCTTTGATCAGTTCATGTACCAGCTCAATTTTTTCATTCGCCAGCGATGAGTTTGATGTGGAGGTGAGGATATCATGCAAGCCCTGCTTTAAGGTCCAGAAACACGCCAACAGGTTTCCGCTATCGACTGTCGAGACATATCTAGGAAATAGAGGTTCCAGGGTTTGAATGTTGTACCAATTAAGGAAGTGACCCTCATGTCTTTCCAGCTTTTTTAATTCGTGAATGGTTGCTAGGGTTTTATCAATAAATATATCACAGGTAATAAATTTAAAATCGTAGGCGCTCATTGCTGCCAGTAACCACATACCGATATTTGTCGGAGAGGTCCGTTGAGCAATTTCAACATTTAGAGCCATTTGATAATTATCCGGGGGAAGCCAGTGTGTGTCCGGTCCGACTAAATCTTCGAAATAGCGCCAGGTTTTATGGGCTATTTCACGCAGTATTTCTTTATCGGCCTCTGAAATAGCTTTTGCAGCTCGGGTATCTAAAGGTTTATCGACAATATAGACAATGAGTGGAGCCATAAACCATAAAAGACAAAAGGGAAGGGCAAGGGAGATTGCGAGGGGATTGGTAAGGGCCGTAACAGCCATGACAACCATGGCAAAAATAGAAACCCAACATAATTGAAGAATAAATCCTTGGTGAATCTTATCTAATTTCATTCCCGCATGTTCTGAAGGGGTCCACTGTAATAAATTGGTATGCGAGATCAAGCGTCGAAAGGCTACGCGCATCATCGCGTCAAGTGAGGAAAAAGCTTCGAAGGGTAATAACGCGATAGTGATCAGCGCGCGGGCTGTGACGATTTTCAACTCTGAAAACAGTGACTTCATGGCGACCCATGAACAAGAAAATACTTTATTTAAAAGTAAAATGACGCAAGGAAGTGTTGTCACAAGGAGAGCTAGAATGGTCCATTCTATCGGAATATGTGAAATGGTCAAAGCCGCGGTTAGCAGAAGCAGCAGAGAAACAGGCAAGAGGGATCGACGTAAATTATCGAAAATTTTCCAACGGTTGATC
Organism: uncultured bacterium; assembly: GCA_964513575.1. GTDB lineage: Bacteria > Chlamydiota > Chlamydiia > Chlamydiales > Parachlamydiaceae > CAMFKA01. The sequence goes on along the minus strand of CAZENM010000002.1, from coordinate 32,039 downwards.
CAGGAACGGGGATTAATTTCTGTTTTACCCTTTGCTATCGGGACTTCGGCTCTTAGCCAATCAATAATCTGCCAATCTCCCCTCATCCAGCGATGTTGTCGTTTAACCCAGGTGAGATAATTTTTAGGGTGGGTATCGAATAAACAAATATTGCTTGCAAACCCCACTCGAACAAAAGCCCCTTCGATAAGATCATGGCTTAACAAATGTTCTTCAGGGAAATGATGAGATAAAATGGAGTGGAAGGCGGCAACATCATAAATTCCTTTTCCGTGATAGGAGCCCTCCCCAAACATATCTTGATAAACATTAGAGATGGCTTGAGTGTAGGGGTCCATGACGGCAGGTTCTGAAAAAATTTGACAAAACCATGAAGCTTTTGAATGAATAAAGTCTGTGCCGACCCTAGGCTGAATGATGGTATAGCCCCGTTCCAGTCCTTTTTTATCAATGGCTATGCAGGGGCGGTTCAAGGGATGCGCCAGAACTTCTATCAATGACCTTGCTTGATCTTTGGGCAGCTGTGTGTCTGCGTCTAGGGTGATGATGAAGTGTATGCCTTTAAGGGCATCGGGATTTCCCATGTAGACGATGTTTTCCGGTAATTGTTCGCCCATGATAAAGCGGTTTAGATATTCGAGTTTCCCCCGTTTTCGTTCCCATCCGATCCAAGCATTTTCACTTTTAGACCACACACGTTCGCGATGAAAGAGGAAAAATTTATTAGTGCCATATTTGGTTTCTAATGACTTAAGGCCCTCGATAGCAACGTTTAGTAATTCAGAGTCAGTCTCCATATGTTTTTCAGGAGCATCTGAAAAATCGCTAAATAATCCGAAAGTGAGTTGAGGATCGGTGTTTGCCAAATATCTGATTTCTAAGCGCTCAAGATCTTCCTGTATGGAATCCGGTGTTTGCAGCATCATGGGGACGACGACTAAAGTTTTATATTCCGGGGGGATTCCTGACTCGAATAGCATCTTTGGTCGCAAAGAAGTTGGCAGAATCATTCCAAGGATAAAGTTTACGGATTGAATCCCCAGTTCAGAAATCGGCACTAAGGAAAAAATAAAAAATAAGACTTTTTGAAAAGTGGAGGGGTCTGTTTGTAGGAAAAAATAGATTACGACAATTTCGAACAACCCGCACATCAGGGCGATTCCCCCTAAATAAACCGCTGTTGCGTGACGGATGACTCGTCGACGAAGTGATTGAAAATAAGTCCGATGATATTTAACATTTTGCTCTAGAGTCTGACGCCCTTCATCAACCAGATAATAGCCGATATGCCTCTCGAAATCGCGGACCGCATTTTGGGCTAACAGGATTGTTTTTTTTGGCACCTCGGGTTCGGATAGATCAGCACGCCGTGCAATGCCTTCGATAGCGTTCCGATAGTTATTTCGTGTTCTGTAATCCATTTGAGAATAGGTATTTGTGGGATCTTCCCTAAGGATAGCGTCTACCGGACTTACAGATTCGAAAATATCCTGCCACGAAAGGTGTGATAGGGCGATGAGGCTCATAATGGAATTTGAAAAGATAATTTGTTCGGATGTTTCTTGAATGTGTTCTTCATGTAGAACTTCTGCGAGTGGAGAATCGAAACGCTCTTCCAACAAACTTCTGACCTTAGGGAGAACCGTTTCCTCATCGAATAGGTGATCGATCAATTCTTCGGCAAAGTGTCCGGAGAATAGTGTTTCCTCCATTGATAAGGTTGCTAGAACATCCGGTAGTTTGCTTGGGTCGTTATGAGCTGCGGATAATAGACGATTACCCCAGAAACTTGCCAACTCCCCTTCGCGCATTCTGTTATCAACATGGATCGCTAAAAATTCAATCCATTCGATGAGTCTGTAGCGGAGCAGTAAGGGAAAAGCCCAAAGTTCTCCAATCGTCAATGGGTGAATCGCCTGATAGCTATTAAGAAAATCGGTGATGTTTTCTCGATTCAACTTCCCCGCGGTTTTTTTTATGAGTTCGATCGCAAGAGCGTAAATTCTTGGAAATCCTATCAGCTGACCATTTGTTATTTTGGGAAGTTCTTGATAAAACTTTTTGGGTAGGTTAAGAGTGACATTCTCTATTGCTCCCTCGATCACGTAGGTGTTGTCGAGCAACCATTCTGCGGAAGAGGGAATAGTTTGTTCTATAAATTCAGCGTCGGAGATATCACGTCGAATGTCCTGTAGGATTTTATAACTGTTTTGAATTCGGGGCATCAATGACCGAGAATATTTTTTATCCTTGGCGCTATGCTGGTACAGAGCGGCGAGATCGGCTGCATCGCCTCGGAGTTGCTCCAAGGTAACCGGTTCCGAGGGAATATCTTCATTTTTATTTTTAAATAGCGCGGGGCGCAACAGAAAGGTGACGGGGTGGCTGCTTTGGACTTGTCGTAGAGTGGATAATACATCTCTGACATCCTTTTGATCGATTTCTACGATGATTAATATTTCATCTACAATCACAAGATTTTTGTATCGATTCACGATCTCTAAATCGATTGCTCTAAAAAATCGAAAGTTTCGATGGATTTCAAGGCTGTTATCTCTCTTAAGGTGAATTGTGGCAAAGCGGGTGAATTTTTGACGCTTGAGTTCGGCGATGACTGTATTAGCGGTTGTTACTTGTTGATAAAATCCAAGGGCTATATTACCGTTTTTCACTTTGTCTAATCCTTTAAGAGATAGCTTTAGCTAATAAGTAGGCAGCACCTGCTGCCATTCCCCCAACAAAAACCGTTTGGAATCCACTTTTAAAAACTGAAACGCCCGTAAAGTATCCTTTGGCTATTCCAAAACCAAATAGTGCTAGTAGAGTTACAGCAGCGGAAATCCCGAGGGCTGTATTGGAGTCGGTTATGACAACATAGGGGGATAGAGGGATGATTCCTCCGAAAATATAAGAAAAGGCGATTGTCATGGCGCTTTTAAGGGCTCTAGCGGGATCCGGTGGTTCTAGTCCTAGCTCGAATTTCATCATAAAGTCTTTCCAGGCAGTGGGGTTTTGTTTTAGTGCGTTCACGACAGATGATGATTCCGTTTTTGACACGCCATACTTGGAAAAGATAGCATAGATTTCCTCTTCTTCGACCTGAGTTTTATGGATAATTTCAAATTGTTCGCGGCTGGATTCGGTCTCAAAGTGTTCCGCGTCGCTTTTTGCGGCTAAATATCCTCCTAGTCCCATTGCTATAGAGCCTGCGGCAATTTCAGCAAAGCCGGCGGTGACGACCAAGTGTGTTTCAGCGATTGCTCCGGAGATTCCTGCGGCAAGAGCGAACGGTACCGTAAGGCCATCGGACATGCCTATTACGATGTCGCGGATGGTATTTCCCCCTTCGAAATGATCTTCTCTGTGATAAAGTGTTTTCATATTTTATTATGCTTTATGTGATTTTAGATGCTTGTTTTCACTCTAATTTTTTTTGTATTTAAATAAAAACCTAAATGCTCTGATTAATAAGCGTGCAAAATTGGGGCTCATCGCGCAAATGAGTACCTGAAAATAATAAATTAAATCCAATCGAACGCCACAAGTTTGCAAGCTTTTAGGGCATTTTAAACGTGAAGACGCAAAGAGAATGCAGACTGTTTATAGTGGTCCCCTTTGTCTAGGCAAAGGGGACCGCTATACATTTGCGCGAGGAACGAGCGTTTGTCACACCGCAGTTGCAGATCAGATCTATCCTTGATTTTTTTCTTAAGTGATGGTTTAATTTGTTTGAGTTTTTATTATTGTGGATGAATATGACTGAAAATACCTTTGTTTATGAGAGTAAACCTATTGATTTTTCTCCGGATGTGGAAGTTGTGGCTACTTATGTGGAAGTCAACGGCAAGCTTTTGTTTCTCAAGCTTTCACAGAGTAAACAAGAAGCTGGCGCCTGGGGTGTGCCGGCCGGAAAGCTGGAAGCCGACGAAATAGCCTTAATGGGCGCAAAAAGGGAGCTTTTCGAAGAGACAGGCATTATAATCACACCAAAAGATTTATTCCGATCGCTTGGACAACTTTATATCCGCAAGCCTGGAATCGACTATCTCTACCGTCTTTTTGCTGTTAAACTAGACGAAAGCCCCCATATAAAACTTTCCGAAGAACATCAAAATTATCAATGGGTGACGCCGGGAGAAGCCGAGGGGTTAAACTTGATGAATGGCGCCCGACAAGCCTTGGATTTTTATTATCGACAAAGAGAGAAATATTAATGATCCTAGAAAAAGAATTTTATTTTATCAGGCATGGGCAAACCGATTACAATGTGGGAGGCACAAAGGTTGACCATGATGATGTTTCATTGAATGCTACAGGGATTCAACAAGCCATTGCTATTGAAAGTGTTATCTCAACCCTGCCCGTTAAATCGATTTGTTGTAGTCCCTTAAAAAGAGCAGAAGAGACCAAAGAAATTATTTCTTCGGGACTCCAGGCATCCCATTATGAAATTCCCGAGCTGGGAGAATGCACTTTAAGGATTTGGAATGACATGGCCGCATTGGGTTCTGACGCGCGATCATGTTCACATGAACATGTTCAAGAATTTATGGGTCGAGTGCTAAGAGGTTTGAATCTAGCCCTTGCTCGTGAGGGGCCTGTGTTGATTGTTGCACATGGAGGGGTTCATTGGTCTTTGTGCTGTTTATTGGGCATAGCGGATCATGAATGGTCGATTGAAAACTGCCAACCGGTACATTTCTTTTTGGGCGATGCCGGCCGATGGCAGGCGAGACTTCTTAAATCATAAACTTCTGGTTTTAAACCTCTTTACTTTCTTGGAAGATCCTCGATATAAGGAAATTTGAAGAGGTGAAGCCATGGGATCTCCCGAAAAAAAAGAACCTATTATCGCACTGACTCCCGTTGCTGAAGTTAATTTTGCTCCGGAGTGTGAGGCGATGATCCGGGATGTCGCGGACCGATTCATCCGTCGTTTTGAAATCGATAAAGATAGAGAGCAATTTTCTTCTCAGATTCTCGACCGGATGCCGGATCCTACTTGCAGAGTTCTGCTTGCAGACGATTTATCGGAAATTACTCATCTTCATCAATTTAAAAATGTTGCCACTTATTGTATGCGTGCATTTACCCGCGCCCGTGATGATGATATTGTCCTGGGAACTTTACCTGTGACTCCTGGATCTCTGGAGTATGCCGGAGATAGGCTCGGTTTAGGTTTTCCCGTGTATATTCAATTAAATGCCAGTGAGGTTTTACCGCAGTGGTCACTGTTTGAGGCTTTGAAACATGATCTTAATGGGCAGCAGCAGATTATTAGCCTTCTTAGTCGCAAAGATCAGCTTGTCATTCACCCTTATTTATGTAGTCAAAGCGCTTGGGAAATTGCGCAGACGCTTTCGACCTTCACCACTCATCCCGTAAAGGTTATGGCTCCATTACCAAGGGTTAGCCGTATTGCAAACAATAAAAATCATTTTTTATCTCTATGTAAAGAGGTTTGTGGAGAGCGTCATTGTATTACTTGGAACCAAGTGGAGACTGTTGAGGAAATTCATGATCAGCTTGTCGCTTATAGCGAGGGATTTGATACGGTTGTTCTACGCCACACAAGCAGCGCAACCGGGATTGCGACGACGTTATATGAAGCTAAAAATATTCAGTATTGGAAGGGAGAAAACCTTCGAAAGAGGGTAGAAGAGTGGTTGTTGGAATACGGTTGGATGGCGGAAGCGTCCGTGCCGTTGCAGGTTTCGGGTTGGGAGGAACGAGTGCTTGCCAGTCCGAGCGCACAGCTTTGGTTGCTCCCAGAATCTCACAGGGTTCCGATCGTCGAGGAAATCCTTGATCAGTTATTCCTGCAAGATGATCCAAAAGTATTTAATGGGAGTCGGATGTCCTGTTTGCCTGTTGTTGTTGTGCAGGAAGTCAAACGGTTGGCTTTTTTGGTTGGTTGGACATTAAAGGAAATGGGTTACGTGGGAAGGTGCTCTTTTGATTTTCTTGTGACGGGAACTTCTCTGGATAATGATTGGCAAGTGAAATTTGTCGAGTGCAACGGTCGGTGGGGGGGTGGGAGCATTCCGATGACGCTGATGAACCGTTTATTTTATGATCATCGCCAAAAACCCTATCTTCATCGCGTTGTGACTGACGCACGGCTGATTGGAGTGGATGTTTTTACGTTTGTTGAATTGTTTAAAGATGTCCTTTATGATGTCCGTAATGGTGGTGGATGGGCTATTGTTTACAATTTAACCCCTTTGAAATCAAGCGGACAATTTGATTTGATCGCGATTGGCAGCACCATTGAAGAGGCTCAAGAGAGGCACCTTCTTTTTCGGCAGCTCATTCAAGAAAGAGTTTAGATTTGTGTTCTTTTTTGTTTTAAAAGCCTGTGGGAGGTTGTAAGGGTGATATTAAAGATTACATTGCCTATGACAGGATAGCCTGTGCAACATGCTTATAATTTAGCACTTTAATTGACTTGATGATTTGTTCTTGAACTCCACCATAAACCACTGCGCCTGTTAAATATTTCTCACCCACAAGTTCCTGGGGATCTAACCTTGCCATTTCCTGAATATCATGCGCTTCAAGGTTAACATATGGTTTTTTAGGGAAGATATGCCGCACTAAAGTAGTCTTTAGTAGTCTTTCCTGATTGTCGGGGCCCTATAATCGTGACTACCGGATAACTTGTGGCCATGGATCGTTGATACATATAAAACCGGCTACTTTGAAGTTTAACTTCAGATTCGCCGGAATTTTGGTTTTGTCAAAAGCAAATACAACTCAACTTACGATCGACGAACTGCTGGCACTTTCACGCTAAAAATAGCTATAGAATTATATGATTTACAGTACTAAGGTGAAATTAAATGTGAATGGAGTTCAAAATGAAAAAAATTGTCTTAGAAGAACATTTTATCTCACCCGAGTTCGTTCCCTACACAATGCCTTACTACAAATTTTTCGGTCAGGACGCCATTCAACACATTTTGGGGAAACTATCTGATTTAGATTCTCAGAGGCTTGAGGCAATGGACAAGGCAGGAATAGACATCGCCGTCATTTCTCTCACATCTCCCGGCGTCCAAAGCGAACCAAATAAAGAAGTGGCCGTCAATCTTGCTCACAAAGCGAATGAAATTTTGGCTGAAAAAATTGAAAAAAATCCCACTCGTTTTCGTGGATTCGCTCATCTTCCACTTCAAGATCCTGCTGCAGCCGTAAAAGAATTTGAGAGATGCATTCGCGACTATCGGTTCGTCGGGGCGCTTATCAATGGGCAGACTGGAGGCCACTATCTTGATGAAGAGCAGTATTATCCTCTTTGGGAAAAAGCGCAGGAACTGGACGCCCCTATTTACATCCACCCCGGGGAATCTTTTCAAACTTCTCACAACCTAATCGGCTACGAATTCATCAATAACGCTATTTGGGGGTGGACTGTTGAAACTGCAACACACGCCCTTCGGCTTATTTTTGGAGGAGTTTTTGACCGTTTTCCTAAGGCAAAACTTATCTTAGGACACATGGGGGAAACTCTTCCCTATCTGGCATGGAGGTTTGATAGCCAAACGTCCCTTCGTCAAAAATTAGTAAAAGAAAACAAATTGATGAAAAAACTCCCCTCGCAATATCTCAAAGAAAACATATTTATTACGACGTCGGGGGTCTTTGCAAATGGACCATTATTGTGTGCGATCGATGCTATTGGGGAAAATAACATCATGTTTTCAGTGGATTACCCCTATGAATCTATGGATGTCGCTACGAAATTTATCGAAGAGGCTCCCATCAGTGGACCAACAAGGGAAAAAATTTGTTTTGGAAATGCGAAGCGAATCTTAAAAATCTCCGAATTCTAATTTTTTCACAGCCTCTATTCCATGACCTTTTTTACCAAAGCTTTATTTAGCAACCTTTGGGTGGATCGAACATTGAAAAGCTGATATCAATTTGTACCGACCACTTCCAGTCACCATTAATTTGTCTTGAGTTAAACCACACAGGGCCTGTCAGGATGCTGATGTCAGGGGTAAAATAATAGTATAGGCCAAAGCCTCCACCGCCAATTGTATTTTTTCCTGAAGCGTAGTCTGCGGCAAATACCCATTTGAAATAGTCTTTTTCATCGCAATATTTTGCGAGACAAAATGAGCGCGTATAGGAGACCATAAAGCCTTGGCGATTTTTTCCCATCGTTCGGCTGCCTGAAAATCCACCTAAACAAACCGTTCCCCCAATTGATTCAGGTAGTGATTTACCGATGATCACATCGACAATATTTTGATTCGTTTTATTCCAGCCGCAGCGTTGTGTTCCCGCATTAAAAAATCCAATTTTTAAGGCCGGCGCTTGGCAAAAGAGTTTATTCTCTTTAATGGCAACCCCCGCGTTAAAGTAGAGAGGATTGTTATTTCCTCCAATATAATCAGCACCTGCCTCTACACTCCAATCCCTAAAGCTAAACACTCCTACTTCTAGCGCAGTGTCGGGTGGAAAATAAGAATTACACCCGCGACGGTTAAACACTGTAAAATAGTTGTCCTCATCGATATGTCCAGTTCCTGTAGAATAAACCTCAGTCGTGCAAACGGTCCAGAATACGGTGCTCGGAGTGCCTTCCAGAAAAGTGAAACTCGCAATCATCACAAGTAATAGTTTAAGGCCATTCATTATTGTTCCTATGTGTGATTTTTTGAAAATAGTCACATTGATTATCTGTTTTAAAAAATATATATCAATAGCTTTTTGCTGCAGTTCAAGCAAGCTTTGAATATAGTCGCTAGACTATCTAGAAAGGCGGCGACACAGGTCTAAACATATTTTCAAGGCTTTTTAGGGGACTTAAATGCGGGGAATGATGATAAAGAAACATCCGAGCCCCAAAGAGGCTGTGAAAATTATTACAATTCCCTTGCTAGAGAAGCAAGCTTTTCACAAATCAGAGTTTGGTGAAATTTTTCATCGATTTCTTCTTCTAGCACTCTTGACACTAACTCAGACCTAAGCCCCCGGCATGACCCCACTAAAAAACCATCAAACATTTCGTCTTCTAGCTCGAGAGGCACAGTATAATAATTTTTTAAATAAAAATTCAGATGTCTGTCATAAGCATGAGGATTTGGGTTTTCTCTGATATAGTCTTCTTCTTCAGGCGTTCTTTCTCGATTATATAACTCAACAAGCAGTTTATTTATTTCTTTCTCTGTCATAGGTGATTCAAACCCATGAGCGACAAATAACTGCTCATCTAATTCATTATTTCCAACGTAAACAACATTCCAACCACCCGCGAATCCTGTAGGATGCTTGTTCCCATAAAATTTAATAACTTCGAAATGGCATTCCTCTCCAATTTTTAAGGGACGCTTGCCTATGTAGCCTGAAAGTTGTTTTTTTGATGCTGAAGTATAGTCGGAGAAGTATGAAATCGGAGATTTAGAATCTGTAATGCCATTTTGAGTTATTGTAAGCTTGAAAGTTTCATCTGAAAAAAGAACGTCAAATTTCTCTGATCCGACAACATCCAAAATAGCTTTATAGTACGCTAATTGTGTCGTATTTCCACAATCTAAAACCGAAGGCCCTATTATCAGCGTATTTACTGCTTCCGAAGGCGATTTTCCGTCCTTTAGCATAAAGGTAAACACCCCTTTTTTGTTAAAATAGTCCTCAGATGCATAGCCTGTCCAATACTCTACCGGCATCTCTTTTGAATTTTCAGAGAAAAATTTTTTTAAATCAGTAGGGTACCAGACTCCAGAAAATTCCTTTTTTGTATTAGTCATAATTGAAGTTAGAGCGCTAATTACAGCTTTTGATAATGACGATTCTACCGCTGACACTTTTTCTTTAGATATGCTAATAGACTGACTCGAAATAATGGGCATGGAATTCAGCATTTGAAAATAACTAAATTCGCTAAAAAAATCATCATCAGAATTGCTGGTCTCTGGTTCGTCACCGTAAGGAAAACAAGAGAATTTAACTAAAAAGTTTCCTTTGTGGTCTTTTTTTTCTTCTACCTTTGGATACCAACCAACATATTTGGGTGCTTGCTCTTTGCTATAGAGGACTTCACCAAGCTCTTTAATCGTCACTTCGGCTAAATTCTTAATAATAATGAGTTCTTCACTCGACTCATATTCAATTACGGCATTAGAGTTTATTGATTTTACCGATTTATAGACGAGATTCGCTGTGTTAATCCCACTAGTTCCAAAAACTTTTTCTGGAACATCTAAATAATTAATTGGATTCACTATAAAACCCTATTTTTTAAAAAATTAAAAATAAATTTAAACTTTTAATAAATTAAAAGCAAGAAGAAATAACTGGGTCGGGCACCGCTCTTCGTGCATAGCAGCAATTCAAGGTAAACCTGTAATTGCTGCTGACGTAGGCTGTTTATTTCGCCAGTTCTGTAAATAAACGAATCCTTACTTTTAGGCATTCTTCATCTAGGTTGAATTTCGGATGATGTAAAGGATAGATACAATCGTTGGTCTCGTTCCGGCATCCGAGTTAGATATAACAGCTGGGGAATTTTTGAACATAGTAGGCGAAGTCTTCTCCAAACATCGCTTTTTCAGCGGGAAATACAATCGCTTGACTATATAGAAATGTAGCAGCTCGAGTCTCAACGTGTTTGCAAGAAGATTCGTGGTTGATAAGCGGAGGGTGCGATGGGCTGTCAAATACTCCAATCAGCTAAGTGGCTATAAATGGGGTGATGCCTCCAAAGATCCCCACACCGAGATTGTAGGTGATCGCTGTGGCGGTATAACGAATTAGCGCAGGGAATAAATCTATTAAAAAGGTAGGAAAGGAGGCGTGCATAAACGCAAACACAGAAGCAAGAACTAGCTGCATTGCAATTGCCGCTGCGGCATTTCCCTGGCTTATGATGACAAACGCCGGATAAAATAATGCCGTTAGAGCAAAGCCTCTCCAAAAGAGGATCGGACGTCTGCTGTTTTTTCAAGAAAAAAGACACCGATTCTATTTGAATGGTGTCTTTGATTTTAGTTTGGGAAGTCTATTGTCGCTCTTAGACTCAGAAGATGGATCTAATTCCACCTACGTCAATCACTAAATCGTACATTGTTGATTTGGTGATGTGAAAATGTTAACGTAAATTTATCACCAAATTTGGAACTTGCTACTGTGTGAAATCAAATTTAGCAGCTAGGAAATTACAAAAAACATCATCGATGAGTAGTATTTGTGTATAAACATCTAGACTGATACAATTTCGCTTTTAGTAGTATTAATTTCCTAAGGCAATAAAGATGAAAATTGGATCCCTTTTTAGCAGGTGTTTACAACATCCTTTAAGCCTCTTCTTCGTTTGTTTGATTTTTATTAGCGCAAATAACCTCTCTCAGTCTGATTTAGAGCCTAAAATAACATCGCCTTGGCTGGTACAGCCACCCACAGACTATGAAAAGGCTGTCGAAGTCGTTAGAGAGCAATTGGCCGCGTTACGGGCAAATGACGCTTCAAAAGCTTATTACGCCTATACCACAAAAGAATTTCGAAAGTCGTTTACATTGGAAAATTTCAAGCTGATGGTCAGGCGGTTTTCCGTTTTTGGTCGCAATAAAGCATTTACTGTAGAAACCACTGATTTTGATGGAGCAACTCTTATCAAGTTAAAAGGGAAACTGATCGCCGTGAACGGCGACACCATGAAAGTCGATTATGACGTTGTTTTGGAAGATAACGAATGGAAGGTTCATAACATTCAATTAACACAGCAAGCTCCTGTTCGAGCCGGTCCTGGACCTTCATAACTAAAAGATCACGATGCAAATATTCTCAGGACAACTTAAAAACCGAACGATTATGACTCCGGAAGGATTGGAAACAAGGCCTACCTCTGGACGAATGAGGCAAACGCTCTTCAATATCTGCCAGACATTGGTTGAGGAAGCGACATTTCTGGATCTTTTTGCGGGATCGGGAGCGATGGGATTGGAAGCGATAAGCCGAGGCGCCAGTCATGCGACATTTGTGGACGATTCGCGGGAATCTATTCGTTGTATCAAAGAAAATATCGAGAGTATGAACCTCAAAGATAAAACCAGTGTGATCCCTGCGGATGTATTTGTCGCGTTGGAAAAGCTGGAAAAGTCAGGAAAACAATTTGATATTATTTTTGCAGATCCACCTTATGAGCATTCTGAGGCCTTGGGATTTAAGATAATAGAAGCTTTGGATAAAAGTAAGATTTTAAAACCCGGTTCATGGGTGTTTTTAGAGGAGTCTGCGAAAGTAACGCTCCCGACAAAAGAATTGACTCGCCTCGTATTGAAAAGCTACCGCAAGGCTGGCAGATCTAGTTTGTATGAATTCTACGTAAATTCCACGACAGTATAATTTAGTTTGGAAGGATTACCGTATCCACGATGTGGATGATGCCATTGGCTCCGATAATATTGGATTGGGTCACTTTGGCATTGTTGACGGTGATTTGCTTCCCATCAAATGTGACATCTAATTCTTTGCTATTCAACGTTTTTAGTTTTTCTGATTTAAGGGTTGCTGTCGAGTGTCTACCTGGAACGATGTGATAGGTTAAAATTCCGGAAAGTTTTGTTTTGTTTTCGGGTTTAAGGAGATTTTGCAATGTTCCCGGAGGGAGTTGTTCAAAGGCTTCATTGGTTGGAGCAAAAAGGGTGAAGGGTCCGTTTCCCTTTAGGGCATTCACAAGATCTGCGGCTTGAAGGGCTTTGACTAAAGTGGAAAAGTCATCATTTTTGGAAAGGATTTCTATGATGGAGACTTCTTCAGGAGGCGCTTCAGGTTGCGGTAAAGAGTCGGGTGTTTCATCAGCAATCGCGATCTCATGGCTGCTGGTGAATGGGTTGAAATAACCAGCGCCATTTAAAAAAAAGGTCCCCAGTAGAGTGAAAGCCGCGAGAGTGTAAAAGCAGGTTTTTTTAAGGGATAGTTTTTTTTTCATCGGACTCACTGTGGTTATGGGTGCAAGAGTCCTTTCTAAGTAATTAAAATTTTAAATACAATAGATAAGGTTGATTTTGCACAAATTTTAGATGCGGATTCTAAATTTTTCGCAGGTTCTTTGGAGTTTTTGTGATCACTTCTCCGCCCTCTTCAGTAACGATAATGCTATCTTCAATTCTGACCCCTCCTACTCCGGGAATATAGATGCCCGGTTCGATGGTGATGACCATTCCGGGTTGCAGGATTGTTTCGCTTTCAGGGGGCTTGGAGCGCAGTACGGGACGTTCGTGGATTTCTAGGCCGATCCCATGTCCTAATCCATGTGTGAAGAGATCTCCGTATCCGGCGGCTTTAATGGAGTCTCTGGCGATTTTATCTAGTTCGCCGGTAGTTTTTCCGGGGGCACATGCCTCTACGGCACGTTCTTGTGCTTTGAGAACAACTTCATAGATTTCTTGCATTTTTGGTGACGGTTCGCCAAAAAATACCATTCGGGTCATGTCTGAGTGGTAGCCTTGCCATTTTACGCCGATATCGATCAGGACGGGGTCATTTCTTTTTAGGGGGACGAGTTGCGGCCGGTAATGGGGCATTGAGCTATTGACACCAAAAGCGATGATGGAATCGAAGCCTAGGCCATCGGCTCCTTTTCTTTTCCAGAAGATTTCAAGTTCTGTGGCAACATCTATTTCGGTGATGTTTTCTTTGAGAAGGGAGACGACAAATTCATAACCCTCGCAGCCGATTTGTGCCGCACGTCGGAGGATATCAAGTTCGTAGCTATCTTTAATGGAACGGATGATGACGATGGGTTGATTTAAGGGAATCAGGGTGCAGTGAGGAATATCTCTTTGCAGTTCTTGGTATTGGTTAAAAGTTGTTTTTCCGCTATCAAAGGCGATTTTTTCTATCTTGTCGAAGGGGGATGTTTTGAAAATTTTAGTGATCGGAAATTCTTCGATAGATTTTACGGGGATGGGGGATGTTTTTTGGCACAACTCAAAGTATCGTTTATCGACAAAAAGTGTGGCGTTCTCATCGTAGATGACCACGACGCCTGTGCTGAGTTTTATTCCGGTGATGTAGTAGATATCCAGAGGATCGGTAAGCAGCAAAGCCTGGGCTCCGGAATTTATTATGGTGCGGTTAATTCTGTCGATGCGGGGAAGGTAGAGATCCATCTAAAGCCTCAAATGATTATTTTTTAAATTGTTTTTCAATTTCCTCTTCGCTAAATCTAGCCACCGTGGGTTGACCGGTGGGGGAGATATGGGGACTTTTGCACTTTACAAGCTCCCGAAGAAGGGATTGAGCCTCTTCCATGCTGAGCTTTGATTTCTTTGAAACAGAGGCTTTAGAAGCCGCCTGCGCGATAGAACGAAAGATTTTCTGCTCCAAAAATTTATGCTCAAGCGTGTAATCCCGAGTTTCCTTTAAATCATGTAGCAAGTCAAACATTAAAGTATGAACATCTACATCCCCTAATAGCGCGGGAAGGGATTGTATGATGAAGCTATTTCCGCCAAACTCTTGAATTCCGATCCCCTGTTTTTGGAGGATTTCCAGGTAAGGGGTTAAGATTTCGGCTTCCTGTGGAGAGACACCGAGGGTTAAGGGGATGAGCAGCTCTTGGATTTGCAGCGGGGAATCCCCTCTTTGGGTGAGTTGTTCAAAGAGGATTCGATTATGCGCGGCTCTTTGATCGACGAGGGATAACCCTCCTCCGCGGCCTTGAAACCAATCAATGGATGTCGTTTCAACAACAACATACCCTGGAAGGGTTGTTAATGCTTTTGGAATGGTTTTATCGGGTCCTCTGACCAGCGGAATATCCATTTGTGAGAGCGCAGTCTCTTCGGGGGTGGGGAGTGTTATTTTCTCGAAGTGGAGTTTTGGTCCCTCTGTGAGCCTTGGAAGTGGTGGTTCTTCCATGACAAAATTTTCCAGATTGAATGATGGGGTCTCTGATTGGAAGCAGGGTTCGATGACAAAATCGGGAGTGGATTCAATGGAGTGGGTTTGCAGGGATCCTCTAGCGGCTTCGAATAAAAGTTCACGGATTTCCCCCTCTTTTCTTAGGCGCACTTCCTTTTTTTGTGGGTGGACATTAACATCTACGGTATCAGTGGGAAGTTCCACGTGTAAAATAAACGTCGGGTGACGCTGAGAAGGGAGAAGCGGTCCATAAGCATCTTTTAAAGTGTATTGGATAAAGGGAACGTTTACGGCTCTTCGGTTAATGAAGATATGTTGTCCTGAGCGGTTTTGACGATGCGTGTGGGGAGCGCCGATCCACCCGAAAATTTTATAGGGCGCTTTGTCGACTTCCAGCCAATGGGAATGTTCCAGGTAATCGACGCCGAGGAGTTGGTCGACTCGATTTTTTAATGTTTGTTGACGATCTGCCTTATTGGCAATAAGGTGGAAAACTCTTTCTTCATTATTGATATACTGAAAAGAGACGGAAGGATTCGCCAGGGCTAGTAATGTCACAACTTTTTGTATTTCCGCCGCATCTGAGGCGGGAGATTTTTGAAATTTTCTTCTGACGGGGACATTATAAAATAGGGATTTGACTTCCATCGTCGTACCGCGCTCTCTGACAGAAGGAGAAGCTTTTAGGATTTTACCCCCCTCAACAACCACCATCGTTCCATTTTGTGTGCCATTGTCCGGAGTTGACAGGATTGAAAATTTTGAAATCGACGCGATGGAGGGGATGGCTTCGCCGCGAAAACCCATGGTAAGGGTTTCGTGAAGTTCTTCGACGTTCTGAATTTTAGAGGTGGCGTGACGTTCTAGGCAGAGCAAAGCATCGTCCTGGTTCATTCCTGTCCCATCGTCGGAAATGCGGATCAGCTGCCTGCCGCCACCTTTGATTTCGATGGTTATTTCCGTGGAGCCGGCGTCAATGGAATTTTCCACCAGTTCTTTTACTACGGAAGCGGGGTTTTCGATCACTTCGCCCGCTGCGATTTGGTTGATTGTGATTTCGTCGAGGACGCGTATTATTGATTTCATAGTTTAAGCATACATGAATTTCGAATTTTTCACAGCTTCTCTGAGGCAGTGAAAAAATAGAGATCCATTTTGCTTTCGCCGATCTTTTTTGTCTTTTCATTCAAACGCCCCCGCTCATAACAGATGTCAGCGTTGTGAGCGGGGGCATTTAAATGAAAATCTTAAAAAATCTCGATCCAAATCAAACGGATTCTAATTTTTTCACTGCCAATCGTAAAAAGTCGAGCTACGGATATATTTACCTCTTCGAGTACAATGAATCTTATAATAACAGACAGGACTATGAGTCATACCCGTTTAGCTACAGAAATTGTAAGACGTCTGCAAGAAGAAGGTCACATCGCCTATTTTGCCGGAGGCTGGGTGCGCGATTATTTTATGCAGCATCCATCGGATGATGTTGATATCGCGACAAGCGCAGCTCCGGAGCAAATAGTTGCTCTTTTTCCGCAAACGTTGCTCGTGGGAATTTCCTTTGGGGTGGTGATTGTTTTAGTGGATGGGTATCAGTTCGAAGTCAGTTCTTTCCGTAAGGATTATGAGTATTTAGACGGGAGAAAGCCCTCCAGGATAGAGCTTTCAGGTCCCCGTGAAGATGCGATGAGACGTGATTTTACGATTAACGGCATGTTTTATAATCCTATTACTCATGAGATCTTCGACTATGTGCATGGTGTAGAGGATATTAAAAATCGGGTCATCAAGACCATTGGCATACCTGACGAGCGATTTTTAGAGGATCGTTTGCGGATGATTCGGGCGATTCGTTTTGCGGCTAAGTTCGATTTTAAAATCGATCCGGAGACTCATGAAGCGATCATGGATTATGCCGATACTCTTTTCCCTGCGGTGGCTAAAGAGCGCGTGTGGCAGGAATTGCTGAAGATGTCTACCTCTAGCCGGTTTGATTTTGCGATCATTGAATTGCATCGAGCCGGACTGTTGGGAGAGATATTCCCCCCGCTCAAGCACGAACATTTGCATGAGATCAAGGAGCGAATTAAGTGCTTTTTGAGGATTCCTAAAGAGCTGCCCGCGATAGTTTTTTTGAATCAGTTATTTGCGGGGTTAAGCCCGGGTGAGCGAAAAGAGCTTTTTCAAGAGTTAAAAGTCAGCAATGCGGAATTGAAATGGGTCGAATTTCAATCTAGAGTTGAAAGCGCGGATGGGGATCTTGTGGAGTGGGCTTATATTTACGCGCATCCTTTTTGGCCCGGAATGCAGGAAGTGATCCATGCGCAAATGGCTGAAATTGAAATTACTTCATCCCTAGAAATGCATCGTGAGCGTATAATACAATTAAGGCGTGGAATTGAACGAATCAAGGAAAAACGACCTTTGGTGGATTCCGGATTTCTTAAGGAAGCAGGGATTCTTCCGGGAGTTAAAATGGGTAAATTACTAAAACTAGCCGAGCGGATTTCTATAGAACAGGGGTTAAATGACCCGGCCATCGTTCTCGAAAAACTTCGCTCTACACAGGAATGGAAAGGTTAACTTATGGAAATAATTACAAGTCTGCAAAATCCGCTCATCAAGCACTTGGTTATGCTTCGCACTAATCACGACTTCCGCCGTGAAGAGGGGTCTGTGGTGTTGGAAGGGGTGAAAATGATCGATGAGATCTGCCGGTTAGTTCCCCCAACGAGGGTGATCGTCTCGAATCCCGAGGTCGTGCCGGAGTCATTAAAATCTGTTCCTTACCAGTTAGTTTCTGAAGAGGTGATGAAAAAAATCGCGGGAACTCTTCATCCCGAAGGGATTGTTGTGGAAGTGGCCCTACCGAAGCCTAGTAAATTTAAAAAACCCAAAAAAATTCTTATTTTAGACAAGATTAACGACCCGGGAAATTTGGGGACATTGCTTCGTACGGCTCTTGCTTTTGGTTGGGAGGGTGTATTCCTTATCAAGGGGGGATGCGATCCATTTAATGATAAAGCTTTAAGAGCTTCTAAGGGGGCATTGTTTAAGCTTCCCTATTTCGAGGGAACTTGGAAAGAAGCGTCCGCAATGATCAAGGAAAATTCGTTAGAACCGTTGGGCGCGGATCTAAAGGGAACACCCGCAAATGAAGTAAAGCTACCTCATGGTGTTTCCTTGACTCTAGGTAATGAGTCGCATGGGTTGTCCGAGGAAGCTCGAAATTACTGCATTCCCGTGACCATTCCTATGCAGGGGATGATGGAATCATTGAACGTTGCGGTAGCGGGTGGAATTTTAATGTATATATTGGCCGGAGAATAATTGTATGAACAAGCGTTGGATAGCTTGCCCCACTGAAGATGAGTTTTTTGGTGAGGAAAGGAAACAGGATAAAAAGGACCGTAAGCTAGCTCAGGCCACAGACCGTTCCAAATATAAAAAAACTGATAAAGCAAAGTTCCTCAAAGGGGTCGACAAAGATTTGGAAAATAAACTCGGTGACACAAAAACCCGCAAAGGAAGAGTGATCTCTATCCTTCCGGAGGGAATTATCGTGGTGTGCGATGAAAAAATCGTGACCTGCCATCTTAGAGGTGTGTTGAAAAAAGAACGGACGCAGATGAAGAATTTAGTCACCGTCGGTGACTATGTTCGATTCGAGGAGTATGAAGAGGGGTATGGCGTGATCGCTC
Organism: uncultured bacterium; assembly: GCA_964513575.1. Lineage (GTDB taxonomy): Bacteria > Chlamydiota > Chlamydiia > Chlamydiales > Parachlamydiaceae > CAMFKA01. The sequence goes on along the minus strand of CAZENM010000002.1, from coordinate 13,461 downwards.
ATGTGGAGCCGCGCGTTTCGGTCCTTTCTAGGGCCGATAACCTCTCGCGTAGAAGAGAGCAACTCATTGCCAGCAATATTGACCAGGTGATCATCACTGTTTCAGTGATGCAGCCTCCATTAAAGGCCTCTTTGATTGATCGTTATATCATTGCCTGCATCAAAGGGAAGATGTCCCCAGTGATTGTGATTACAAAAATAGATTTGCTTACAGATGAAAGCATCGACCCGGTGGAAAGGGAAGTGGAAATGGAGCTCTTGAAAATGGTATTAGAGACCTATCCCAAGCTTAATATTCCGGTAGTCTTAGTCAGCAATGTGACCGGTGATGGAATCGATGAGCTGAAGCTGTTGATGAAAGATAAATCTTCGGTGTTTTCCGGGCAATCCGGGGTGGGAAAATCGTCGCTTATTAATGCTGTTACGGGATTAGATATTCGCGTGGGTTCTGTGGTGGGAAGGACAAAAAAAGGTTCGCACACAACGACTACCACAAATTTGATTCCATTAACCTTTGGCGGTTGGTGTGTCGACACCCCCGGAATCAAAAGTTTTGGTGTTTGGGATCTTAATAAGTTCGAAATTGATAAATATTTCTCCGAAATCCATGAAATCGGAAAATCTTGCAAATTCCCTAACTGTATCCATCTTCATGAAGAAGAATGTGCCGTTAAAGAAGCTTTGGAACGGGGAGAGATCTCTGAATTGCGCTACGAATCGTATGAAACTCTTCTGGCGAGTACTACCAGTCAGCATCTTCGTCGATAGAGGAATCTGTGCAGCAAGCATTAATTAAATGGTTTAAATGCAATAAGCGGGATCTCCCTTGGAGAGATAATCCCACCCCTTACCAGGTGTGGGTTTCCGAGATCATGCTCCAGCAGACGCAAGTGGCTGTTGTCATCCCTTATTTCTTACGCTGGGTCGAGCGATTTCCCACGGTAGAAGCCCTTGCAAAGGCTGATATTGAAGAGGTGATCAAGTTGTGGGAAGGGTTGGGGTATTATTCTAGGGCTAGAAATCTCCATGAGGGTGCCCGGGAAGTGCATAGATCTTATGGGGGGCAGCTGCCTTCTGACGCCAAAGAACTGGCGAAGATTAAAGGGATCGGTCCTTACACGCTTGGCGCGATATTGAGTTTTGCTTTTAAACAGAAGGCAGCCGCTGTCGATGGCAATGTCATCCGAGTCTTAACCCGTTATTTTGGAATCGAAAATGATATCAGTCAACCAGCTACGGTGAAGATGATTTGGAAGAACGCCGAATCGATTCTTCCGGATGTGGAGCCTTGGGTGTTTAATGAGGGGCTTATTGAGCTTGGCGCCACGGTGTGTTCCAAAAAACCTAATTGTCAACGGTGTCCTCTTCAGGCAACGTGTAAAGGGTTTCAACGGGGAATCGCTCAAGATCTTCCAGTGAAAAATAAAAAAGTAAAATCAATTGATCTGTTCCGTGATGTGGCTTTCATTGAATGTGGAGAAGATGTTTTGGTGCGGCGCGCGGGGAAGGGAGAAATCATGCAGGATTTGTATGAATTTCCTTTTCGTGGTCTTTTGGAAGGAGTTTCTTCCCGGGAAGATACGATAAAATGGGCTCGGGAGACTTTGGGTTTAGCTGTCGAGTTTATTGCTGAGCTTCCGACTGTGTCGCACGGATTTACTAAATATCGTGTCAAATTATTCCCTTCTAAATTCCATGCTCGAAAAAAGTTGCTGGTGGAAGGGTATCAGTGGATTAATAAAAATAAGCTCACAGAGCTGCCGTTTAATTCCGGTCACAAGCGGGTTCTAGTAGGTCAATAAATAAGTTTTCCACCTCAAAACTTATTTGTTGACCTATTAGTTATTTATTGACTTCTCCAATGGAATCATGAAAGATAAGATCGTAAGCTTACGCACAAGGTGTTTTAAGTATAAATTATCCACGTCTTTTATCTCTCAAAGAGGAGTGTTCAAATGGATGCCAGGATAAGTGCTCATTCAACAGTTTCCGAATTGGTTTGCGAAGTTTCCGGCGAAACACATAAGGAAGAGCAGCTTAACTATCTTACTCACTTAGCAGGTTTTTTATTCAGTTTCATTGGCTTAGTTTATTTGGTGTATTACAGTTACCGAGAAAGAGACGCAACCTATGTGATGGCATGTTGGATTTATGGCGCTACTCTTGTGATGATGTACGGAGCTTCGACTTACTATCATTTCTCCAAGAATATAGGTCATAAGCGTATTTTTAGAATTATTGACCATGCCTGCATTTATTTCTTGATTGCGGGATCATATACCCCCTTTACATTGGGTCCCATGAGAGATTCCAGCAGTTTAACATTGCTGGTTATCATTTGGACGATTGCATTGTTAGGAAGTGTTTTCAAAGTTTTCACCATCAACCGTTTCAAACCTCTGTCGTTAGTTATTTATCTAGGGATGGGTTGGTTAGCGATGTTGAATTTGCCCGCGATGATAGAGCATTTACCTCATTTTTCTATCGTTCTCCTTCTGTTAGGAGGAGTTGCTTATAGCGTGGGGGTTTTCTTCTATATTTGGGAATCGCTCCCATATAATCACGCTATTTGGCATTTATTTGTGCTTGCAGGGAGCGCCTGCCATTACTTTTCAATCTTATTGTTAATATAGAATAAACCCAAAGAAGTAAGGAAATGCCCTAATTACATTCTCACGTAAGACCAGTTCTTTGGTTTATTGTTTTCGTAGGGCATATACCCATGAAAGGGGCGGGGGTCTGAATCAAAGACCATGGGAAGAAAATAACGGTCCCCCTCCCACATGGGAAGAGACTGAATTTCGTCGATCGAAACCCATTCTAAGACCCCTTCGATATTCAATTTGTGAGGAACACCGGAAAATGAATCGATTCTAAAGACAAATCCCAGCCAATCTTCTCCATTTTTCCCAAAGCCGGACCAATTCACCGTCCCTCTTAAGACCATTTCATTACATTCGATCCCTGCCTCTTCCCAAATTTCCCGCTTCATGCAGGTGGCGATGTCTTCGTCTCTTTCCATTTTACCTCCAAGGCCCATGTACTTTCCAATGTTATGATCATCCTCACGGGCGTTGCGATGGACAAGGAGAACCTTTTTCTTATCGGGGGATAAAATGTAGCCCACTGTTCCAAGTATCGGTGTGTAGGGCATTGGAAGTCTCCTTGGTTTTTGAGAAAATATGAGCGGACAAAGGCTTGTTTTTATTATGATTTTTAGGGCGATTACGACGGATTTTAGTCCTGCAAATCATAAAATTCAATAGTTATTGAATTTTATGATTTACAGACCACTAACCAAAATAGGAGTTTAGCGCAAGAAGGACGGGCTTGTTCCCATTTCCGGTTTAGAGTATGAATGAGATCATACTTGCAGGTGAAAAATGTCGAATGATTCTATTCAATTTAAGATCGTTAAGTCTTTGCCTACCGAAGACGTCGTTGACCTCTATAAAGAGGGAGGGTGGTGGGAGGAAGGAAAGGCATCCAGAGAGATCATTCCTTCCATTATCCAAGGAAGCTTTTGTTTCATCGTTGCCTTTGATGGAGAACACCCCATCGGAATGGGAAGGGTGATTTCGGATGGTGTCAGCGATGGGTATATCCAGGATGTTATCGTGAAGGAAAAATATCGAAGGCTCGGTATTGGTGGAGAGCTCATCAAACGATTGACAAAGTTCTGCGTGGAACATCAATTAGAATGGATTGCTTTAGTGGCTGAGCCGAATACTTCATCGTTTTACGAAAAACATGGCTTTCAGCTGATGAAGGATCATCATTTAATGATTTTCAAAGGCGATGGCCGCAATGAATAATCCCAAAGAATTTTTAGGTTTTGAGTTTGTTACACTCACTCTAGATCATCAAGAAGTTATCCAAAATTTTTTCACTAGATATCCGCAAAAAATCGATGTTTACACTTTTGCGAGTCTGATTGCGTGGAGTGTTGTTTATCACCACTCATGGACAAGTGTAGGAAAAGATACCCTCTTAATGACAACCTATGTTCAGGAACTCAATCAGTACCATTTATTGCAACCTATAGGCGCTTTTGGAGCCGATATTCAACGGGATTTGTTAAAGAGGATTTCAGAAAGTTCGTATCCGATAAAAATCTATGGGGTCTCAAAAGAATTCATCGAAACTCACGAAGAATTTTGCTCCTATTTTTATGATGATGATGATCGAAGTATGGCTAATTACCTGTATCAGGCATCAGATCTTGCGTTATTAGCCGGTCGTCGTTTCGAGAAAAAAAGGAATTTGATTTCCCAAATCGACAAAGTTTACCAATGGACTTTAGAGCCTTTGCAGGCGGCGTGTCCTGATTGCCCAAAGATTTTGACGGATTTGGGTTCCAAAAACCCCTCGGAGATGAACGATAGCCTTAAAAAAGAGCTTCAGGCTTTAAATACCATTCTAACCAATTATGACAGACTCCATTTAAAGGGGTATATGATCGGGATTGATGGCAAGCCCGTGGCCTTTTCGGTCGTGGATGTGTTGAATCCCACAACGAAAGTGGTCTTATTTGAGAAGGCCGATAAACATTTTAAGGGGCTATTCCAGCTTATTAATAGAGAAACTTCAAGAGCAATTTTTGAAGACGGGTACGAATTTATTAATCGCGAGGAGGATTTAGGGATCGAGGGGCTAAGGAAGGCTAAACTATCCTATTGTCCAATTGAGCTTGTTCCTTCTCATATTCTGACCTTTCGTCAGTTTTTGTAAGGATTAATCTTCAAAAAATGGGTCAAGAACTGATCTCGAACCCTTTTTCATTAATTATCTATTACAGTTGATTGAATGGAGTCGTCCCCGCAGCAATCAGGTTTTTAATTTTATCTGCAGATAATTTCATGGAAGTGATACCTTCATATCCATCATAAGCACGATTATCTTCTGGAGCGTACTCAAAATGCATTTTCTCATAGAATGGCTTCGCTTCCTCTACTGCCCGAAGTTTTAGGACAGAGTTTGAGTGAAGCGTTTTGCTGAGTAAGTGAAGCATAATTTGAGTTCCTGCTCCTTTTACTTGTTGACAGTCCTGATTAATTTCGTGATTAATGTTGTTTGGATGAGTAACGACATATCCTAATTTATTGTTTTTTTTATCGTGCAGCGCAATTGCTTGAATTTCACCACCTAGACTACAGGTGAATATAGTATCCCATACTTCGCCCTCTTGACTCGCATATGTAGGCTCTCTAATTGTATTTGAAACGTCTTCACACATGCTTAAGGAATACTTTATTAGTTTTCCGGGATCAGAGGATGCTTCATTTCTCGTTTTAGGAGAAAATAATTTTCCGCCATGTATTTGTTTATACTTCTCGAGACCCAATGCGCTCCATTCATTAGCGATGTTCGAAATAGTTGGCCATTCGTCTTTGGATACTTTAGAAACGATAAAAAGGCCCTGGATTCTTACAGGTCGAGTTTTTTTTATTTTTTCAGTCTGAACGGTATCAATAGATGACAGTGGTTCATTTATAGATGTATTATTCTGAGTAGGCGCATTTGTGGAGATGTTCGTTTTTCTTGTGTAGATATGAAAACCGATGAGTGTTAGAGTAGTTGCGGTAATGACAATTGCGGCCGATAAAGGAAGATGGGTAGCTATGAATGTGATAGGGATTAAATTACAGTGAGAAGCAATCGCACTGGTCCCGCATATTGCAGTAATTGTGCTAATGGCGATTGTTGTATCTTTTAACACATTCTTCGCGCTCGTTGTCCTTATTTGTTCTTGTGCTGGTTGTGTTAATGTTATGGATGCCAAAAATCACCTCGTTGTTTTGTGAAAATGTAGTTGTTTGTGATAAGTTAGAGCTGATTTCTGACCATGAAAAAGTTCTCTATTCTAATTTTTTCATGGTCTCTTTGCGATCGCGTGCGGTTCTAGAGATTTTGTTCCAGATACCGCTGATTCCCATTGCGCTCATCATCTCTTTGATCGTTTCGTTGCCGATGGCCTGCATTTTCAAGCTGCCGTCATAGATGATTTCCTCGACTAGACCTTTTTGGCTTTCGAAGTATTTTCTTTTTTCGCGGATCGGGTCTAAAAACGCATTTAAAACTTTATTGAGGTAGTCTTTGACTTCGACATCGGTGACGGTTCCTTTTCGGTAGCGGTCCTTGAGTTCGTTGATTTCTGCGGCATTGGTTCCAAAAGCATCCAGGTAGGCGAAGACGGGGTTGCCTTCAACGGTTCCGGGGATATTCGCGTGAATGCGGTTGGGGTCTGTGTACATGCTGCGGATTTTCTTTTCGACGGTTTTAGTGTCGTCGGAAAGGAAGATGCAGTTGTTTGCGGATTTACTCATTTTACCTTGGCCGTCGGTGCCGATGAGGGTGGGGATGTTGCTTAGCAAAGCTTCGGGAAGTGGAAGAATATCGCCATAGTACTGGTTGAATTTGCGTGCGATATCTCGGCATAGTTCGATATGTGCCTCGTTGTCTTTTCCGACAGGAACGACATGGGCTCTGGGCATGAGGATGTCAGCAGATTGAAGGACAGGGTAGCCGATCAGACCAAACGGAACGCTTTCGGGGTCCATATGGGCATTCTTTGCCATCTCTTTAATGCTGGGTAATCCTGTTAAACGGTTAAGGGAAATCATCATTTCGAAAATAAGGTTCATTTTGTAGACGGCATCGATACTGGACTGTAGATAAATTGTGGATTTATTCGGGTCAATTCCACAAGAAAGATAATCTAAAACCATGTTTTGGATGTTGGTACGAAGCGCTAGAATGTCGTCTTTACTCGGTTTTGTCGTGAGCATGTGGAGGTCGGCGATGATAAAATAGCAGTCATATTGATCCTGAAGAAGCACTCGATTACGTAACGATCCGACATAATGTCCTAGGTGTAGAAGGCCTGTAGGACGGTCTCCGGTTAGAATTCTTTTTTTCATGAATATGCTCCTGATTTCTTTATCAACTCTATCACGATTATGGTGATTGAGAAAAGGATTGTCAAAGTTAAGCCGAATTTTCCTCCAGCAACCTGATATTGAGAGGGTTTATTTTGATGGTACCGGCCGATCCACACCATGATGGCGGGAATTAAGCCCAGTAAAATCACTACGCCGAAAGCTCCGGCATACTCTAAGGCGCTTAAAAAGGCTCTGGGGTCGATCAACGCGATGGCAAGTGGTGGAGCAAAGGTCAAAAACGTCGTAAAGGTGCGGTGGAGTGGTGTTTTTTGCAGCTTCAATCCATCTTCAAGAAAGTGACGAAGGCTTAAAGAAACGCCCACGAATGAGGTGACGATGGCGAAAAATGAGAACGCTCCTGCAAAAAAGGCAATTTTACTATTGTCAAGGGTGTTGGCCAGGAGGGTAGCCCCATCAAGTCCTTCCTGATACGCTTGAAGAATATCGTTTTTTGGGGTGACTCCTAGGGTTAGAAGCTCCCAAAGAAGGTAGACTATCAGTGGGATGGAACTGCCCCAAAGGATGCATTTCCTGAGCGCAACAGGGTCTCTATGTAGGTAAGAGGTGAGGCTGGGAATGATGATGTGAAAACCAAAAGAAGTTGCGACAACGGATAGTCCGATCTCTAATGCCGGCCAGTCACATTCACTAAGATAGGAAAGTTGAATTTCAGGAGTGATGAAAAAGAGCATGGCTAGATAAGAAAGTACTAGCCCTGACATTAGCACACTGTTCACCTTATCTACCGCATGGGTTCCAAAGTAAACGAAAGTTAAAAACAAGGCTAAAAGAGGAAGGGGGCCTGCCCACTGGGGAAGGTGAATGTTAAACAGATTTTGTGTGATATTTTGAAATATGGGGGTGCTTCCGGCAATATAGGCTGTGGTTAATGCGTAGAGAAGGTAAAGGTAAAATCCCCAGCTGATGATCTCTCCGGGACGCCCCAAAACATCGCGAGTTAGAGTGACTAAATTCGTTTCTTTTTTGAACCATAGGTTAGCTTCGAGAGTTAATAAAGCTGTGTAGGTCATGTAGATCCAATAGACCACGAATAAGAGCGCGCTGGGGAGGAATCCCGCTTGTCCCGTGACGACGGGAAGGGCTAGCATTCCTGCGCCGATGGTGGTTCCTGCTACTAGGAGGACGCCCCCAATCATTCTTCCCGGTGGTATCATGATCCCCCTCCGATTTGGAATAGCTGCAGGCTCATGACGGTTAGGGAAAATAGGATCACGGCAATCAGGGTGATTTTTCCTCCGGGAACAATTCGTTCGGCCTGAATGTTAAGTCGGTAACGTCCTTTCCAGAGCATTGCTGCGGGAAGGATTCCAAAGAGGAGCACAGCGCCTATTCCTCCGGCGTAATTTAATGCTATTAAAAATAGCTTTGGATACAGAAATGAAAAGATATAGGGGGGGACGATAACTAAAAGGCTTAGAAGAATTTTACCTTTAGTATTTTTTGTGATCTGTAGTCCGTCTGCAAGGAAGTCAAAAAAGCTTAGGGCGATGGTGATAAACGAGGACGTGATTGCGAAGAAGGCGAAGTATTCGGCCAAATCGGAGATCAGAGAGTTCCCCACCGCATCTTTTAGGGCTTGTGTTGCCATTTCCTGGTTGTTCAGGGCTGTCGCTTGGAGTCCGGGAGGAATCAGTCCTAAAATCAGGCTTTCCCATAAAAGATATATTCCGAGGGGGAGCGCGCTGCCGATTAGAATGGTTAGGACGAGTTTTTTGACGTTGGCATGGTAATAAGTTTTTAAGCTTGGAATCATATTGTGGAAGCCGAACGAGATGATCAGGGTGGGAAGAACCATCCACGCGTAAGACCAATCCCGGTGCTCCAGGTATTTCATTTCAATGTGAGGGAGGCCGAAGGCGATCAATAGAAAATAACAAATAATTAATCCCGCGACTAAGAAGCGGTTGACCCAGTCTACGGTATGTGTTCCTAGGAATACGCACATCCCAATCAGGGCTGTGATGAGGGTGCTCCCGATGCGTGGGGAAATCTCTCTTTCGGAAAGCTGTAAAATAAATTCGGAAAAAAGCTGTCCGATTCCCGAGATATAGGCCACAAAGAGGGCGTAGAAGATGAATAGGAATCCGGACCATGCGATCACTTTGCCGGGTAATCCAAGTGTACGATTTGCCATGGTGACAATACTAACATCTTCAGAAAACCATAGATTAACCTCTAAAAGCATCAGACCGGTCGTAGCCATGAATAACCAACTGAAGAAAAACATGGCAAGAGTGGGGTAAAATCCGGTAAGTGCCGACATTACCGGTAGGCCGAGCATTCCGGCGCCAATGCAGCAGCCTGCGACAAGTAAAATTCCTCCGGTGAGACTACCGGGTTTGGGAAGTAAAGTCATTAGGGGCGATCCTGATTAAAAAGAGTGTTCAGTCATTTTAGAGAATCGTTGGATTTTCTTGAACTGAATATACTCGACTTTGCGGAAGATTGAGATATAAAAAGCTATCCATTCGAGGCCGAAAGAAAAATCATAAGCCGGTTCAATCCTGATTTTATTATTTGTGCCTAAGGAATCAATCAAATTATTAAAATTAAATTTCATATTTATATGCGACTGATATAATCCGAATTATGGAAAGATCGCGTTTTGAATATACATTACTGCAGCAGCCGATTGCTCTGCTATGGCAATTCTGTCTTGCTTTAGCCGTTTTTTTAAGCGGGGTGATTGGCTGGCATATCCGTAGTTTGGTGGGCCATCTAGCCATATCGTTTGTTTGGCCGATCGCTGGGGTTGCTTTAGCTCTTATTTTTCTGTTTGGAAGACGTGCTGTTTATGGGATTTTTCTGGGGAGCTTGGTTTACGAGTTGTTTTACCCTAACAGGGAATCCATCGGGTTTATCTATCATTTAATTGGTTGTCTTAGCGTTAGCTTTGGGCAGGTTCTTGGTGCCTACTTGGGTGCTTTTTTATTAAAAAAATTTATGAATCGCGGTTTATTTCACTCGGTATCTGATTCGACGAGTTTTTTAATTTTTGCAGGCCTTCTGAGTACCATGATTGCTCCTTTATTTTTTATGGGGATGTTGTCGTTGGATGTGCATTTCAATTGGCACGAATTTCCAGAAAAATGGCTTCAGGGATGGATTAGCAATGTGAGTGGAGTTGTTCTTTTTGCCCCTTTTATTATCGTATGGGGTAGGAATTCTACTTGGGAATGGAAACCCACTATCTATTTGGAAGGGAGCTTATTTTTCGCCGGGTATTTGCTTATCACCTTTTTAGCGGCAGAAGTTAGATTTGGTTTTATTTACCTTTACCTCCCTTGGGCAATTTGGGTCCTTTTTCGCTTAGGGGAATTGGGTGCGACTTTGGCGATCTTATTATTTTCTATTTCGTCAGTGATGTTGTCTGAACTGGAAGACTTAACTTTTGTGATCACATTTGTAGATATTATCGCGGTAACTATCCTAATATTGCTTGGGGCTTTAGACGAAAAAACCGCCACCCAAAAAGAACTCGCAGATTATTCCGAAAATCTTGAGAGTAAAATTATTACCTTCACGAAGGAACAAAATCGTCACGGGGAAAAAGTTATTCAAAATCTTGCCGTGAACTCTCTGAGCGTAGGAATTGCCCACCAGCTGCAGAGCCCGATTGTTAAGATCGTTGAATATTCAGGGGGGGCTGAAACGTGCTCGAATCTTATCTATCACGAATTTTTAAAAGCGAAGCCTGCCCTGACAGAACAATCTTTTTCACTCATAGAAACAAACTTTAAGAGCCTACAGACCTGTTTAAAAAATATTAAGGACGGTTCTGTTCAAGCGGCACATTTGTTGAAAATCATGAACCAGCAAACCAGCCGTGAAAAAGAAGCCAAAAAAGAATTTAAACCTGTAGACCTTCACGCTCTCCTTAATAGTTCTTTAGGGCGGAATCTTGCGAAGCAAGCCATCATAGCTCCGGACTTGAAGATTAATATCGTGAAAAAATATTCACCCCGTGTGCCCGCTGTGAAAGCTGTTTCAGGGGATTTAGATCAAATGTTTTATCATGTTTTTGACAATGCATTTTTTGCGATAAAGGAAAAATGGATCAATTTGGGAAAGGGCTATAAGCCCCAGTTAACCGTTAGCACTGAAGATAAGGGTGAATTTGTAGAAATTGTGATTGAAGATAACGGAATAGGAATCCCCCCTAATCTTCTTTTCAAAATATTTCAGCCGTTTTTTACGACAAAAGCACCCGGAACCGTTTCGGGAATAGGATTGTCGATATCTTTTGAAATTGTTGAAAAAGAACACCATGGAAAGATCGAGGTCGATTCTAACGAAGGGGAGTTCACTCGAGTGAAAATTCTTCTTCCAAAGGAACGGTAAAGAAAATTTATTTGTAAGTACATGATCTTCACAGGCTCTATAGCTCGGAAAAAATAGAGATCTAGTATGCTTTTTCCGATCTTTTACCCGAGCGATTTAATCGGATAAATACGAATCATATGCCCTTCGCCAACAAAATTGACCAATATGACTCCATCTTCCGAAATTGTAAAAGTGGGTCTATCGCATACCCATCCATCATCTTCCGCAGAATCGAGCTCTTTTCTTATAAAACCGCCCCGCTCAGTGTTGCTTGTTTGCTCAAAGCTCCTTATCGACTCAAAATAGCAGTGATAGATTTTATTGCCCTCAATCCCAAAGCCAATTTGTCCTCCTTCAACTTTACCATCTGCATAAATCATCTCGGCGCTTAACATATGACCATATCGGGTTCTACCTACGTACAGGTCTTTAAATTGACTGCAGGACAACACACATTCAAGCCCCGGAAGGTAATGGCGTTGACGGAATTTTGAAATCTCAATGTCGGAATAATCTTGGTAGCGCTTGATCAAATCTCCATTGCGATCTTTGTCTGTAAAACCGCGAATGATGTTGGGGTCTTTTTCCTTCCAACGTTTAAGCCTTTGCATAGTTCTGTGGAGGATAGTAACTGTTTGTATTTCGATTAAAATGGCAGGAAAACCTCGCAAAGGGGTGCTTGAAATGGCAGTTGAGCTTGAACATTCCAGAGGGGCCTGAGATGCCTTATCTGCCTGTTTTATGGAGTCGCATGAGCTGACGCTTAAGCTTGTTTTTTTGGTGGCGGATGGGGATCGTTTTGATTTTGGTGAAGTTTTGGGCGTTTTGGAGTTTCCTTTAAGGTTTCTCAATGCACCTGATTTTTTTCCTTTTTTCTTCGATTTTGACGCTTCCGCAATAAGGTCATCACCAATTTTTGCTGCCATTTGATTTTGGGTGATGGTGAATTTTGCTTTTAGATAGGCCCCTACTTCCTTGTTTGTAAGATCTTCAATAGGACAATCGCGTTCTTTCGCAAGCGCGCACCTTGCCTTAAAGAAAGTCATTTCTTCATCATAAAGTCTAGCGATATGTGAAGCTGAATTAGCTTTTGTTAATCGTATACTTTTCTCTAGCCCAAACTTTATCCATCTTTTGTTGGTTTCTGGGTCCGCTGCATCCCCTGTTCCAATAACTTTGGTGCCCATAAATGTCATGTAATTGCCTATATCCATGAAGTCATCTTTAAAAGATCCCTCATAGGTGGAGCCGTTTGTGTAGGTCATCTTCCCCTGACCGTGCCGTTTATTTTTTAATAATCCGCCTTCATATTTTGAGCCGTTCGCGTAGAGATAAACGCCCTGACCATGTGCCAAATTAAATTGAAATTCTCCCATATATTTATCACCATTCGCCCGTTCAATAACACCTTTGCCAGTGCATTCACTATGTTTGAATTCTCCGTCATATTTTTCGCCATTTGGCCATATGTAGACGCCTCGACCGTGTGGCAAATTAAATTGAAATTCTCCCTCGTATTTATCGCCCCTTGAAAGTAAGTGAACTCCCCAGCCATGCCGTTGACCGCATTTATACTCGCCTTCATAACTTGCGCCATTTGCCCATATATAGATGCCTCGACCGTGAAGTCTACCATCCTGTAATTCCCCTTCATATGTTGAGCCGTCTAAATAGTAGATTTTTCCTTGGCCATGCGGGATTCCATTTACGGTTAGGCCTTTGTAACCTAACTGCGTGGTGACTAAATTATAGATTTCATCATTTTCGATAGGTGTTTGTTCAGCTGTAAACTGTCTCACGAAAAGGTAAGGAAGGTTATTCCAATTTATGATAGTCCTTTCGATTTTGATACAAGAATCTGACAGTACGGACAATGGGGTGATTGGTGTGGCAATGATAGACGGTTCTGATTTTTCAGATGGCGCGGTGGAGTTTGAGTGATGGTCAATTCCATCCCAGAATGAAGAAGAGGTGGGAAAGGTGAAAGGGCTTGGGAAGTTTGATTGTAAAGACATAATAAACCTTAAGTTTTTAGGGCTGTTTGATCGGGTAAATACGAATTGTATGTCGCTCGCCAATAAATTTAACTGAAAGGATTCCATCATCCGAAATTGTAAAAACTGGTCTATCGCACACCCATCCATCATCTTCGTCAGAATCGAGCTCTTTTCCTCTGA
>CAZENM010000001.1:0-49137 GCA_964513575.1 uncultured bacterium | reverse complement strand
TTTAAATCACAGGGTTCTACACACAAGTGAGGAGGAGGAACGATGGTTGAAATTAGACAGTTACCGGACTGAACCCCTGGGAGACTTTTCGATTCAGGATCTTCACTACATTCAAAAAGAAGGCAATAGAGTCGTCCAGTTCTACTATTCCGAAGAAGGGGTCGTGAACCAGGAAGCCCTGTCGGAAGAGGTTATCTATTTAGGCACAGCTCATAACCTCGATTACTTTATGGGGATCACCAAAGAACCCGCTCAATACAGCAAAATGTTCGAAATTAAAGTGGACCGTACTCTGACTCAATTGGAAAAACGGTTAACGGAAATTCTTCATCAAAATACCGAAGCTCATGCCGAGTTGAAAACACTCGCAAGGTATAATGAATTTCTTCACCACGCTCTAGTGGATTTATTGAATCAGTCTCAGCTGAATGACGTTCAACACTACGTTCAATACACATTAGATGACACCCTATTCGCTGTGGAAGGATGGGTTCCGGTTGATAAGGTCGACCTCCTCAATAAATTGGTTGAAGACAAAGATATTTATGTGGAAGAAATCGCCATTGAAGAGAGTGATGTAATCCCTACTTGCCTGGAAAATGAAGGGGTAAATAGGGTTGCGGAAGATTTAACACACATCTATGACGTCCCCTCTCACACCGATAACGATCCTTCACTTTGGGTTCTAGTGTCGTTCTCTCTCTTTTTTGCGATGATTATCGGAGATGGAGGATACGGTTTAGTCTTTTTACTTATCAGCCTCTGGATTCGCTTTAAAATCAAACCGGAAAAAAAATTGGGCAAACGAATGCTGACACTGATGACGATTCTTTGTGTCAGCTGCATCGGATGGGGATTGCTTACAACCTCATTCTTTGGGATTCCCATCGGGTTTGATAACCCGCTTAGAAAGTTTTCAATGATGCAGTGGTTGGTAGAGAAAAAAGCGGAATTTCATATTGCTCATCAAGATGAAGTATGGAAGGAATGGGTAGACAAAGTTCCTACGCTGAAAGACGTGACCGATGCCAAAGAGTTTGTCAAGCAGGGAATCATTATGCAACAAGATAAACCGATCTATGCCCTGCTGAATAAATTTTCCGATAACATCATGTTGGAACTAGCTCTTCTGGTGGGATGTATCCATGTGATCCTCTCACTAGGACGCTATATGTTCCGCAATTGGCCTGCCATCGGGTGGATTTTGTTTATCATCGGGGCTTATTTGGCGATTCCTAAGTTCCTAAACGCCACTTCGATCATCCACTTTGCATTCGGAGTAAACCCCGAAGAAGGCCCCATCGCAGGAAAATACCTGATGTATATCGGGCTGACGTTGGCGATCGTACTGTCATTTTTGAAGAATAAAATTTATGGATTGTTAGAGGCTACAAACGTTATTCAAATTTTTGGAGATGTCCTCTCTTACCTACGTCTGTATGCATTGGGGCTTTCAGGGTCTTTGCTCACAGCGACGGTTAACGAAATGGCCGGTTCAATGAATATTGTCCTGGGAACCGTGGTTATTATCTTTGGACATACAATCAACATGGTTTTAGGGGTCATGGGCGGTGTGATCCATGGCTTGCGTCTTAACTTTTTGGAGTGGTATCACTACAGTTTTGAAGGGGGAGGAAAGCCCTTTTCTCCCCTCCAAAAAAAGAAGATTGAATAGATTTATATGAATTTAGAGGAGTAAAAAATGGATTTCAACATGGTTGGCCCAGTGCTTGTACTGGCGATTCCGTCAATCGGAAGTTGTATTGGATGTTATATCGCAGGATCTGCTTCCCATGCCGCGATGAGCATTACTGAAGAGGGACACGGGAAATTTATTGGGATGTCGGCAGCGCCAGCTTCTCAAAGTATTTACGGGTTTGTTTTAATGCTAATGATGAAGCAGGCAATCTTATCCGGAGCTCTTTCACCCATTTCCGGCATTGCTATGGGTCTTTTTTGCGGTTTGGCTATGTTAGCCTCAGCTGTTTTTCAAGGAAGAGTGTGCGCAACCGGGATACAAGCTTCTGTAAAGCAACCTTCCGTCTACGGAAAATGCTGGGCTTCTATCGGGATTATCGAGTCTTTCGCGCTGTTTACATTCGTGTTCTCGATCTTACTGCTGTAGTTTTTTTACGTAGGCAGACTTCTACGTGGCCGTGAAAATTAGTGAATCCAGGGGATTTATCTTTTTTCATAGCCTAGTACTCTATAAAGAAAGTTTTCCACAAAACTTTCTTTACAGAGTACTAGTAGGGATGCGCGACTATGAAGCGGTTTTTCTTTAGGGGATTTCCAATTTTTGTGACAGCTTGTCCATAAAGCAACGCTTCATTCTTAATGACCGTTTTATTCCAAGAGATATCGCATGAGTAATCAAGGACCCAATCCTAATATAATCTACCCCCTAATAGGGGATGATAAACTTGTTTTTCTGAAAAATTTTGTTAAAGCAAGTAATATCATTGTTGGAGATTACACCTACTTTGATGACCGTCGAAATGGTCCAGAGAAGTTTGAAGAGTATAACGTTCTCTATAATTATGACTTTTCAAAAGTAAAGCTTATCATCGGTAAATTTTGCGCGATAGCCGCAGAAACACGGTTTATTATGACCGGTGACCATAAGCTTGATGCCATCAGCACCTATCCTTTTCCGATCTTTAAACAAGGGTGGGAATCTGCGTTTAATGTGTACGATCTACCCGTCAAAGGGGACATTGTCGTTGGAAATGATGTTTGGTTTGGATACGATTCATTGGTACGCGGCGGCGTGACAATTGGCGATGGAGCCATCATCGCAACTCGCGCAGTGGTTGTTAAAGACGTTCCTCCTTATGCGATTGTGGCGGGTAACCCCGCTAGAATTGTTAAAATGCGTTTTGATGATGAAACCATTAGGCGCCTTGTTCAAATAGCCTGGTGGAATTGGGATATTGAAAAAATCAGCAAAAATCTTTCATTGATCTGTCACTTAGATATCGATCGCTTAGAAGCTGCGGGAAAAGCTTAAAACACAACAATCCGATAAAAAAAAGACATTTATACTGCTGGGTGATTAGCTTGTGGGATTTAACGGGGAGCCATCATTTCAGTTAAAATCGAGCTCCGAGTCCGACGCCTACTTTTATTCCGCCAAGATCCACATGGTAAGTTGTGGGTTGGTATAGATAATCAACAAAAAGATCTATGAATATTTTATCACTTAATGAGCAGTAAAAACCACTTTTGAGCACGCCGCCAGGAAAGAGGCTATTTGTTTTTTTTGTGAAAGCGCATTCGTGATTTTTTATGCTTGTACATCCCGCAGAGGCTCCTATTCCTAAGTAGAAGTCGAATCCTTGGATAACCGGTAAAAGGGCCCGAACCCCAAAGCTGATATTAAGAGCTGAAAATCGTGTAGTCCCACATTCCTTTACGTGAGCTCTGACAGCGCATCCATCTACGTTAGCCCAAACTTGATAAGGATGTTGAACCATACTGGTAAATTCGACTTGATAACTGGACTGTTTACTTCCGTAGATCGATTTGAACTTATGACAATTATGAAAAAATGTCCCGTAGCGCAATTCAAGTGATTCATTTGAAGCATGCAAACAACTGCTTGTCAGGCCTATTAGTAGAAATGTTATGGTTTGTCGTAGCATCATGAATCTCTCATTTTGGCTCAAAGGTCTATTCGTATCATAAAAATTGATTTTCAGATACATAAAGTACTATTCTGTAAAGAAAATTTTGATGCCCGAATATTTGGCGGGTACTAGCATTATCAATAAAAAAGGTCTGTCAATGAAACTACTGATTATGGGAGCGGGATATGTGGGAATGGCTTTGTTAAACCATCTGCAAACATCCAAACATGAAGTTTACGTCACCACAACACAATCTGATAGAGTTGACGAATTAAAGTTATATGCCAAAGAGGTAATCCTGCTTAACCCGCAAGAGGATAAGGTGTTAAATGAGGCAATAAACAGATGTGATGGGATGATCGTTCTTATTGCTCCTCAAAATAAGCAAACCTATGAAGAGACCTACCTTAAAATGGCCAAAAAAATCGATTTGGCACTAAAAGGTCGAAAAAGCCCTTTTTATCTTTTATACACCGGTAGTACTTCTGTGTACGAGGGGATAAATTCAGAGTGGGTTACGGAAGATTTAGCGCTCGAACCGGGTACGGAAAACGGAAAAATACTCCTCGAAACTGAAAAGGTACTTTTAAGCTCCGGATCTACATGCGTTTTGCGCTTAGGAGGGATTTTTGGCCCGGGCCGTGAAATCGGCAGAAGAGTCGCCTACTTTTCAGGGAAGGAGCTTCCCGGAACCGGTGAAGAACCCACAAATCATATCCATTTGAATGACATCGTTGCTGGAATAGCTTTCTGCTTAGAGCATCGCCTGACAGGAATTTATAATTTGGTGAATAGCGATCACCCGACCCGCGACGAGCTTTATTCTAACCTGTGCAGGTCTATGTCTCTGCCGTGTCCTGTGTGGAATCCTTCTTTAAGCGGTGTTAAAAAAGGGTATAAAGTATCGAATCATAAAATTATGGAAGCAGGCTTTATCCCTTGTTTATAGCCGCATACCAAATTGGTTGCCGGATTCGTACCTTCTAAGACCTAGGTTAAAAAACCAAAATGCCAAACAACAAAATCCGATTGAACTGCTCAACAGTGCGAGCAGATTCGTCCAAGTAAAATCGCGTAAAAGTTCGACGGGTAGGTATCCAATAATTCCAGCGGGGATCGCTGTAAACATAATAATCTGCAGGGCTCCAGAGTAGATATTCGAGGGATAAAGGGCAAAAAGAAAAAGGGAGTCGCAGTATTTTTTTGCTACAGTTTCAATAGACCCAAACCAAAAAACCATACTGTGAGCGATGATCCCTACAGAAGTAAACACTAAACATCCGCAAATCATTCCTATTAAAATGATCAACAGCGCTGTAGGCGAGGTGAATCCACCGATGATCACCAAAAGGGCCGTTGTCAAAAGATTTCCCCACCCTTTTGATTGGGATTTTGAGCCGATCAGGTGGATTAGAAGGTTTTTGGGTTGAGTCATAAAGGGGTCTAAATCTCCATTCAGGACAATTCTAGAAAGTTGTCTCACCCCTCCAAAGCAGATCTGCATTAGCCCAAACGCCCCCATTCCTATCGCGTTAAGGGCTATTAGGTCGGTCATTGTCCAGCCGGCCACTTCTTTGAATTGCCTGAAGAATACCCACCAAATCAATAGAAAGATCAAATTATTCGCGATCATTAAGGTTGATTCAAGAAGAAACGTTCCTCTTAGGCTAATGGACCCTCGAATACTTGTTCGTAAAAGATAGATGAAAAACAGGAACGTTTTGTAAAAAGTCATTTATCCCCCCTCGACATTGATGATCCGCAGTCCCTTACGATAGAGTAGGACAAGGCAACCTAGTCCCAGGACACCCCAAAAAACTAGGGTGGCGGTAATGGATAAAGCATTGGTCATGCTGAAGTGGATTGCCAGGGCGCTGCGCTCTCCCAAAATAGCAGGAAATGGTGTTAAATAAGCAATTGTTTGTAACCATTCGGGATAGACAGCTAAGGGGAGCATGAGTCCCCCAAGGGCAAATAATGATTTTTCCCATATCCAGCTAAAAGGCTCTACTTGATCAACCCAAAAGGCGGACAATCCCACCAACATTTTAAAAATAAGCCCCACGCATCCCGCGAGGAAGCCTATGGCTAGGGTGATGAGGAATGCGGGTCCATCAAACGGCATTTCGCCTATCTGCCACAAGGTGAATGTAAAAGTAACAATTCCTAGAACGATTAGATTAACACACAGCGCTCCTAGCCCCTCGAAAAAGGTTGCGGCCAAGTACGAAATGGGTCTGGGTAGAAGATAGGCCAACCGGCCGGAGCGCAAGTCTTCCTCCATATCTTCTTGTATTTCCGGAAGAGCGATAAGGACCCACTCGTTAAAGGCGATATACCAAAGTAATTGATTGGGATTAAGGTCAAGAGCGCCGGTTGCCGCTGCCGCAACTTTCCAGAGATGCGCAAAAATGACCATGCAGGTGATCAGAAAGATGCTTAAACCCATTAGTGCTTTTGGATTTTTTAGCGTGTGAATCACCGAGAGCTTAAAGACTGTGAAGTATTTCTCCGATTTAAGCATGGTGTGTAGTTCCATAAACAGTACGGATGATTTCATCCATTGAAGGGTCTTCGATTGTCATGTCTTTAAGGGATGTCAGCTTTAGAGCTTCATGAATGACTTGCTCTATGGGTGTGTTAGATAAATCGACTTCGCAGACAAAGTGATAATCGGCATTTTCTAAAATTTTTATCCCCGGGAGTTTTAGCTCTAAGCGCTCTTCGTCGGTGGTTAAAGTTAGAATTTTCTTTTTTACGTATGTTTTTTTCAACTCTCTCAAGGAACTATCCAAAATGATGCTTCCTTTATCTAGGACAATTACGCGGTCACAGACCTGTTCAATATCGGCAGTGTCGTGCGAGGTCAAAAATAATGTGGTGCCGTGATCGCGGGAGAGTTGATTCAGCAATCCTCGGATTTTCAGCTTCGCGTTGATGTCTAGACCTATGGTCGGCTCGTCAAGAAATAGAATTTGTGGATTGTGCAGTAGGCTTGCGACAATTTCGCAGCGCATACGTTCTCCAAGAGATAATTGCCGAACGGGTTTATGTAATAGGGGGGCAATCTCAAAAGCTTCAGTTAATGACTTTAACTGTCTTTGATAGGTTTCACGATCCATTTCGTAAATTTTTGAAAGCAGGTCAAAGGTGTCTGAAGCGGGTAAATGATACCACAGTTGAGTTCTTTGTCCAAAAACCGTTCCTATTTGGTATCCAAGAATATGACGATCTTTCCATGGGGTTAAGCCTAATACTTCGATCATCCCGGATGTAGGATGTAGGATTCCTGTGAGAATTTTTATGGTTGTGGATTTTCCGGCGCCGTTAGGGCCTATAAAGGCGACTCGTTCTCCTCGTTTTATAGAAAAGGAGATTTCATTTATCGCGGAGACATCCTGTTTTTGCGAACAAAATAGACCTTTGAAGGCTCCTATAATTCCGGGGTAATTTTTCCGTACGACAAAATTTTTAGAGAGGTTATTTACCTTTATGACATCGTTCATGGCTATCTGGGGTAAAGATGAAAAACAAGTTGTTATGGTTTTTTTAGATTAGGCGTATTGTTGCATACAAACTGATATCAAGCGAGAAAAAATATCAATGGTTTCGTAGCACATGCTTTAGAGGTGATTCCGAAATTAAAATACCCTGTCTTTTGACCCTTGTTGTCGCTTTTTGAATGGCATTTCTTGGTAATATTAACCAATATTACCTGCGAAATGCCCTTCAAAAATCGACAAAAATGCTCTAAAATCCAGGGCATTTTAATTACGGAATCACCTCTTTAGCTTGTGTGGATCCTTGTACCTTTGAGATTACGTCCCAAATACAACCAATGCAGTTGTCTCCCCAAAAAGCCCCCCACCTTTGCGCCTCCTAAATAACACATTCGCAGGCTTGTTTAGAGAGATTATGAGATAGCTTTTCACATTTTTGTAACCCTCTGCGTTAAAAAAATGCGAAAAGCTAACCCACAAAGGATTGAAAAAAGACATTTAGACTTATGTCTAAAAGTCTGCTTGTGCCTGTGCGTTTCAAAAAAATCTGCGACTCCACGACCTAGCAAAAACTGTTATTTCCCGACAGGGGGGCCGAAGGAATTGTCAGGCTTTGTGTTAATTTATTCACGGGGCGTTTTGAATGTATTTATTTTTCAGCGGGAATGACTGAATTTATATTCTATTTTATTGAATATTTGCCATCAGTGAGATATTCTTTTTTGTTAAACTATTAATAACAGATTAGAAGTGGGGAGCTGTGAGTTCAAAAATAAAGCAAATTAGTCGATATGGCGCTTACGGCATTGTATTAAAAGATTCTAACATCCTTCTCACTCTTAAAAAATCTGGGCCATATAAGGGTCTTTGGGGATTGCCCGGCGGTGGAATTGAATTTGGAGAATCTCCGGAGGAGACCCTTAAACGGGAACTTTTGGAAGAGACAGCCCTAGCAGTCATTCGATCGGAATTTTTCTCCATCGCAACCTCAAACTGTGAATACGATAAAAACGGCGAAAGATGTCATTTTCATCACATAGGCATCATCTACACTATTTTAGAGTCAATCACAGTTCCGGATTTAATTCCTGAGGATGAAGAGCGCTGGGTTGCCCTTCTTGACATTGATCTTACACAATTAACTCCATTTGCTACGAAAGCCATTGAATTTTTTGATTTACAGCACTCGTAATATTAGAAACTTTTTCCAAGTTGAGAGAAAAACCACCAGCAATTTTTTCTAGTTCAAATATTTTTTTGGTGATATTTTAAAAAAAAATTTGGAGTTCTATGTTAAGATCAATTTATTTCACTCTGTTATTACTTGCCACTGCACTAGCACAATCTACGACTGCTTATGCAAACCACCACGAATACGACAATCACCTGTCTCCAATAGGCCGTCTAGCATTTAACCCTGAGTTTTGGGATGGTTCTGTGGCGGTGGGTTTATTAGGTGAAGCCGGTAATGGAACTGCTAGGGGGAATGCCTCTTTAGCTTTCTCTTTACCTGCTTCGCAAAGGATAAAAATTGGTGGGGAGTTTCTTACTCAGAAACTGGGATTTAACTTTAAAGATGGGCATGTCAAACAATGGGTCCCTCAGTGGGCTGTCGGAGGTAAATATCAAGCGTCTATTGATTACTGCTTTCTGCGGGATATTAGGGTTGATATTGCCTACTCTTCTGCAATAAGTCAGGATTTAAAAGAACATCATCTCAGTAACGGAAGTACTTTATACCGCCATATTGCAGGCTCAGAGGCTTTGGAAGTCGGTGCGGGAATTTCCTTGAAACCCTGGTGCGGGGCCCTTATCACTATTTTAGCTGACTACGATCATGTGAAATTCAAAAATAAATACGATTTCATTCAAAACCTAAAGGGTTTTGGAGGCACAGCCATTTTGAATCAGAGATTTTTTAATTGTTTTGACCTTAATCTAAGAGCGGAAGTGCGCAAGCCCTATAATTACTATAGAGCTGAGATCTTAAAAGGGAGTGAAGGGTCATTACAATCCTATACCTTGGGGATTTTTGGTTGTTATACACAAGGGAAGTATGGTTTACCGAACGTCTCCACAGGAGGTGTGATGATTAGTTATGACTTTGGAAGTCGTAAAAATTGTTGCAAAGGACCAACGAATACAGAATGTTGTACACCGACTCCTTGTTCATCTCTTGCAAGCTGGGTGTTAGAGCCTGCTGTATACATGCCGATTGTACTTGCAGTCAGTGATCAAAGGAAAATTTCTCCCGTGCCTCCTCCGGTCTGTATTCCTGCTGCGCTTGTTTCACAAATACCAGATCAATTAGAGATCCCTGGAGCCGTCTATAATTATGATGTTTCTTCGTATTTTACCGGAACGAATCTCATTTGGTCGGTCGTCTCTGCGGATCCTAGCCAGGTGACTGCTAGTGTTAACTCAGCCGGTGTGGTCTTGCTTACTTTTGTGGGTGGATTGGGGCAAGCTGGGATTACAGTTACAGCAACAAACGGCTGTGGCTCTGCTGCAGATGGTTTTAGTTTTTCTTTTCAAACAGGTTGAGGAACGGATTAAATCGATACACAAACGACTTCAAAAATTGTTTGTGTATCGCCTTTTTTATTAAAAGTAGTACTTGTATTCGGTTTGGGGCGGGGAGGTAAAAAGTGTCTGCAGCATACACACAGAAGACAATTTTATCAAAGAGGGTACTGCGAACTCTCTCCCCCTCTGTGCTCCTCTGTGTCTTCTGTGGTAAATTTGTTATTTTAGTGTGTCCTACAGGCGTATTTCAAGCAATATCTGTGGTGAAATCGCCTTCTTTGTATATACCGCACAATCTTTACGCCTCTCAGACTCACCGTCTCAGGGTTAAACAATCTTAAATGTACAGTAGAGACTATTTCATCGATTAGGCGAGCTTTGATCCATTAGGGACTTTTCGTTCAGGTACCACCAGCACAACCTGATTTTCAAAAACAAGCCCCGTTGTTAGTACTTCGGAGATGAACGGGCCTATTTTTTTGGGTTTAAAATTGACAACACAAAGAACTTGTTTATTTAACAGGTCTTCTTTTGAATAAAGAGTGGTGATTTGAGCGCTTGAATTTTTAATGCCTATATGGGGGCCAAGATCGATTCTTAATTTATATGCAGGTTTTTTTGCTTCGGGAAAATCATCTACGGCAACGATGGTGCCTGTCAGCAGCTCTATTTTTTCGAAGTCTTGCCATTCGATCGTTTCCATGATGCCCTTCTAATTAAAAGTAGTATTTGTATTCGGTTTGGTTAGGGTCGGTGATATCGTCGATTTGTCGTTGAAGGCCGCCCTCTCCTTTAAAATGTTCGTCATAGTTTTCTTTGTCTGTGTCTTCGATTTCTTCTTCGCTTTCGTTGTCGTATCCCTCTTCACCCTCATCTTCGGTGATTTCGATCAGATTGGCCCACAGCTGATGCCTCCATTCTTCAAGGACCGCGCCATCGGATTTGATCGTAGCGATGTAGGTTTTAAATCCCTCGCGAGCAAAATACTCTTCATTCAGCAAAGAAAAGACATAAGTGCCTTTGGATTTATGGATTTCAAGGTTCTCTTCCGTTGAGGTACCGTTTTTAAATCGTATTTTGACGGTGAGAGTGTAGGGAGTGAGTTGATTCCAGTGGGGGATAGACCAGTTGACGATAAGGCGTTGCCCTAGAGGGGGGTTCCTAAGTCTGGGGTCGGGAGTGCCCACATGAAAGCTGGCGAGGTTTTCGTGGCTTAGGTAGTCGGTTTGCACCATAAGGATTTTACCGCCGCACCCGGTAAGCAGCAACGCCGCCAGAATTAGATAGCGCATTTTGTCAGGCTCTTTTTCTTTAACTCAGAGGCCGCTGTTTGCAGGAGCTCGGCGGTCTGATCCCAGTCTAGGCAAGCGTCTGTGATAGAGGTTTCGGGGTGGAGAGGGGATTGGTTAAAAGATTGATTCCCCCCGCGCAGGTGACTTTCCAGGATAACCCCTTTGATGGCACGGTTCCCTTCTAGAATCTGTTTCATCACATCACGAAATACATGTTCTTGTCCTAACTCGTTATTTGGAGAATTGCCGTGTGAGCAGTCAATAAGGAGTCTTTCCGGAAGTTGGTATTTTCTAAGAGCTTCTAAAACAGTTTTTACGTTGTTTTTCTCGAAATTAGGCGCGGATTTCCCTCCGCGAAGGGCTATGTGAAGATCTTTATTTCCGGGTGTGTTAGCGATACAAATTTTTCCGTTTTCACCGACACAAATCCGTCGATGTTCTCCACAGGCGCAAATTAATCCATTCAGGGCTACTTCGATGCATCCCATGGTGTTATTTTTGAACGCAATCGGCATGGGAAGCCCGGAAGCCATTTGTCTGTGTGTTTGTGATTCAGAAGTGCGGGCTCCAATACATCCCCAGGTAATCAGATCTTCGTAATAGCGGGAACAAAATGGGTCTAAAAATTCAGTTGCTGTAGGAATGCCCAGTTCTGCAAGTTCCAGAAGAAGGTTTCTGGTCCATTGGATTCCGGTAGAAATATCTTCGGTGCCATTAAGGTGTGGATCATTTAATAGCCCCTTCCATCCCGTTTTTGTGCGTGACTTTTCCGAATAAACCCGCATGATTAGAAAAAAAGATTCGCCGATTTCCTTTTGCAGTTTTATTAGCCTGCGGGCAAATTCTTTAGCGGAGTCTAAATGGTGAATGGAACAGGGTCCGACGATCGCTAGAAGTCGGTTGTCATGCCCATTTAATATCGACCGTACAGTATCTCGGGAATGAGAAATAAAGGTTGCTTGTTCTCGATGAAGAGGAAGTTCTTGCTTAATTTCCCCCGGAGAGGGAAGAATTTCAATCGTCCGATGTATAGAATCACTCATAATGCAGGTCATACCTTGTTAGATAATAACATTAGCAAAGAATCAGATTTTAATCACAGGCGGAAAGTTGCGTGGCTTCGTTCCGATCATCAGTTTCACCTTTCAGAGGGTGTTTCCGCATCACTTCCATACTATTTTATGGAAGGGGAAGTGCAGCATAATCTTCGAAAAATCATCGATAGAATGAAAGAATTAGGGTATGACACCCTTCTTTTCGGAGATCGTGATGAACCGCAAACCAAATGTGTTGGGGGGGCTCCGCTCGTTTTCGAAGGGTTTCTAAAAGAATTTGTAGATGTCATCCTTAAGGTTCGGTTTCAAAACACCATTTTAGAGATGTTACAAAGCAGAAAATATTTGATCAGTCCCTCGCATCGAGAGGTATTGATCGAACTTATTCGAAATACTCCATTGCCAAACGTAAAGGGAATTTATTGGGTGGCTACACCTATTCCTCGATCACTTCTCCACCATCCTGATTTTCGCAGATGGACGATCAGCGAGCTATTATTGGAAGAGGTGCGATTAATGGAGCAGGCATTCGAGCAAATTCCCCTGTTGTTTATCGAATCCTCGCAGGAGCTTTCACAGAAAGAGAACATTAGAACGGTGTCGGCGGTTTCGTGTTATGCCGGGCATCCTTGGGAAGAATTTCGTTCTCCTAACCCCTTGCTTCAAAAAAAGGAACCTGGGTACTCCCCCTTGTTAATCTTACATAACAAAGGTTTATTGCGGATGGGAGAGGGCCTTTGGCCGATCCAACGGGATTCAGCTCAAATGACTTTTCCCAAAAATAATTGGGGCGATTGTGACTTGTATAACCAGTTTCCCTCTGATAACCGACTGTCAAAAAATTGGGGACCCTTAGGTGCCGAGGCGCGTCTTCTTTGGTTGAAAATGTCGCAGGGAAAGGAAAAAATAACTCATCGGGTTCAATGGGATTCTTGGAATCATCAGTTAAAAGAATTTGAGCTGCGAGCAGAGGAAAATCCCTTGATTCGCCATTTTATTGCAGATGCTTGGTGTTTTCTTTATAGCTTGCAATCTCAACCAATTCCGCAAGGCGTTGGACAGGGTGGGTTTTGGAAAGGGAGACCTTTAGAGCAAGAGCCCCTGGGAGACGGATCCCCATGGTTTAATTCTTCCCGATTAATTTAACTCGGTTTTGTTAGTTGTTTATGAATTCTTTATATAATAAAGTTCATTGTTGGTATAATTAGTTATAGTTAAGGAGTCCAATAGCCTATGACTCAACCTATCGGTGGGATGCCCCCAAATTTCATGAATTTAGTGAATATGCCAACTGTGGCTTACCACATGCACGGTGGACATCTTCATAAAATTGATCCATTTGTTTCGGGCGTCGCGCAGGATGTTTTTGGAGGAATCGTTGTTTCACCGGTATCTCCTATTCAGGATCCCTCTAGTGGTGATTCGGGAGAATCCAGGGAAGAGGGAGTTCCTATCACGGGAGCCCCGGGTAAGCCTGTTGTCGAAGAGGATGAAGGACGGCGCTTTGTTCCGCCATTTCCTAAAGTCACAGGAAAAGAAATTCAACTCGATGTGAGTTTCCGCCCTAAATTAGAAGGAGATTTCAAAGAAATTTTTCTTAAAGTCGCTGAAAAAATCCTCCCCCCCCAAACAGGCAAAGAATCCGAAAAAACTGTTCAAGTAGAAAAAGTCGCAGAAGCTATCGAAAATGAATTTACTAAGGTCGTTCAAGACTTAGTCAAAAATTTAGGGGAAAGCGCTCTCTCATCCTTAAAAATGATCCCTAAAACACAGCAGAATAATAACCCTGAAGCCATGTCTATGATAAAGGGAGATCAGCAGGGGTTGGTTGTCGCCATTAAGCTCCCCGCCGATTTAACACCGAAAGGGGGACAGGTTGATTCCAAGCTGACAGGAGCCCTTCTTGAGGTTACAATCGCTCTAGCTAAAGGTTCTCAGCAACAAATTACTCCTGAATCGCTGTCGCAGCAAACTGTTATTTCACCCCAACAAATCCCTCAGAACTCCCAATCAGATGGCGGAAAAGAGAATTTATTGCTCCTCGCAAACACGACTCTGATCCCTTTACAGCTCACTCTGACCAAAGAAAGTGTTCAGGCAATGATGCAGATCCATGGGAAAGTCAATCCCGAAACTGAACACATTCTTCATCACCACCACCACCATCACCGTGCTAATAACGATGGGGGCTTTGACGCGCTTTCAGTCCCCTCCATCACATCTTCGTCAGATCTACAAGGACTTACCGCCGCTTTAACCCTTCCCCTGGGATTGATTCCGGTTCTGCCGCCGCATGTCATTAACCAGCTTGACTTGCTTAAGCACGGTCACCTTAAGAAAGATGAATCTGCAGTGGGTAGTATTGCTCATAAGTCTCTACAACACGAAAAGCTCCCGCCAGCTACCAGCGATAATACCCCTATCCAAATACCCTCTGATAAACCAAATCTTCATAGAATTCCCGATGGCAGAGAGATCTCCTACCTCCTGCAAATGGCCCAAATGGGTGTTCATGGAGAAAAAAAGGTAACGGATTCAGCGTTTCGTCTCCCAGACGGTTTGAAGCTAGATCCCGGTTATCGTTTGGGAGATTTGTTAGTCATTTCCTATCTAGCCGCGCTATGCGGCGCCTCTTCGTTAACGCAAATTGGCGCGTTCGTAGATGAGCATAAGGAATGGCTGGAAAGCCATTTTGACACTCGGCGCGGTGTGCCATCTCCGACTGTATTCATGTGGCTTTTCGCGCGAATCACTCCCTATTTTTTTACGAAAATTATTTTACAGCATATCGAGTGCATTACGGACAGAAAACATGGTAGACGCTCTCCTTTTAACGAAATCAGAATTTGGGAGACAGATCAGGGGATCTTATTTGGACAATCTAAAACCGAATCCAAAGGCCCCTCTCAAAGTCAAATTATCAGGTTATTTGACTGGGAAGACGCAACATTAATTTTGGAACCGGTTAATGACCCTGCCGAGATACTAAGGCATGTCAGCTGCCGACTGCTAATGAGCGTTGATGCTACAACCAGAGATCGAGTATTGGAAAATCTGCAGCCGATCACAAGCAAAAGCCAAGAGTGGAATGATGCCCTGGATGTGGTGTCTTCATTGGAACTCACTCTATACCCTAACTGGACACATGGTCAATATAAGCGAGTCCAGGAAGGGATCCTAAAAATTAATCGCAGTTTTTTATCGAACCTTCCCGTCGACTTCAACGCTTGGAATACAATGTTCTACAACAGAACCGACATCGAAGAACAAACGGCATGGGTAGGGGAGGGGCGGTTCTTAAGCTTTGGGGAAGTCACCATCTCCCACGCGATCGATAACTTCGAACAACTGCAAAAGATAGCTTATAAAACAGTGCTCTCAGCAACCACCCTTAGCGGATCCGTTGAGCAAAAACGGCTGAAGTTTTGGGAAGACCCCGACGAACTTCTGATTCTGATTGGATACTAAAGCACTGTGAAACAATAACTTGCACGATTAAGTAGCCACGGGGCTTTCAAATGAAAATTTTCCGTTAAAACTTTCTTTTCTGAGCACTAGTCTAAGTCTTCCAACGCCACATTTCCGCTGAGGAAGTTTTTTAAATGGGGATATTCCTCTGGCTTGGACTTGAAATCATTCGAAAGGCAGCCTTCCACAATCGTCCCGTTTTGCATCAAAAACAATTTGCCGTTTAACCGCTCGACTAACCCTGTATCATGCGTAGCTAGCAAAATGATTCGGTTGTCTGTTGCAAGATCTCCAATATATTTAGCCACGTTTCCGGTTAATAGGGGATCTAACGCCGATGTCGGTTCATCCAGGCAGATGATTTTGGGGTTTAGGGCGATAGTGCGGGCGATTGCCAGGCGTTGTTTCTGTCCCCCGGACAGCTTATGCACGCTTAATTGCGCGTGGCTGGATAGTCCGTATTTCTCTAATAGTTGCGAGGAAGTTTTTTGAGCTTCTTGTGTGGTCATCCCTTTCAGTTTAATCAGGGCTAGGTTGATGTTGTCTTCGACGTTCAAGTTTTCAAATAAGTTGAAATGCTGGAATACCATTCCCACTGTGTGGTCTTTATTGACTTGAGTCAAGTTCAGGGGGATATCATCCAGTGTAAAAGTACCACTGTCATAACTTTCTAGATTATTTAATACTCGTAAAAGAGTGCTTTTACCTACTCCGGAGCCCCCAAGAAAGATGGCGATCTGTCCATGTTCAATTTCGAAATTGACATCCTGTAAAATTACTTTGTTCCGAACTTTTTTGCTTAGGTTTTTGACTTTAAACATGGGTTTCTAGCGCTCCTTCAAACTTTTTAATGCAAAATGAGACCGAGGCCGTAAGGAAGAGATAAATCAATGATACGGTAAGTAGGATGGAAAATGCATCGTAGGTGTGGCTACGGATCACCGAAGCTTCCTTGGAGAGTTCCATTACTCCAATGATTGAGGCTAAGCTCGAGTCCTTAATTAATGTGATCAGCTCATTGCCAAGCGATGGGATAGCTGTTCGAAACGCCTGTGGAAACACTATATAACGCATCGTCATCAGTTTGTTAAAGCCCAGAGAATAGGACGCTTCGATCTGTCCTTTGGGCACAGCGTTAATCCCCGAGCGGATAATTTGACTGATATATGCGGCGCTATTTAACCCGATGGCCAAGCTTGCAGCCCAAAATGGGGGAATCATGATCCCAAACTGAGGAAGCACATAAAAGATAAACAAGATCTGCACGAGCATCGGTGTGCCACGAAATAAAGTGACATAGGCTGTGATAGCCCATCGCACCGGATTGAGTTTAGAGGTTTCTCCAAATGCAAAAGCCGTCCCCAGTACAAACCCGATCATCGCCGCAATAAAGGCAATTTGTAAACTGAGCCCAGTACCGTGTAGGAGTGCCGGAATTGAATTCCAGATAAGTTGAAAATCGATCACTGGAGTTTCCATTTATTTTTGATTTGAGCTAATGTGCCGTCCTTTTCCATACTATCTAGGGCGGCTTGGATCACTGTTAGGAGCTCGGGATTCTTTTTTGAGACCACGAGCGCGTAGTTGTCGGGGGTTCCATTGATGATATCCATTTGGAAGCGAAGATCATTCTGTGTTTCTAAAAACGAATTGACGGTGCTTTGTGCAGTGACAAACGCATCGGCACGTCCATTTTTTAACGCCATAAATGCATCGGCAGGTGCGGCCAACCGGAGGAGTTGGAAGTTGGTCTGTCCTGTTAACAAAAGATCAGCAGTATAACCTTCATTGACAACCACGGTTTTCCCCTTTAAATCGTCTAAGCTTTTGCTTGATGTCGAGTCGGGTTTAGGGAGCGTAAGGATCACGAGGGGATCGTTGCCGAAGTGAGGCTTAGCAAAAGCGACTCGTTGAGCACGTTCGGCAGTATAGGTGACACCAGCGGCTATAAAGTCGATGTTTCCAAACGTGAGGTCGGGGATTAGCGCATCAAACGGCATGTCTTTAAGAGTACATTTTTTGTTCAGTCTTTTGCAGACCTCTTTTGCGACGTCAATATCAAACCCGACAATTTCACCGTTCTTTTGAAAGGAAAAGGGTGGATATTCGGAATTAGTGCCGATGACTAATGTATCAGGGTCGCTTGAGACTCCTTTTAGGCTGAAAAAGATGAGCATGGAAAGGAGGCAAGCGAGGGCGAATCCAATCTTTTTATACATGTTAACTATCCTTCAGTTTTTTAAATTGTAATTTTTGGCATATGCTTTGGCAAATCTGTTTGATATTTTTCACCGACTTGGGGGCGACAAAAACAACGTTTTCCCCGGACAGACACCCGATGATTTCCAAATCGGTATGCTGATCAAGGCAATCGCCAACAAAGTCCGCCAAGCCGGGATGTGTTTTGATCACGATGGTCGTTTCGTTATGGGAGATGTCCACAAGGGCAAGTTTAAGGATTTCAGTTTGGACATTATCCGCAGGGCCTTCATAGGCGGTAATTCCCCTAATCGGCTTTTTTACGATTCCGAGCTTCCGTAAATCACGCGATACGACCCCTTGATTAGTGTCGATGTCGTATTTTTCCCTGAGCAGTTCAACGATTTTGTTTTGATCAGAGAGTAATTCCTCGTTTAAAAGCGCGCGGATTTTAGCTTGTCTGTAGGTAGGGCTTTGTTTTTTGCTCATAGCTTCATGCATAAATATGTTGTTTTTAATGAATAATAATGCGCTTGCACATTTATGTCAAAAAATAAGAGGTCCGTCAATAAAGTGGAAAATTCTTCTTAGGCATTTTTCTTAGAAAGAGTACAGAAAGCTTTGGAAAATTAGACTCGACTTTGCACAAAGTTGAGTCTAATGCGCTTTAAGCTTCTCGTTTTTGATAAAAACGGGAAGACAAGATCTCCGGCGCTAAGACATCCATGACGGATCCCATAATTGCCATCGATATGCCAATCGTTCCGCATCCAAAAAAGGAGGTTGAAACGATCGCCAGTCGAGTCGCAATTGGTTTCACGAAGTGCCGTCAAAATTTTTGGGTTGGTAAGGCTCATTAAACGGGTTTGGATATCATAAGTGATATTCCCTTCCATTAGGCTGATCGCAACCTGTGTTAAAAAAAGCAGAGTGTAAACTACAGATACAGGAAAACTTTAAATTTTTTGCTGGAGAAATGGCGCAGTTTCAGTTACTATGGCAAGGTTTATTGAATAAAGGTTGCCATGGAACATTTTAACTCGTACATCATCCAGCTTAAAGATGCCATCTGGGGAATTCCCTTAATGACACTTCTTATCGGAACCGGGGTCTACCTGACCATTCTCCTAAAAGGAGTCCAATTCCGCTATTTAGGATACGCATTTAAACAAGTATTTTCCCGTCGTAAACAATCTGCTAAAGGAGACATCAGCGCATTTGAAGCGTTGATGACCTCGCTAGCCGGAGCCATCGGAACGGGAAGTATTGTTGGAGTCGCTACCGCAATCACCGTTGGGGGTGTGGGCGCAATCTTTTGGATGTGGATTACCGCTTTTGTTGGAATGGCAACGAAATACGCAGAATCATTGTTAGCTGTACACTACCGAGTTGTTGATGACCGTGGTGAAATGATCGGTGGTCCCATGCAGTATATCGAACGGGGACTGGGATGGAAATGGCTAGCTATGCTGTTCGCCTTTTTTGGAGCCCTAGCCGCCATCGGCACAGGGAACCTGGTCCAGGTGAATGCCATTACTGAAACGGTCGTGAACGTTTGGAAAACAGACCCTTATATCACCGGACTGACTCTGTCATTACTCACCGGTCTTGTGGTTATTGGTGGCGTTAAAAGCATTGGTCATGTAGCCGGTGTCCTCGTACCTATTATGGCCTTGTTTTACTTGATCGGGGGGCTTATCATTCTTTCCCTGAATATCACTTCCCTGCCTGCAGCCTTCTGGCATATCATTGAAAGCGCGTTTACCGGCCAGGCTGCCTTCGGGGGGTTTGCCGGAGCCACTGTGATGACAGCCATTCAACTCGGAGTTGCTCGAAGTATTTTTTCGAATGAAGCCGGAATGGGGATTTCCTCGATTGCCGCTGCCGCTGCTATCACCGATAGTCCCGGACGGCAAGCAATGATTACAATGACCGGAGCTCTGATTTCAACCGTCATCGTATGCAGTATCACCGGCTTCGTACTTGCTGTGACTCAAGTTCAAGGAGCCGTGGATCCGGATGGTATCCCTCTGAACGGCGCCCGCTTAGCGATCGAGGCTTTTAGCCGTTCCATTCATGGGGGTGAATTTATTGTTTCAATTGGGTTAATCTTATTTGCGTTTTCAACAGTGATTGCTTGGGCATATTACGGAGAAAAATGCTGCGAATATCTTTTGGGAACTCGTTCAATATACCCATATCGCTTGCTTTTTACCCTTTTAGTCATTCCCGGCGCCATTATTAAAATGGAGCTCGCCTGGCACATTGCCGACATCATGAACGGCTTAATGGCAATTCCTAATCTGATTGCGCTGCTTGCTTTATCAAAAGTTATTGTCAGCCAAACAAACGAATTTTTAGTTCTTGTTAAACAAGAGGAATCGCAAGCATGAATGCTGTCCTTTCCTTATTAGATACATTTTATAGCTGGGTTTGGGGTCCTCCCTTGATGGTGCTTCTGTGCGGCATCGGAATCTATCTGACAATACAATTGCGCGGGATCCAGTTCACACACCTCAAATATGCCCTACAACTTGCTTTCGGAATTAAAAAAGGAAAAGAAGGGGTGGGCGATATCAGCCACTTCGAATCACTAATGACCGCTTTAGCGGCTACAATTGGCATTGGAAACATTGCCGGTGTTGCTACAGCAGTCTCGGTAGGCGGAATGGGCGCTCTTTTTTGGATGTGGGTCACAGCACTAATAGGCATGGCAATCAAATACGCCGAAGCAATCCTGGCTGTCAAATACCGCACGATAGATGAATACGGTGAAATGTGCGGCGGCCCGATGTATTTTATCGAATACGGTCTCGGGTGGAAATGGCTTGCGGGCGGATTCGCTGTTTTTGGTGCTATCGGCGCTTTTGGCGGAGGTAACATGCTCCAAGCAAATTCCGTTGCCGACGTGATGGACAGTATGTTTGGGATCGAACCCTGGCTAAGCGGTACTGTCATGGCTGTTCTTTGCGGACTGACCCTGTTAGGAGGAATTAAAAGCATCGGAAAAGTCGCGGGCTACCTGGTTCCCTTTATGGCCATTCTCTATATCGGCGGAGCGCTGCTAATCCTCCTAAAATTCTATGACCGCGTACCAACAGCGATCTTCCAAATTGTCAGCAGCGCTTTTTCAGGCCAAGCTGCTGTGGGTGGTTTCCTTGGCTCCACAGTCCTGATGGCAATACAAGTTGGAGTCAGCAGGGGACTCATGACCAGTGAAGCCGGTTTAGGAACGGCATCCATAGCCGCAGCGGCTGCAAGAACTGATCTGCCCGGTCGCCAAGCTCTCGTTTCTATGACCGGATGTTTCTTAGCTACTATCGTGATGTGTACCGCAACAGGCCTGGTTTTAGCTGTCACAGATGTATTTGGTCAAGAGGGCCTTAAAGGTGCTTCAATGACCCTAGCAGCCTTTCAGTCAGTATTCCCGTGGGGAGGAATGGTCGTCACTATAGGGTTAGTTCTCTTCGCTTTTACAACACTTATCGGTTGGGCGTATTACGGTGAAAAATGTGTCGAATACCTTTTAGGAACTTCTAGCATTCCCTATTACCGCGCCCTCTTTACCCTTGTTGTGATTCCCGGAGCAATTCTTGAACTCGATCTAGTTTGGAAAATTTCCGATATTTGCAACGGACTAATGGCCTTCCCAAACCTGATCGGATTGTGCGCTCTTTCACCGGTGGTTATCGCGGAGACTAAAGCATTTTTACGAGTGTTAGCTCACGAAAATCTTTCGACAGAGAGGTTGTGAAAAAAATAGAATCCGTTTGATTTCGATCGAAAGCAAACCGGATCTCCATTTTTTCACAGCCTAAGAGTTATTACGGAATCATCTTCTATGGATCGCGTACTGGTACTGCTTAGGCCACGGAGCTGCTTGATTAAGCGCTTGCGCTGCCTTTACGCTCCAGTAAGGCTCCCGAAGAAACTCTCTCGCTAAAAAGGCTAAGTCAGCCTTCCCGGAAGCAATGACTTCCTCTGCTAGAAGAGGATCGGATATAAGTCCTACAGCACCGGTCATGATCTGAGCACGCTCCCGTATCTCTTTGGCAAAGGGGATTTGAAAACCCACTTTCACAGGGATTTTTACGTGAGGTAGCAGTGCCCCGGAAGATGTGTCAATTAAATCAACACCCAACGTTTTTAATTTTTTCGCTAAAGTCACGGATTGTTCAATATCCCATCCACCCTCGACCCAATCAGTCGCCGAAATTCGTGTAAATAATGGCATCGTTTCCGGAATTGTCTTCCGGACTGCTATCACAATCTCACACAATAAACGAATCCTATTTTCAAAACTTCCTCCCCACTCATCTGTCCGGTGATTCGATAGGGGAGACAGAAATTCATGAATCAAATAACCATGGGCAGAGTGAATTTCAATGACCTTAAACCCCGCTAGGAGCGAACGTTTAGTTGCTTCGACAAATTCATTTATGACCGCCTTAATCCCGGCCGAGTCAAGTTCAGTGGGAACGGGCCTGTCCGAAGAGAATGGGATGGGACTGGGCGCAATAACTTCCCAACCCCCTTCTGATTCCAAAAGTACATTATCGCCTTTCCAGGGCGACTGGGTGCTTGCTTTACGGCCTGCATGAGCAAGCTGAATTCCTGCGATAGCCCCCATACTATGTATAAAATCCACAATCCTCTTTAGAGGGGCGATGTGCTCATCTTTCCAGATGCCTAAATCTTCAGGTGAAATTCTACCTTGAGCAGTTACCGCAGCCGCTTCAGTAAACACAAGCCCGGCTCCACCAACAGCTCTGCTGCCCAGATGAACCAGATGCCAATCATTCGCGAAGCCATCCATAGAAGAATATTGACACATTGGAGAGACGACAATTCGGTTTCTAAGAGTAACGCTTCGGATCTGTAAAGGACTTAAGAGGTGGGCCGGCATGCTCCCGATATCCGATACCTTTTCTTTTTGACATCCACTGCATGAATGTTTCGAATCGTTTTTGTTTTCCATCTTCATCTCCTTTAATTGAACACACATAGAGGCTGTGAAAAAGTTCAAATCCTAAAATCTTCGTCAAACATTTTCTGAAATCTAGCCGCGACTTGTTTGTTTTATCTATAACAGCCTCCCAATAAAAACGCCACTTAGTGTTGGCTATCCCCCAAGGCTCTCAATAATTATACGTGAGGATCTTTAACTAGGTTTTTTTTGGCGATCAGACACAGGATGATCAAGCGCGTAGGCCGCTGTTTTTTTTAGATTTGTTTGATGCTTTACTTCTTGATTTTATTTAAATTACTTTGTACAATTCTTTTTGTTAAAAACTTAATTAGGTGAGTAAATGAATGTATTTCAAATTTTGGGTGGTTTTAATCATCAACTAATAGCTGCCAGTTCCTCGTTAACACAGCAACAAACACTGAAACAACAAATTTGGGAAATTCTTGAAAGCCCTAACCTCCTCACAGAAACTTCTGTTGTCCCATTTTCAAACTTGTTATTACAGATAAATTCACCATTTGAAGTTGATCCCGAATACAAAAAAACATTTTTATTTGCAGCGGCGGAAAAAGGTGACCTAAGAGCCGTCCGAGTCATATTAAAACTCGACCAGGAGTTGTTTGTAAAACAGATTTTAGCTGAACCCGGAGAAGAAATCGGCATTTTCAATGTTGACGCTGTGGATAATGAGCTTAATGAAACACCCCTACACATTGCTTGTAGAAAAGGGTACGCGGAAATTGTCGAAGAATTAATAAATGCGGGAGCTTCTGTTGATATAGGAGTTAGCTTTGGTTATAAACCTTTAGAGGTTGCGATCGTCAACGATAGGTTAGATGTAGTTAAAACATTGATTCGCTGCGCTAAAGAAAAAAGCATAAACCTTAATATTAATCCAAAAAGTTACACAATTAATGATACGCCCTTGCAACTTGCATGCAAACAAGGGTCTATAGAAATTGTTGAAATATTAATAAATAATGGAGCTTCGATCGTGAAAAATGATCGATTTGGAAGATGCCCACTATTAATATCTGTTATTGAAAATAATAGTGATGTCGTGAAATTGTTGATTAAAACTGCCGCCGAAAAGGACATTGATCTAGGTGTTAACACCAGATTTTTTGATACGCCAGATATATTCGACGGATGGACTATGCTGCATCATGCTTGCTATAAAGGGTCTGTCGAAATTATTGAAGCTCTATATAACGCCGGGGCCCTATCAGGAATTGCTGAGATGACTTACCCCACACCGCTCTTTTTAGCGGTTCAAAGAAATAAAACCGAAATTGTTCAATCCCTAATACGAATCGCCGCGGATAAAGACCCTTTCTTCGATATTGATGCCTGGTATCGAGATGATGATTGTAAAATGCCTTTTATGACACCATTGCTCAAAGCATGCAAAACTGGAAATTTAGGCATTATCGAAGCCCTGCTGATTAAAGGAGCTTCAATGGAGGTGTCAGACGAAGGAAACCCCACACCACTCTATGTTGCCACTCAAACTGGTAATGCTGAAATTGTTCGAGGCCTCATCCGAATCGCTATGGAAAATAATGTTCTCTTCGATATTGACGCACAGTATTACTATGAGGATAACGAGACCTCATTTATGACACCCCTGATGAAAGCAGCCAAAAAAGGATATGCGGATGTTGTTGAAGTTCTTATCGACGCTGGAGCCTCAATTCATATTAAAACAAATTTAGGAAGTTCCCTCCTATCCTTAGCATCGGTTTATGGCAGAGATAATGTTGTTAAAACCCTGATTCAATGCGCTCAAGAAAAGAAAATCCAGCTAGATATTAATGAACGAGCCCATGGTGATTTATCAACGGCAATGCATTGTGCGTGCGAATATCAACATCCTGAAGTCCTTGAAGTTCTTTTAAATGCCGGAGCGTCGGTTGACCTTTGTGATATAAATGGGGTGACCCCCTTTGATTTGATCAAAAACAATCAAGAGCTCAGTAGAAAATTCCTACTCCATGTGACTCGTGGAGAAATTAATACTGAAAAGTTCTTTACCGAAACCGAGCAAAAATTTAGTTCCTTAATAGCAAAATTAGAAAATAATGAGCCGATAAGTAATTTTGAAGAGTTTTTCGAGGGGATTCACACTGAACGAAAAATTAGCCAAGCCCTATTCTTAGAAATTCCGGCGCTTGAAACCACAAGATCAGTACAGAATTTAGCAAAACTGTTTTTATATCCTCAATTTTATAATGAACTATCCTCTCAAGCAAAAACCCTTTCCACAGTAGTAAGACAAGAGGGATTTGGGAAACATATGCTCGCGGATATTAACAAAGTTTCGGAATATTTTGCTTCGGAAATTTTAAAACTCTCTGTTTGCATTGAAACAACCTTCGGAACGACCACTCTAGCTTCAGAGTTTAAGAAAAAGTATAACTCCCTACAAATCCGATTTAAGAATATTAAACAATTGGCCTCGAGTAAAGTTGCTGCGCAATCCAACCTGAAATTAGATTCCTTTCGAAGCAAGTTTGATGATCAAGACCTGTTTCTATTACTGACGGCCTGGAATGTAGGCGTGGCCGAAGATTTTATTGAAGATCCTAGCCAAGCCGCAAGCAGCAACGCGCAGCCCATAAGTCAAAGGCAGATGAGCTCCTTGGATAGTTATATCAACCTGCTTGGATTAAAAGATCACATGACGGGAGATCCCTCATTTGGCGCTATTGGTAAAGTGTTATCAAAGATTGGTCTTCATGAAGGTAGAGACCTTAGAGCCATCGGCGTCGATTTGGATATCGAGTACTATTGCGCTCAATTGGAAGAGCGACAGGGTGATATTTCAGAAATTTTTGCAAGCATCACAAAAATGCTAAATGAAAAGAGCGAAATCTGGAAGTCTATTTTAGAGGATAAACGTCATAGCATCGCGCGAAAAATTGATGCATTTATAGCTCAAACTAAAACTATTAAAGGGCAAGATGACATCATCAACTTCAATAAAAATATCATCAAATTCTATAAAGACAACGGACTCGCCCTTCTGGTTAAATTCATAGAAAACAATAAGAGTACTCAGATGGAACTGGAAAGCAATAAACTAGATTCCCTTGCCGATTATGTGAATCTGAAAAATTTCAACGCCTTAGAAATACATCAGGAGCTTTCAACTCAAGGGTCGGGTCGTGAAGATAAAGGGGCAAAAAGGCAAAGGCACTAGTAGGTCAACAAGTCATTTAAATTGACTTGTTGTGCTCGTACAATTCCCTTTCAGCTCTTAGAGGCTGACAGAAAATAGCGCCAAAGTTGATTTTTGAGGAATTTTTTTGAAGATTGATCATTCATGCAAGTTCACATACTATTGTTAGTAGGGAACTTGTATAAATGGTCAAGAATCGGAAAAATGACCAAAAAGCAATCGGGCGGTATTTCCTGTTAGCCTCTTAAGGACTCCATAATGGTTATCCCGTAGCTCGACCCTATCCGTGTTGCCCCAGCGTCAATCATCGCTAGTGCCGTCGCGAGATCGCGAATGCCGCCGGATGCTTTAATCCCACAGTCGGATCCAACGACATTTTTTATCAGAGTAATATCGCGAATTGTTGCTCCTGCCTTAGCAAACCCGGTGGAGGTTTTTACAAAACTGGCCCCGGCTTCCACGGATAAAAGAGTGGCTATTTCTTTTTCATGATCTGTCAGCAAGCACGTTTCTAGAATCACCTTTACGATCCCTGAGGAGGCTGCTTTAACGACTTCTTCAATGTCTTTGCGCACTTTGTCGTAGTCTTTGGATTTAAGAGCTCCAATATTGATCACCATATCTATTTCCTGGACTCCGCACATGCTAAGTTGGTAAGCTTCTCCTGCCTTGGATTCTGTTGTGGTGGATCCTAGAGGGAATCCTACAACACTGCATAGTTTAACTTTTGTCCCTTTTAGCAGCTCATACGCAGATTCGACCCAGACGGGGTTAACGCATGCTGAGGCAAATTGATACTCAATGCTTTCCTTGCATAATTTTTCTATTTCTTCCCAAGTTGCGTCAGGTTTCAACAAAGTGTGATCTATGTATTCATTCAGAGGTTTATGCATAAATATTCCTATGGTATTAGTACGATTTTCCCCCACAGATTCCTGTCGGTTTCCTGGATTTTATGTGCCTTTGCTGCCTCGCTGAGGGGCAATTCGATCGCAATTTTGCCTGTAAGTATTTTTTCCTCTAGGCATCGGTTAATGATGATCGCGTAGTTGGCAAGTTCAGCGGGGCTTGCGTGGTTGATAACAAAACCGTTCATTGAAAGTTCTTTTCTATAGAAATCAGGGATCGGCAGAAG
Source organism: uncultured bacterium (assembly GCA_964513575.1). GTDB lineage: Bacteria > Chlamydiota > Chlamydiia > Chlamydiales > Parachlamydiaceae > CAMFKA01. The sequence continues at coordinate 22,183 of CAZENM010000001.1, read as the reverse complement.
CGCTTTATAGTCCTTTTTACCTGCCATAATCACAATTCTTCCATTGTTGCCGGTGACGCGCACAGCTAACTCTAAATTAATTTCTCGGGATGTATCCCAGTAGGCGTCTACACCACAAGGGACAAATTTTAATATCTGCTCTTCAGCGGAATCTGTTTTGTAGTTAAAGACATAATCCGCGCCGATTGTTTTACACCATTCCATTTTTTCCGGGCTTCCTGCAGAGGCTATGACCCTCGCGCCGCGTGCTTTTGCCATTTGAATAACAGCCGTACCTACACCACCGGCTCCACCGTTCACAAAGATTGTATCGCCTTCTTTTAATTTGGCCGCCAAAATAATTCCTGCTGTGGCTGTCACAGCGCCATGTAGGACCGCAACTGCTTCTTTGGGGTCGACATTAGCCGGCAAGGGGTATAGTAACTCTGAATCGACGGCGATATATTCAGCGAAAGTTCCTTGGCGGCCCTGAATCCCTTGGTTATTTGTCCAGACACGATCCCCTTTTTTGAAGTTGAATACATGCGCACCTACCTCTTCCACAATTCCTACAGCATCTCGGCCGATAATAAAGGGGAATTCTAGGTCTACCGGATATGCCCCTGAGCGGATATAGGTGTCAATGTGGTTAACAGTCACAGCGGTAACCTTCACCAACACTTGATTAGATTCGGGAATAGGCTTGGGAAGCTCTCCAAATTCAATACTTTCCGCGGGACCTAACTCTCTAATAAATGCAGCTTTCATATTTCCCCCTACTTGAATAATGACTTTATTTTTTTTGTATAATAACCTGCGCAAAACTTCAAAACTTTACTGAATTTGTAGTCGAAGGCAAACTCCATCATTTCTTGACCGGTAAAATTTTGAAAGGAATCAAGCGCAAGATCATAATTTTTATCGTTCTTAAATCGATAGACCTTTTTCATTACCCACTCAGACCATGACCACTTGATGCCGCAGTATTTGTTAATTTCGGATTGATAAGCGGAGAATGAATAACTGCTATTTTTTATCTTATGTGAAATGTACTTAGCGGCGATCACACCGCTCTTTAACGCATGCCTAATTCCTTCGCAGGCAAGGGGATTTATTGTGGATACAGCATCTCCAATAGCAATGACCGAGTCTTTGTAATGGGGATCTTTTCGTTGGTACGTGTAATAGATCGTTTTTCCATGCTTGTCTAAAATCTGCGGTTCCTTTGTCCCAATCACAGTCTCGATCAGGTGATCTTGATAATGCTTATAAGATTTTTCATGCGGAACATAGTTTTCATGAGCAAAATAGCGAACAACACCCACCTTAAGTTGTAGGGATCCCATCGGAAATACCCATCCATACCCTTGCGGCATCCAACGGTGACCTAAAAATAGCGACATCGTATCAGCGTAGGAAGAATACACTGTTTCAGGAACTTGAATTAAGTATTCTATTCCCGTTAGAATCAATGCCTTGTTTTTATTATAATCCTCCTTAGCCAACACCTTCCGCTCTGTTCCGGTGGCGTCAACTAAAACTCTAGTGCGCACTGTGTAGTCCTGGGAAGATTCGTGATGGTGCAATTTGACAATAAGATTTTCACCCTGTTCCCAGTGGTCGACATAGGCTGTGTCCAATCGGACAACTCCTCCATTTTGGCTGACTTCATCGGCTAAAAATTTCCGAAGCTTACAGAAGTCTAAAATGGCCCCAAATGGGCTTTCTTGAGACCATTCTATTTTTTTGTAGGAACTGTGAACTGTAAGGTTGTTCCAGTAGCTGCCCGCAGCCTCGGAGGGGATTGAAAACTCCTCCATAACTGATAAGGGGACTCCGCCGCTCGAAAAATTATTCGCGTGAAAATCGCGCGCTTTTTCAACGATCAAGACCTTAATATCTTTTTTAGCGAGTTCCCGAGCGCACTGCCCGCCGCCAGGGCCACATCCGATGATGATGACGTCAAAATAATCCATGTAGTCCTTATCTTTCGGGAATTCTGATGGTCAGCTGGGTATAGTCCCCTTCTTGTGAATCTATATTAATTTGTCCGTGGTGCTCTTGTACAACAATATCGTAAGCAATTGATAAACCAAGCCCTGCACCAGTTCCAGTGGGCTTTGTTGTGAAAAACGGTTGAAAGATTTTGTCCATATCCTGCTTGGCAATGCCGGTTCCGTTGTCGCGAATAATGATTTCTATCGCATCTTCCAGTTTTTTAGATTGTAATGTGACAATAGGTTGAAAGGTGCTCTTGTTTTTATCCCATTTACTTCCGACGGCGTAAAAAGCGTTATCCATAATATTCCTAAGGGTTTTTCCTATGTCTTCAGGAATCGCTTGAATTTCCGGCAGATGGGTGTCTAATTGGGAATTTATACTCAAGCGAGCTTCAGGGTGCTTACTTAGGAAATCTTTTTGCATGATCTCCGTATAGTCCTTAAGGATTTGATTGATGTTGACGCTCTCCCTTTCTCCCTTCGTTGCCTTTGAGTGCTGCATCATGGAGATGACAATCTGATCGGCTTTTTTACTGTGGAACTGAATTTTATTCAGATTAACTTTTAGGTCTTCGATCAACCCGGTTACCTCTTCCGTATTTTTCGTTTTTAACGCTATGGCTAGATCTTCTAATAGCTCAACTGAAATCCCGGAGAAATTATTAATGAAGTTTAGGGGGTTTTTAATTTCATGAGCGACACCACGGCTTAAGACACCAAGACCTGCGAGTTTTTCTTGCTGGATCACTTGTTTTTGCATTTTTTCTAGCTTGATCAGCGTCTCTTCAAGTTCAGTGTTTTTTACATTCAATTCCTCGGTTCGTTGAAAAACTTTGTCTTCCAGGTTGTGGTTGTAGTCTTCGAGCTGGGAATACAAAATCGCATTTTCTGTGGAAGTGGCGATTTGCCCTGTGAGTAGTTTTAACACCTCTAATCTTGCGGGTGTAAACGCTTCCGTTGTGACGTGGTTTTCTAAATAAAGAATCCCTGTAACCTTTCCTTTGCTCTTCAGAGGCATACAGAGTACCGAACGGGGGTTTTCCCTCATGATAAATGGGTCGTGCGCAAACATTCCTTGCTTCGAGGGGTCATTGAGGATGATTTCTTTTTTCATCCGAATCACATATTGAATCACGCTTGCGGGCAGTAATTCGTTCGCTTCTTCATAAGGGATTGCTTGCATCACTTCCGCCATGTCCTGAGAAAGCGTCTTCTCTGCCTGCACAAACCAGCTTTTATTTTTTTCCTGCAAAAATAACGAACGGTCCGCGCCGCCGACTTCCATCACAATTTTTAACATCTGCTGCAATAGAGGTTCTAAATGGATTTCTCCTCCAATAGAACTTGCCGCTCGCATCACAGCCGTGATGTCGTACTGTTGATCCGTTCCGCTGACTGCGATAGTTGTTTGCTCTTGCCCCTCTCCTCCACGAATAACATCGCCGGAAGATGCGCCTAAATGCTGATATTGCCTTTCCAGGTCGGCGACTTTCGATGTCACTCCGGCTTTAAAATATCCATAATGCGCTTCAAGGAAATGACTTTTTGCCATTCGGCTTTGATGCTTTTCTAGATAAAATTTACCCGCAAGTTCATTAGCTAAAGCTGCTTCGGTGATGAATTCATGCTTCTTCGCGAGACGTGCCGCTTTTTCATACTGTTTAATTGCCTCGTTCGTCCTACCCTGAATCCTGGCGATCTCCGCACGGATCAAAGCGAGTCTGTGGGAGTTGTTGAATGGTGAGAGTTTGGTCCAAGTTTTTAGCAAACGAAGGTGTCTATAGATGATCCACCAGGTCCTTCCCTTTTTCCATGTACTCATGGATGGGTAAAGCGCCAGCAGGGTCAGCTGGTAATAAAAGTTGATTTCCCGTTCGTTAGGAAGGAGTAAAGAGGCCTCTCTAGAGCTCTCTGTGATGTCATAAAGTTCTAAAGCTTTTTTGTAGTGTCCAAAGAGATAAAGAAAAGATCCCTTATAAGCCGCATAGGCTTGGTAAGCGCCCTTAAATTCTTGGTGTGTGGAAATGAACTGAACGTAAGATTCCTCGTTAAACTCGCTATTACCGATGTTTAGTCCATTAAAGTCCTCGCGGGCGAGAGCTAATAAGAATTGCTTTTTAAAGTTATACGAGAACTGGGCCTGCTTGTTTTTACAGGATAAAACAATGTTTTTATATCGTTCTAAACGTGTTGTGCATTCATAAATGTTTTTATGGTAAATCCCGTCTAGGAAGCCGAAATAAACGCTTAGATACGAGATAAAGGCTAGTTCACCCGCTTCTAAACCATAGGTATAGCTCTGAATCATATATTGTTCATTGGATTTTAATGGATTTGTCCAATGGTTAATAATAATTGCCATGACATAGTTGGATCGGCACTTAAAGGAAGAATTGTCGGATTTATTGGAAAGTCGTATGGCTAACTGGCCCAGTTCATATCCCTTTTTGTAATCGCGAAAAAGAATCTCTAACAATCCTGCCAGAGATTGGAAAACCAGGGAGGATGTCGGAGTGCTCCCGTAATCTACAGTCATAACGACCAAGATATTTGTGATATAGCAGAACAGTTTTTTATTTGAAATAAAGGCAGGAGGGGCCATGTGGGTTAATATTTCTACTAGAATAGCCTTATCTTTCTGTTTCATAGGCGGAAGGTTTTCAAGCTGTTCCGTAGTGTATTTGCGGATTTTCCATTTCATTTTGATCAGGCTTCCCAGGATATCTAGAGGGGTAGGTTCTTCATTTACTTTGACCCCATAGAGGGATAAACACTCGATTCCTTCCCGTAGGGCTTGCCTGTTTTCTGAAATATTGGTGTTGAAATTGATCTTAAGGATATACAAATGAGCTTTGTCGTCATTGGAACGAGCGTTTGTCATGATCACTTCCGAGAGGGAGTCAATCACATCAAACCGCTTGACCAGGTAGGCGCATTCGGCCGATTCTAAGAACACCTGGTAGGTTAAATCATAGTTTTTTTGCCAGGAATCTGTCTCTAATGAACGGCGTGCCACATCAATACACTCAAAAGCAATTCCGAACGCCGCCGATTTTTTTGCTTTTAAACACGCCTTCAGATTTAATTCAGCAAGAAATTTCCGCTCCTCGCGTGTCTTAACCTCTTCAAATCCTCGATTAAAGTGGGATGTAATCTCAAAAATTTTATCGTTGATTTTTTTTGGGGGAATTGATTCCAGCAGTAGGTGGGCTATCTTATAATGTAGAATTTTCTGCTCTTTGGAGGGCAGCATCAGGTAAGCAGCTTGTTGAATCCTGTCATGGGCAAATTCAAAGGAAATGTCGGTATCAATGAGTTCATCGGTATCAAAAAAATCTTCTTCATTGGTCACAATCAATTTATACGTATCGCCCACCGGCTCAATAAGCTCATCAGTGATCGCATTCCAAAGGATGCTAAGTGTCTTACCCAGGCTTTGGTTTAGAAAACGAGCCAATATGTGCAATTCAAAACGCACTCCCACAGCCGCGGCCAGCGTCAAGATCTGTTGTGTTTCTTTAGGGGACTGCATAATCCGTTTAATCATTAAGTCGATCACATTCTCTGAGCTTTCGACAATGCGGATTTTTTCTAAATCCCACTCCCATATTTTTGTATGGGGATCAAAGTAGATCTGCTTTTCTTGGTGCAGGTTTTTTAGCAATTCGATTAAAAAAAAGGGGTTTCCACCAGTTTTCTGATGCAGAATCTGCGCCAATGTCGCGGCGCGATCCTTTCCGCAATGAAGTGTATCCGCTGTAATTTGGATGACACTTGCAAGATCCAATGGAGTCAGAATTAGGTTTTGTACAAGCCCTCGTTCTTTTTCAATCTCCTGAATGGTTAAGATAAGCGGATGGGACGGTGAGGTTTCATGATCCCGATAAGCTCCAATCAAGAGGAAATAGTTGATGCTTTTATCAGTCATTAAGACGCGAATGAGGTTTAGAGAGGGAGTATCAGCCCATTGCAAGTCATCTAAGAAAAAGACTAAAGGCATTTCCGCTGTTGCAAAAGCGCGGATAAATCTTCCAAAAAACAGTTGAAGTCTATTTTGTGTCTCTTGAGTGCCTGTTTCCTGGATTTCGGGCTGCTTACCGATAATGAGCTCAAGTTCGGGAATTAGATTGATCAGCAGTTGACCGTAGTTCTGTAAGGCCTCGAATAGCCGTTCTTTCAGCGGAATTAATGTCGCTTCGCTTTCTGTTAACGCCTGCTGGATCAGATCCCGACAAGCATAAATGACTCCTGTATAAGGAATGTCCCTTTGTAATTGGTCGAACTTTCCCGATACAAAGTAACCTTTATTATGGATGATTTTCTTTTGAGCTTCCTCAACCAGTGATGTTTTCCCTACTCCTGAGTATCCTCCAATCATCATACATTCGCTATTGCCTTGGCAAATGTAATCAAAGGCATGGGTGAGCGCGGTGAGCTCCTGTTCTCGGCCATACAGATGCTGTGGAATCCTAAAAACATCATAAACATCATTTTGTCCGGGAGTGAATTCCGGAATGACTCCATTTTTTTTAAATGCGGTTAGACATCTTTGAAGATCATTTATGAGACCATAAGAGCTGAAATAGCGCTCTTCGGGGATTTTCTCCAAACATTTAAGGATGATATTGGAAATGGTGCCGGGAATTTGGGGGTTTAATTCTTGGGGGGGCTTGGGAAGCATCGTCAAGTGGTGGTGCATTAACTCTAAAAAGTCGGTATTGGTGTATGGAGTGCTGCCTGTCGATATTTCATACAAAACAATCCCCATCGAATAGATGTCGGATCGATGATCTATCTTTCGGTGCGTTCTTCCAAATTGTTCGGGGGATGAGTAAGTAGGGGAGCTTTCTAATTTACTATGGCTTTTAGACTGAGTGATTTCCTTGGAAAGCATCGAAGAGTTCCCAAATCCGCCCACTATAATCTGAAAGGTATTCGGATTGATATAGATGTTCTTAGGGTTAAGGTCCTCATGAATCACTTTTTTCTGATGGATATGTCCTAAAGATTCCGCGAGCGATATCGCGATTTTTATAAAACTCTCCACCTCAAACTTGTATGTTTTTAAAAACGTCTCTAAAGAGACCCCTTCGAAGTTGGGATACACGAGAATCTGACTGTTCGTAAATTTCTGCAGAGATAACGGTTTTAATATCCTTGGAGAATCAAAAACTCTAGAAATATCAAATTCATGCCTTAACCTGGCAAGTTCACTGACGGTAGGATATCGATTTTTAAGTACACGGACCCATACCGGGATATCGTCCTGATTCCTAGTGCCTTTATAGATTGAGTTGTCTCTGCCCTCCTCAACAAGTTCTCGAAGGGTATAGTTTTTAATGTTTGAGAACATATTTACTTAGTACTGGTAAGTATTGTAACTGCTTCATCATCTACAAGGGTCAATGTGTGGTTGAAACGGAGGGCTAAAAGAGTGATGTCATCGCTCTGCTCTCGAGCTCCGGCAAAGGTGCGGACCTCTTCGATGACACCGGTTAATATCTCTGAAGGTTGATGATTTGCTAAAGGGATGAGCCCTTTTTGCAACTCTTCGTCACCATACAATTGCCTGCTTGCGTTCATCGCTTCAGTGATTCCATCGGTATAAAGAAAAAGAGTATCCCCGGAAGTTAATATAATTTTTTTTTCTTCATAAGGAAAAGTGTTTTCAATTATCCCCAAAGCCATTCCTTGGTTTTTTTCCAGTTGCTTTGCGCCGGATTTATTTAAGAGATAGGGAGCTGTGTGCCCCGCGCTTGAGTAGGTGAGCTCTCCGGTCTGTAAATTTAATACCCCATAAAATACCGTCACAAATAGATTCGACTGATTGTCCATCGATAACACAGTGTTAGCTTCAAAAAGCGTCTCTGCTGTAGAGGCGTTTTTATTGGCGACAGTACGGATCACCGTCCGGGCGACTGCCATAAATAAGCATGCAGGAACGCTTTTCCCGGAAACATCCGCAATGATCACAGCAAGTCTTTCTTTGTCGAGAAGGAAAAAATCATAAAAATCTCCTCCGACTTCTTTTGCGGGAATCATTGTGCCCACTAGTTCTATCGGAGGAAACTCCCCTTTGAATAATGGAGTATTCGATGGGAGCATCCCTTGTTGAATTCTGCGGGCGATATCTAGTTCTTTTTCTATGGTAGTTAAGCGCGATTTCGCAATAAGGGCTTCTCGATGGGACTTATACTGGGTTATAATTTTATTTAGTGTGATCTCCAGATCCTGGAAGTCGATAGGTTTAGTGATGAAATCGGAGGCCCCTTTATTCATGGCGCTTCGAATATTCGGCATATCTCCATAGGCTGAAATGACGATAGTCTTAATAGGTCGAGTGATTTTATTCAGCTCTCCAAGGAGGGTTAAGCCATCCATTTCCGGCATGTTTATATCTGTAAGGATGATATCTATGTCTGGATGTTCTTCGAGTTTTAATAGCGCTTCAAAACCATTTCTAGCATAAATAAGTTCAAGAACACCTTCCTTGATTTGCTTCCTAAACTTCTGATTAAAAAGGATTTCAACGTCCGCTTCATCATCGACAACTAAAATTTTTTCCGGCATGGGGAAACCTTTATCCTATAATATTAATTCATAGGGGCTTTCTCCGCAGATGTCAAGTACGAAGGAGCAGTGCTCTGTAAGGACGCCATAATTCCGCCTTTCTACAATCCGGATAATTTTTTGATCACTTCCGCTAAGTCACGGCGGGACCCTTCTAGCAGCGCCTGCTGTTTTTCAACAAGTTGAGCCGGAGCATTTTTGACAAATTCCTCATTACCCAGCTGCGTTTCGATTTTCCCAAGAACTCCTTCGAGTCTCTCTTTTTCCTTTGCTAGGCGTACTTTTTCCTGTTGAAGCAGCTCATCCGGGATAGGCACCAGGATCTTCATTCCATCCACCATTCCCACGCTGCAGATCCCTAGTTCCGGCTCAGATTCATGAAACTGAAGTGATTTTGTTCTGGTCAACGCTTGGATAATAGCAATGTTGTCCACGACAAGTTTTGGTGCTTTTACCAAATGGAGATCAATAGCGACCCCGGGAGGAATCTTCATTTCCCCGCGGATATTTCGGATGGTATAAATCACCTGATTGGCTTGTTGGAAGCCTCTTTCGATTTCTGCGTTAATATCGTCTTCTGAAATAACCTTTGGATAAGGCGCGACTACACAGGCTTTGCTTGTCAAAGCTTCCACAAGCTCAGCAGTGTAAAGATCTGTGTTTACAACACTAACCTCAGGGAACCGCTCTTTCAGTTTCTGGAAGAGCTCTTCCGTGATGAAAGGAGCCATAGGATGAAGTAATCGCAGGGCCTGGGCTAAGATGATCACTAGCAATTTTTGTTTAGTCGTTTGTGCTTGAGCATCCCCCGATTTGCCCGAAAGCACAGGCTTACTCATTTCCACATAGTTAGCGCAAAAATCTTTCCAGAAGAAGTCATAGGCCAGCAGAGCCGCTTGGTCAAATTGGTAATTTTCTAATTTCAGATTCACTTCTTTCACAGTGCGGTTCAATACCGACAGAATCCACCGGTCTTCTAGCTGTAAGACATTAGAGTTAAGTGGTTTGGAAAGTTCTTCAGAGGTTAGCCCTTCCAAATTCATAAACACAAAGCGAGCCCCATTCCATAACTTATTCGCAAAGTTTTTGAACTCTTCGAATTTTCTTAGGTCAAGATCGATTTCACGGGCTTGTGTCGCGCTAGAGCATAGCGCCATGCGCATCGCATCGGTTCCATATTCTTCCATAACTTCAAGAGGATCAATGATGTTTCCTTTGCTTTTGGACATTTTTTCCCATTTGAACTGAACGTCTTTGGGAAGCGGTTTCCCATGTTCGTAGCCATGACGCTCTTCAGGAGTGACGTAGGTAATGCCGCCTCCTGGATTATTCCTCCAATACGATTTTCCATAGATTAACCCATGCAGAAAGGTTTCTGGAAAGGGGGGCTCTCCCATGGCATACTCACCCATTAAGATCATTCGGGCAACCCAGAAAAATAAGATATCGTGACCCGTGACAAGAACAGCGTTCGGATAAAACTTTTTCAGCTCGGGAGTCTGTTGCGGCCATCCCAACGTGGCAAATGGCCAGAGTGCGGATGAAAACCAAGTGTCTAGGACATCTTCATCTTGAATCCAGTCGCCCGGGTTTGCCGCAACTTCAGGGGGAACGCCTTCGCCATCGTAACAGATGAATTTTTCGGAATCAGTCTTCGAATACCAAATAGGAATCCGATGCCCCCACCACAATTGACGGCTAATACACCAGTCGCGAAGATTGTTGATCCAATGAAAATAGGTATTTTCCCAGTTTTTAGGGATGATTTTAACCTTGCCGCTTTCAACGGTTTGACGAAGCTTTTGAGCGAATTCACTCATTTTGACAAACCATTGCTTCGAGAGGTAAGGTTCGATGACTGCTTTAGAACGGTAACTCACCCCAACACGATTGATGTGAGGGACAATCTTGACCAGATGGCCTAAAGCTTTGACATCTTCGACAACCTTTACACGCGCTTCCGCCATCGTCAACCCGGCGTAGATCCCTCCGTTCTCGTTAATTTTCCCGTCAGGGGTCATGATGTTGATAAAGGGAAGGTTGTGGGTCATCCCCATAGCATAGTCGTTCGGATCGTGGGCAGGGGTGACTTTAACTGCGCCGGTACCGAAATCCGGGTCGACAAGGTGGTCTGCGATGATAGGAATTTCACGGTTGCTGAGCGGTAATAGGAGCGTTTTTCCAATCAAATGGGCGTAGCGAGGGTCTTTAGGGTAGACAGCAACAGCAGTATCGCCAAGCATCGTCTCCGGACGCGTGGTCGCGATCTCAACATAACCTGAATTATCGCTTAAGGGGTATCTGAAATGCCATAGGAACGATTGTTGCTCATCATACTCAACTTCCTCGTCTCCTAGCGCTGTTTGCGTCACAGGATCCCAGTTAACTAGGTAATCCCCCCGGTAGATCAATCCCTGGTCGAACAACTTTTTAAACATGGTGCGGACGGATAAATTATTCCCTTCATCCATCGTAAAGCGCTGCCGTTCCCAGTCACAGGAACATCCCATCAACTTCAGCTGATTGACAATCTGATGCTCATTTTCCTCTTTCCATCGCCAAACATGACTTAAAAATTCTTCCCGTGAGTAATCTTTACGCCGTTTGTTTTCCGTTTTTATCAGGTGCCTTTCAACGATGGTTTGCGTTGCTATTCCGGCATGATCTGTTCCCGGAACCCATAATGCTTCATAACCCGACATCCGCTTCCATCGGATGAGAATGTCTTGTAAAGTATTCACTAGCGCATGTCCCATGTGCAGACGGCCGGTGACGTTAGGTGGTGGAATGACGATGCAATACGCAGGTTTTTTCGATTCAGGATCAGCGTGGTAAAACCCGTTCTCTCTCCAATAGGAATTCCATTTGGGTTCTACCGATTTTGCGTCGTAAGCTGCTTTTTCTTCTGTCATCGTCATCTCTCAAAAATTGTTCGTATGAAAGCACTATACCACGCAGAAAAGCAAAAGCTCAAGAACATATATGTTAATAACCTAATACGAGGCTTTGTATGAATTTCCGTCCTCAAATCTAAACCTGGCATGGAAATTGCTGGCCCTAGGAGTCGTTTAAAGTTTATATTACTTATTATTAGATATTTATTTTTATAGTACAATTAGGGTTGGATGGGTAGGAGAAGAATTTTATGGAGCTATTAAATAGAGCCAGAGACTGGAAAGAGAAACAGTCGTTGATCACCGAAAAAACGCTCTCACCTCGTGAGGTCGATTATCTATATTATGCTTCTGCGCACACCGATTTTTTAGAATCCATCTACAGAGATCCTCAGCTGCTAAACGATTTCTTTAAGTGGGTTATTCGCGATGGCATCAACCCACAAGTATTTATTCAGTATCCTGAGCTCCAAAAAAAACTTGTCGCCAGCCACCTCAACGGCCGTATTGGCAGGCAGGGGGGCGATCTCCTAAAAGTTTACTACGATAAAGTCACGCTCCCTTTTGAGGGGGTTGAATATAACATTCTTGATCCAAAACAAGTGATCCCTTTTCGGGGGAATTATCGCTTAACCGTTGCTCAGGTTCTGGAAATATTTAAACACAAGGGACTTAGAGTTGGTAACTTGGAGTTTATGGCTGAAGGTATTACTAACTGGAATGTCCATCGCCTTGGTTGGTGGGATGCTACAATGCAGGAATATCGAGTAATTGATGTGGACCAACCAGGCTGGTGGAAATATTTGCCGAAATTTAATGTTGTATCCCTTGCTGAGGCGCAAAAGATGTACGGGTACCATATCGATGGGGTAATATGGAATGTTGCCGCAACAGCATCTCGCAGCAGCCCATCCTTAGACTTCGAAAAAACACACGCTTTTCTTGAAGTGGCTATTCCCCTTGGAGACGGACGGTATTCTATTTATGACTTTGGAAAATTTGCTTACCAATTTCCAGGTTCCGTGGCCGAAAGCCTTTCCTTTTTTTGCAAAACCGTCCATGCAACCGTCGCCTATCCAGATGAAAATGTGTTTTATACCCATCGTCAAAAAGCACACCATTCTTTTGGATTGACCTCCGAGCAAGGCTTTAGCTTCATGGAAGGAATCGCCGAAGATATCCGCCGCTCCAGAGAGGGTAATTTCGTTTACCAAATTGAGTCGGAAAATTGCGCTAAATGGTCTCACGAAAAAATTGAAGCTATAGTGGGGGACTGGAGAATGCCCAATCTATTTCGAATTCATCTGCTAAATACCGAACCTGAAGGGCCTTGTAAGTTTATTTTTGGGTTGATTAAAAAAATTCCGGGTCAATGGCAAACTCCATTGCTGAGTTTTTTACACCTCCCTTTCGGTGCCTCCACTGCACAAAAAGTTGTGGAAAATGGAGAAATTATTGAAAGATCTTTACATCGGCATCAGTTCTGGAATACCGGAGTTGTCTACCTACCCGCATTTCTTCTTCACCAGAAATATGAAGGGCAGTTCATCCAAGAAATAGAACCTGAATTGTTAGAAAAAATGGTCGAATGTCAGTCTTAATGTGATTTTTATCTTAACTTAATCTAGAATTTTATTTTTGTTTTTATAATTAGTGGTTAAGGAAATAATACGGAGTTTTTTTATGTCAGCGGTAGATCCGGTAAAGTCGTACAATTACGAGCAGTATTTGGAGAAAATAGATGTTAAAGGGAAGAGCCCGTCTGAAGTGTTTTTTGCCTTAAAAAACTTTTGTCAGCCCGAATCAGAGACTCCAGTGTCAAACCAGGATCGATTTCCAGATATTCGGTTGGTAAAAGGTACAAAAGTTCGAATGGATCCCAGTCACTCTGAAGCTAATCCTGAAATAAACTACCGCCTACATGGAAGTTATGTTTCTCTTCTACCAGGATCTCTATTTATTGCCACTCAGACCCCACGTTGGGATCATGCTAGGGAAGGGGACCAAAGATTTAGCGAGCCCTATTTGTTTGAATGGCTTTTTTGGAGGGCGTTTGAAGAAAACAATGTGAAGGGAATCATCAATCTAACAAATAGTATCCCGGCGGAAAAGTGTGAGGGATATACAGCGACCCTTACCACTCCCATTTATCGTAATTATGATAAGACCACAAAAAAGTGTTATGAAGATTTTCATGTTAATGAAGAGTACTCGGACCACTATACTGCGTCTGAGCATGCTTTTAGGTCTTTTTCCCCAACAAGTTTATTGGAATCAGAATTAAGTAATGAGGAATCCTTCAATCTTCAAAATATCAATACCCCAGAACGGGACAATACCCCGGAAAGAAATTGGGATTTTGATGATGTTAAAGAACCAAAACTCGTTGTGATCCCTGAAGATGCTAAAAGATATGTTTATGTAAAAGTTAGATCTTGGATGGACCGAGAAGCCGTTACCGTTGAACGCCTCGCAGCCTTGGTAGAGAAAGTGAATAAAATCAGAGAAGCAAATCAGAATGGAATAGTGATGATCCACTGCAGAGCAGGGGTAGGGCGTACATGCACGCTAATCGTTGCATGCGCGATTCACGAATTGGTCGCCAAAAGGGTGTTAACCCAGGATAATAGAAGTGAAACCATTGCGGCGTTAGTCATTTCGGCTAGGATGCAACGAGGGCCCTTATCTGTGCAAACTAGGGAACAGATGGAGCTATTATTTAAATATGCTGAGAATGAAGAGAGAAATTTGCTCTAGTGACTTACAGCACTAGGTAAGGATAAACATAATAAACAATCCCCCTTCGGGGGTCGTTCTAGATGCTTTTTTCCCCTTGAAATACACTTTGCCAATCTAGCAGAGACATCATAAAATAGGGTCCGGTGCAGCTATTGGCGCATTTTTCGATTGAAAATAGCGGTAGGCCGCAATGGAAACTTTTTCACATTGCCCATAAATAAATGTGATGCTGACAACAACCACCGCTCGCACGGACCAAGCGGAGTACCACTGGACGGTTGGCATCATAGCTCCCAACCCAATATATCCCACCTGAGGAAGCAATATTCGAATTGCGATTTGATCGATACGAGCCATAAGCCCTACTTGATAAGCCCATCCCAAAGAATAATAACCGCAACATCCGATAGCTACGGTTACAATGACCCTAGGGGTCCACTTAATAGCAAAATCAGAAAAATCATTTCTGGAAGGGAGATTGAAATCGTTAAACATATTATTACCTTTTAGATTCAAGATGCTATCTGAAGCGTAATTATAACTGCAAGAAGTTTGTATGCGTATTTTTTTCGTTCTTAAATTACATGTGATAGCTTTTCTGCTCTATTGTACAATCGGGTAAAAGTAGAATTGAAGGTCTAGTCACACCCACTATTAGGCTGCTGGAGGGATTCCAAACGTTGTATTCATATTTTCTAGATTAGATTTAATTACAGAGAGATTCACTTGTTTTTCTGCCGGAAGTAACTTGTTTAACTCTAAAAGAGGCATTAAAAACCTTGTCAGCCTTTGCGCGGGAGCCCCGCTAAGGAGATCAACACTCTGCATATTTGCATCTTTGGAATATCTTGTATCTTTAACAAAGCTTGCTTGTTCTTTGGAAAGAGATTGAAGGGTTTTTGCATAATCCCCAATAATATCGAGATATTCATTCATATTTTTTGGGTCTTCATAATTTGTTTTGATATTCGATTCATCGCCATTCCAAAGCTGTAAACGAACGCCGGTTTGCAAGATGTGGATAAGTGGTTGTTCTAAACGGTTACAAAATTCAATCATGCGATCATCTTTCGGATCGCTTCCTGCTTTAACCCTAAGGCTATTAATATTCGATTGGAGTTTGACCACATCTTTCAGGAATTGTATTTCATTTTTTTTGACCTCATTGATCACATAATCTTTAGTTGTTGTGGGAGCGGGATTGATTTCTCCTTTTGATAGCCCTCTTAGCTTTTTATAAAGAGATTTGAATGTCATTGAAATTAGTGCGGTAGATGTTGATAAAACTTTTGCCATAGGCATAATCTTAATATCCTTAAGTCCCTGAATATTTGATTCTTTTAAGAATTTCATTCTTGCTGCATCGATGTCTTTTGTGGTGAATTGATTGATTTGTTGAAATTTTTCTAGTCGAGACAAGGCTACTTTTCCTGCTTTATTTTCCGTAGCTTCAGCCTTTATTTCTTTTGCGCTTTCCGCATCGATCGTCTTTGGTTGAAAAGTATTTAGCGATGGAGGCGGTACCAACTTTCCTGCTAACGGTCTTTCTGTAAATCTTGCAAGTGGTAACTCGGCCTTAAGCTCCCCGCGAGCGGGTAGTATGGTTCGATTTTCTCGCACCGCGGCATTGACATCTCGCGTTTGTTGATATTTTTCTAAAATTCTTTTTGCTTCAGGATCAAATTTGGCTTCAAAATCATTTTTAAAATAGTCGACAGCCTTTTTTGCGGTGTCCTGACTTTTCTCAATCTGTTTTTGAGATTCATCGATCTGCAGCTTTGATTCGTTGATTGCTTTTCTTTCATTGCGGCTTTCAGTTAGGGATAACGGAGCAATTAACCTACCCTTCAAGGGACCTTCGGTATGTCTAGAAATCGTTGGGGTTTCAGGAGGTTTTGGGGAGGTAACGGGATTTTTTCGAGCGGCTTCATTGACTAAACGCGTTTTATGATATGTATCCAATATTTTCTGTGCATCAGTATCGTTTTCTTTAACCTGGTTGTCAAAATACCTAAGTGCATCTTCGACGTTTTTATACCCCTTACTAACCTGATTTAACGCACCGTTCTGCACACTAGAAATTTCATTTTTTTTCGACAGTTCTGGGGAGATTTGTACATTTTTTATCGTTCCACTGCCACCGATAATAGGAGATTTGACGCCTTCTATTTTTGAATTTTGTGTGTTTGTCGAAGTGGTTAGATTGATTTTTGGTGAATTGTTTTCGATAGACATAGATACCCCCTTATCGCAAAAAAAAGAAACTACTCAACTTATTACTAACCAAGTCTAACTTTTTGATTTTTCAATAAACGTATAACTATAATTTATCATTGATAAGTTTAGTTGTAATTAAGTAAATTTGTTTTTTTTTGTACGAAAGAGATTTGTTTGATATGATGAAGTTTATGAAATCTTTACACTGTTTTTACGCGATATTTAAAAAACTTTTTTATAATTAGTTTTTAATAATAGTTTTAATGGAGATTTTAAGATGAACTTTAATGTTATGAGTGGTTCCTTAACCCTTTCTGGTGAGAATTTTAATGCGAAAGTGGAACAAGTTTTAGCTAGCCAGCATAAAAAACAGATCAAGCGCGCTCTGATAGTGTCTTTTATAAACGCTCTACTTAATCAGTGCGGGACAGTGGAACATTACGGAGAGATAAAGTCGATTAACCTTTCAGGCGTGAAAGCCTCTGTGGCTGAGGTTATCGCCTCTGTATACTCTAATAGCGTGATTAATAACGTGAAGTGGACATGCAGTCCAAAACACTATTATCTTAACGATTACGGAGATATCGAATTGAATCCAAACGCCCCAGTCCAATTAGCTATTCAGATGAAATTATAGATCAGATGTGCGGGGCTAGCCTCCGCGATTTAACCTATTTCTGCTTTTAAATAAAAAATCAGTGACTCCACGACCTACCAAAAACTGTTATTTTCCTATAGGTCGCCCCTTTGGAGCTTAGCGAACTTCTCGGCTCGCTTCCCCAGTCTTTTTGCGGAAAATCGGCTGCCGGATCCTGTAACAGTGAATCGCTCCCCAGATCGCTAACACTAGAGCAACAAGACACCAAATAATAATTCGTGGTTCTACCAATACCGGGTAATCATTATGGGATGGAAATCCCCAACGTGATCCTGTGGGCCATAAAATAAAACTTGGAATTCCTTGAAGATTATCCTCCGGTACAAAACCAAAAGCTCGACCATCTCCGCTCATTGCATGATTATCTCCCAGCACGTAGTAGTGCTTCTCAGGGACTTTTAGACCAAACGTACGAATAAAGTCGGCGTTAGGGGGCGGACCATAGTCTTTGAACGCAACGTAGGGGCGGGAAGCGGTGCTGTTTTTTTCTCGGGTTTGTTCTTTTTCCACAAAATCTTTGAGCTGAGGATCCTCTTTTTTCAATAGTGGTGTCCCTAGAACGAATAATTCACCGTCTCTGAAATAAGCGTACCGGCTGGGGAAGTGGATTTGCTGTTTCCCTTTGGGTTCCCAAGCCGTATTCATCTCCATACCTAAATTAAACAGCTTTTGAATATTCTCTGGGGTCTTATCTAAAAGCGGATTGTCTTTTTCAATGAGGGAGGTGACCGCGCCGAAACCTACTTTTTCCAATTTACCATGATAAAATTCATATGTCCCGTCGACGACACCGGTGAATTTAGGGCAGCCGGGGCCGCAGGGCCTTAATTGAAGCGCGTAGCGTTGTGCTTTTCCATCTTTAATGACAATGCGGGCGGTATACATGCTGTCCATTAACTGGTCTAGATGCGTTTGTTGCAATGGGACGTAGGTGCGATAGGCGGGGAGCAGGGCTGTACGATTAAAAGAATCGGAAAGGGGGATTGGCGGGGGGTAGTTGAGGCTAGGAGTGTGTCGTAATTCAAGATAAAGAACTCCCTCGCCGATCTCTTTTAGATCTATATCTGAAGCTTCTTTGACCTGTTCTTTGGTGAGCAATCGAGCCATAGCGAAGTTACGAATCCCATACCAATCACTATAGGTTTGTATCGTTGTGTGTTCTTTTCTTTGGGCAAATGGATTGTCTTTGATCCATTCCTTACCATTGTATACGTAGCCGGTTAAACTTCCCAACCCGGCGATATCTAGTTTTCCGATCGGATTCCTGTTTTGATAGAACAGGTATTCCCTGCCCGTAGGGGCTTCGACTTCCCCTTCGAAACTTAAAAAAGGAATATGCTCTAATTGTGCCATTGGAGGAGACTCCAGCAATTCTTTCAGCGGATTTCCGTCTTTATCAATCCCATAAATTTTTCCTCCGTAGAAGTATACAGTGTCACCCGGCAGGGCAATCATTCGTTTGATCAGCCTTTTCGTGCAGGGGAGGAAATAGAAACAGGTGGTTTCTGCGTCATGAATCGGCATCCCTTCAGCGCTGAAGGTGACAACTCCGGTTCTTTCAACTAGTCTCGGGTCAAACATAAGATGCTTTGATTGCAGGGGGATATTAATCCCAAATTGTGTTTTGGAAACGGTTAGGTGATCCTGCTCGCGGTAGGTGGGACGCATGGAGCCTGTGGGAATCTCATAGAGCTCAAACCAAACCTGCCTGATTACAATCGCCGCGGAAATTGCGATAAAAAGAGCTAACGCGCCTTCTAAAACATATTTAATTGTTTTTTTTACGCCGTTTTCATCTTCAAGGTGTTGTGTGACATAGCTATCCACCAAAGGTGCCAATTCATCGGCCTTGGTTTTGTTGCCTTCTAACAAAGCTTGGTCAAGTTGAGACAACAGAGATTCACACTTGATCAGTTGTGTGGGAGAAAGGGCTTCCCCGTTTTTTTCATACATCTTTTGTGCATGGCGCATGATGCGGCGGCATTTCGAGAGCGATAGCGTTTTTGAGAATCCAAACATGTGCATAGTCCTAGGATATTAATTGTAAGGGGATTTGAGGTTTGTGCCCGAGTCGATGATTCTGACCTTAGCTTTGCCAATAGTACCGCTAATTTGCAGCCAATAGGGGAAATAAGAAGGATATTTTCCATTTTCAGAGGGAAGGTAAATTTCCACAGTACGTCCCGACATTTCAGTGTTATCTTTCGGCCATTGGGTCTTCCAAGCGTCAAACAGCACCCCTTCGATCTGTTTTCCATCCACAATCATCTTAGGTTGCCACACTTTTGTGGGATCGGTGGTGCCGGTAATAATCTGCAGTCCGAATTTTTTTCTGTTCTGGATAGGGATTTTTCGGAGCCGCAAGTTCAACAGCGTCGTTAAAAAGTTATCTCGTTGCGGAAGGTCTGTCCAACCACTTTTCTGAAGGGATTTAAACTGCACCATCTGCGCGTTGTTAAGATCGATTTTATACTGGACCCAAGAGGTACTTCCCGACGCCCCATTTTCAATCCATTTTCTCCAACCAAATCCGCTCGACTGCGTGACCCGTCCGCTGGAGATAGTGATTTCCTGGATTGTTAAGGTGTTATCGCTTTTACCCTGAATGAGCAGAAGAGTGTAGTTTTTCCCTTGCATGGTGACGATGAAGTCCCCGGGATTTGCCTGGGATAGGTTATCTCGCAAAACCATCATCTCTTGAGCGCAAATTAATAGGGGAATGAAAAGAAGGAGAAAAAAAACTTTTTTGAGCATTGGAAAATCCTCTAACTGAAAAGCTAGATACTACCTGATTATTATTTAATGGTAAATGTGGAGAAGTAAAGCAACAGCAGCGACAACCCTAAGCGACTGCGATGGTTCATAGAGCCGTTCATTCAAAAAGGGGAGGGTCTCCTTATCCCCTAAGCGTCCTAAAGCTTCTAGAATCTGAAGTTTAGTGCTGAAGTCGGCCCCGTTATAACGTTCCTGTAAAACTTTTAGCGATAGCGGATCTTGATTCCAAAATGCTAATAAAAGGGCGGCCTGCAGTTGAACTTTCGGATTGGGATCCTGTAAAAGGGCTGTGACAAGTTCACTTGCCGCCTCGTCGCCTTCGTTTAACAATAGCTCCGCCGCCAGTCCGGAAATTCCCCAGTTCCGTTCCATCAGAAAATGCTGAAGCGCTTCGGTGGTCTTTGGATATTCCATAATGGCAAGGAGATTTAAAATTTCCAATCGAGTCATCTGGTTGACAGCTTCAGGTAGGTTGGGAATCAGGTCGTCATGCCTTACGGTACTAGGCAGAAAGACTTTAAAAAGCGAATCTTCGTCGACCATCCATTTTTCTTTTTGTGTCTGATGTATGGAATATAGCTGATCGCAAATCTGGGTAATGTCGATCCGCTGACCTAATAGACTCATGGCGAGATTGAGTTTTACATACGGATCGTCAGTGCTTCTAAACGTTTCCCTAGCAAGAGCACTACCATATTTTCCGGTGGCGGCTAAAGCCGCGGCGGCAAATCGACGCGCCTCTGGGTTTGTGCTCTCTACCCACCTTCGGAACTCTCGTTGTCCCTCATTCGGAAAACTTAAGGTCATTAACCAGCAGGCTGTGATGGCAACTTTGGGGTTGATGTCACTTAAGCAAGCTCGAGCGATGCTCAGAGTTTCGGGTTTTTTCGCAAAATGGGTCCCTAAAACATACAGCGCTTTTTGCCTGACATCTGCTTGCGAATCGTTCGCTAATAGCAACGCGGTGGAAATTTCCCCTTTTTCAGGAAAGTGTTGCAGCAGCGCGCAGGCGAGTAGGCGTAATCCACTCTGAGGGCTTTTTGAAAACCTTTCGATCTGCTCGGTCTCCACCGTGTCAAAAATTTCGACAAGCGCCGTAACGGCAGCGATTTTTTCCTGAAGTGCTCCATGCCTATCCGCAAGGATGTTGAAAAGGGGAACCTTGGCTTCTTCGAGATTCATTTCCCCGGCAGCTTGAATAGCCCCCACCCTAACGAGCAATGACCGCTCATTTCGCAGGGAATTTAAGACCTGATCCTGGATTCTCTGATCACGCAAATGACCAGCCAGCTTTAAAGCGCCAGCCCGAACTGCCGCGTTGGGATCGTTAATCCTTGCTTGCAAAATTTCGATTCCCTTTGCGTCATTTCCAATCACCCCGGCTAATGTTGAGAGCTGTCTAAGAATTGGGGAAGGTGTCTTACTTGCTTTTCCGATAATGCTCCACGAAATCTTTTCCAGTAGATCCGTGTTGTCCAAACAGCTTTCCGGAAACTGCGCGCAATACTGTTTCCATGCGGAAAGGACAAGCTCCTCATTTTCAATCGTCGCTAAAGCGATGATCACTTGATCAAAAGTTTTTTGATCCATAGAGGTGGAAAGTAGTTGCGTTGTGCAGATTTTTTCGATTTCTGTGTAGTTACGGATGCAAAGAAGAGCTTCTAACCTCTCCGCTTGCGAGAGTATTTCTCCGGATAACAGGAGAGGAAAGGATAAAAGAAACACGCTGGCAAGGAATTTCATGGGGGGTTACTTCAGCAGCTCGCTTAAAGCTTTGAAATTTTCAGCTTCAGAGGTTTCAAAAAGTTCGAAAAGAACGGTTTCTACAGAACTAATCCGAATCCCGTCTTCCTTCATTTCAGCAATGGCAGTCGAAAAATCAAATAACGAACGCGAAGAAATGGCGTCGTTTAATACGGCAACCTGAAAATCGTTTTGTTTGAGATCTTTGGCTGTTTGAAGAACACACACGTGACTTTCAATTCCCACAATGATCCACTGCTTTAAACCACTTTTGACGATCATGTCGCGGATCGCCTGGTTTTTCCAACAAGAAAATGTACGCTTAGAAAAAACAAGGGTATCCTTTTCTAGGAGATCTTGAATTCCCTTAATAGTGGGTCCTAATCCTTTCGGATACTGCTCTGAAACAAAGACAGGAATGTTTAAGAGCCGAGTTCCCTTAATCAGAGTTTGGATCGAATGGAGAATCTCGATAGAACGCTCCACAGCGCGAAATGTACTGTCCTGTACATCGATAATCAACAGGCCGGTAGTCTCTTTATTTAGTGTAAACATGATGGTATCCTAATCAGCCCAATGCGCCTAAATGACGCCCGCCCAGTAAATGA